>CALIMV010000053.1 GCA_938045275.1 uncultured Granulosicoccaceae bacterium
TGATGAAGTGCTGGAAGCCAACGATGCTCAATGCTTTTCGAACATGAGCGAGTTGGTCGGCCTTATTGGAGTTGGTGAAACCGAGTATTAAATTGAGCTGTGGTAATGGTGCCGAGAAGAGGACTTGAACCTCCACGAGCATAAGCTCACTAGCACCTGAAGCTAGCGCGTCTACCAATTCCGCCACCTCGGCAAAGGTCGGGTACAACTGGAAATCTGAGCGCGAAATGTACCGAAGCTCATCCGCGCTGTCAATGATGTATTGGATTTAAATGACTGAGACGTGATTATTAGCGTAACCTTATCGTACTATTTGAAGTAAATATTTATGAACAAACCTAAGAACAAGAAAAACAAAAAGAATAATAAGCACCGCAAAACAACCGATCCGCACCTGGCCAGAGAAAAGGCCAAATACGGAGAGCCGGTTGCAAGTCGTGAATTCATCCTGGAATTGCTCGGCAGAGAAAAAGCGCCGCTGAATTTTGATGCGCTGGCCAGTCGGCTAGGCCTATCTCAAGATGCAAAAGCGCTGGACGCCTTGAGCCGAAGGGTTCGAGCGATGCTGCGTGACGGCCAGCTTATTGAGAACCGCAAACGAGGTCTGGTACCGGTTGATGCAGATTCATTGATCGTCGGGCGGATTAATGCGCACCCGGATGGCTTTGGTTTCCTGATTCCAGATAAAAATGATGGGAGCGGCGATCTGTATTTAAGTGCTAAACAGATGCGCCTTGTATTGCATGGTGATCGGGCAGTGGTCAGTGTCAGTGGTATTGATCGTCGCGGTCGTCGAGAAGGGCGTATAGCAGAAGTTGTTGAACGAGCCAATAAATCTATTGTCGGTCGTTTTCTCGAGGAAAAGGGTGTCATTGTTATCACCCCGGACAACAAGCGCATTAACCAGGACGTTATGATTCCGGATGTGGAACGAGGCGATGCTACACATGGCGATATTGTAGTAGCGGAAATTGTGGAACAACCCAGCCGACATAATCCGCCAGTGGGCAAAGTGGTCGAGGTGCTCGGTAAGCACATGGAAGCCGGTATGGAAATCGATATGGCATTGCGCAGCCACGATATTCCCTATGAGTGGCCGCAAGAAGTGCTTGATGGAGCCAATGGGTTTTCCACGGATGTGCAAGAGCAAGACAAAATGGGTCGGAAAGACATCACAAGACTACCTCTGGTAACCATTGATGGCGCAGATGCACGAGATTTTGATGATGCAGTTTATTGTGAGAAAACCAAAAACGGTTGGCAGTTGCTAGTGGCAATAGCCGACGTAGCCCATTATGTTGCGCCGGATTCTGAACTCGACAAAGAAGCTGCGAACCGAGGCACATCGGTCTACTTTCCTGGTCGAGTTGTACCGATGCTGCCAGAAGTTCTGTCTAATGGATTGTGCTCAATTAATCCTGATGTCGATCGATTGTGCATGTTATGTGAAATGACACTCGATGAGGCGGGAGGCATACAACGTACTCGCTTTTACAATGCCGTGATGTTGTCACATGCTCGTCTGACTTATTCGCAAGTGAACGACATTCTCACTGACGAGAAAAGTGAACTGCTTGAAACGTATTCTGAGGTTGTACCACACCTTCGCGCGTTGCACGAATTGTATAAAGTGTTGTCGGTCAATCGCTCCAAACGTGGGGTTATTGAATTTGCTTCTACCGAGACACGCATACTATTTGATGATGATAAAAAGATTAGCGAAATCGTACCGATCGTTCGAAATGATGCACATAAACTTATAGAAGAATGCATGATTCTGGCAAACGTTGCAGCCGCTGGATTTCTGGAACAGCACAGTGTGCCTGCTCTTTATCGAGTTCACCACGGACCGAAATCTGACAAGCTTGAAGACTTACGCGCGTTTTTGTCGTTACGTGGGCTTTCGATTGGTGGTGGTGATAAACCAACTGCGCAGGATTACGCTGTCCTGAGTAAACAAATTGAAGACCGGCCCGATAAAACGGTCATTTCTACTGTGATGCTGCGCTCAATGCAACAAGCCGTATATCAGCCCAAAAACGACGGACATTTTGGGCTGGCGCTTTCGCAATATGCACATTTTACATCCCCAATTAGAAGGTACCCGGATTTACTTGTTCACCGGGCAATTAAACACGTGTTAAAGCGCGATACCATCATAAATTATCGCTACACACCCGCGCTTATGCAATCGCTTGGCGAGAGTTGTTCGAGTACTGAGCGTCGCGCTGAAGAGGCAACACGCGATGTGGTGAGCTGGCTCAAATGCGAATACATGCAAGATCAAATTGGTAGCGAGTATCCCGGAGTTATTACAGCGGTTACCTCATTTGGTTTATTTGTTGAGCTGCCCGGTATCCATGTCGAGGGTTTATTGCACGTTACCAACCTATCTCACGATTACTACCGTTTTGAGCAAGCCGCACAAGCAATGGTGGGTGAGCGCACAGGTAAGCAGTATCGCTTGGGTGATGAGATTATGGTTCGCGTTGAAACAGTTAATCTTGAAGATCGAAAAATCGATTTTGCGGAAGTTGGCGTTGATGAGCGCAAATCAGGTAAATCAAAGAAGTCTGGTAAAGCCAAGAAGAACGAAAATAGTCAAACAAACAAGGTTGCAAAAATAGCCGATGACAAGGTCGATGATGGGAATGAATCGAGCGATCGTAAAAAGCGTAAGAAACGAAAAGATAAGGTTGCGAATCAGAATTTTGATGGATCAACTGCTCCAAATGACTCGTTGCGTTCTAAGCGAATACAAGAATCAGAAGAAGCTTCAAAATCAGAGCAGGCTTCAGATGAACAGTTGGTTGTTCAGATAACAGCTTCTGGAAAGTCCACGCAGAAGAAGTCGTCAACAAGTAACTCAGCCAGTGCGAACGTTACTTCGAAGAAACCTACGGCTAAGAAAACGAGTACCAAGAAAGTAGCTAAAAAGAAAACAGTATCTAAGAAGCCAGCCTCCAAGAAAGTGGATTCGAAAAAACCAGTACCCAAGAAGAAG
Organism: uncultured Granulosicoccaceae bacterium; assembly: GCA_938045275.1. Taxonomy (GTDB): domain Bacteria; phylum Pseudomonadota; class Gammaproteobacteria; order Granulosicoccales; family Granulosicoccaceae; genus Granulosicoccus. The sequence goes on from CALIMV010000053.1 coordinate 3,005, forward strand.
GTCTCCAAAAAGGTAGCATCGAAGAAATCGGTTGCCAGGAAGAAAATAGGTAAAAAGACCAGCTCGAAGAAAACAGCGAGTAAGAAAAAAGTAGCCAAAAAAGCTATCTCCAAAACAGCTGTGGCAAAGAAGAAGGCCAATAAAAAACCCAACACCAGGAAAACGGGGGTTTACAAGGAATCGGAAAAGAAAGCCTTATCGAAGAAAAAGGTGGTAAAAAAGCAACGTTCGAAAAAAGTCTCCGACAAGAAGACCACCTTGAAAAACAAGGCTGGTAGTAAGGCTGGTAGTAATGTCGAATCAAAGCGAAACGTGGCAAAGAAAAAAGCGGCTGCGAACAGCGTCGCTACAAAAAAATCGAGTAAAAAGAAAACCATGACAACAAAGAAGGTATCGAGGAAACCAGCGGAAAAAAAATCGAAAACAGAATCGAAAACAAAAAAGGCTGGTGGATAAAACTGAATAGTTGAATGCGGTCTGGAAATCATTTTCAATGAAAGACATTACATACGTTGGCGGTATGCATGCAGTCAAGGCTTTATTGAAAGCCAATGCTTCAGATACCCGTTCGTTAATGATTCAAAAAGGCCGAAAAGATTCACGCATACGAGCGATTGTGTCGCTAGCGCAAAAGGCTGGTGTATCGGTGCGTGAAGTTTCCAGGCATGAGCTCAACGAGATCGGAGGCGGTGTAGAACATCAAGGCGTTTTGGCCGAATTCGAAGGTGAGCCTGTGGGTAATGAGAACGGCTTGTTCGAACACCTGAATAGCTGCTCTGGCGCCATGTTGGTTCTTGTCCTCGATGGACTACAAGATCCTCATAATCTGGGTGCCTGTATTCGAAGTGCCGATGCTGCAGGCGTAGACGCTGTTGTTGTGCCAACCGACAACAGCGTTGGCATTACGCCAGTTGTACGAAAAGTCGCATCAGGTGCTGTAGAAACTGTGCCTGTTTTTCAGGTAACCAACCTGCAGCGTGTATTCAAGAAACTCCAGGATGTTGGAATATGGATTTATGGCGCTGCAGCGGAGGCCGAATCTGCGTTGTATGATATTGATTTGACCGGCCCAATTGCCATTGTCATGGGGTCTGAAGGTTCCGGATTAAGGCGACTGACGCGGGATGCCTGTGATGGCCTGTATACGATACCGATGCACGGAAGCGTTAGTAGTTTGAATGTGTCCGTAGCGACCGGGGTTAGCTTATTTGAGGTTTGTCGGCAGCGAAACATGTAATGCAATGTGTTTCCGCTGGAGGCCCTGTTGGAAAGGCCTGTCGAGGCCCGCACAATCTGTCTCATTGGTTGTATTCTCAGATTGTCACTGCCTACGAACTGGTGTAAACTTAGTCGGCTGAGCAGTACGGCAATATTGCCATTCTCCTTGTTTTGGCCAACCACACGAGTTGATAGCCAGACAAAACCCATAGGGAGCAAAAATGCGACATTACGAAATCGTGTTCCTCGTCCACCCGGATCAGAGCGAGCAGGTACCCGCCATGGTAGAACGCTACCGAGGCATCATCGAATCTCAGGAAGGCGTTATTCATCGCCAGGAAGACTGGGGTCGGCGCCAGCTGGCATACCCAATTAACAAAGTTTACAAGGCGCACTACACCTTGTTGAACATTGAATGCAATCAGACCGCTCTCGACGAACTCACCAGTGCGTTTAAATTTAATGATGCAGTTATCCGACACATGGTTTTATCAACTACCGGTCCGGTTACTGAACCATCACCACTGATTAAGAAAGAAGAAACCCGTGGAGACGAAGAACGTCGGGCACGTAGTGCCGATAGTGAGTCTTTCTCATCCGATGATGATGATGCTCCGATAGTCCCTGAAGCTGAAGCCATTGACATTGTCGATGAACCGCCTGTATCAGCCTCATAATAATTTCTGGAGCTTATAGCTATGTCTCGTTATTTTCGTCGTCGTAAGTATTGCCGTTTTACCGCTGAAGGTATTGCGCAAATTGATTACAAAGATCTTGAACTACTCAAGGGCTTTGTTACTGAAACGGGTAAAATTGTGCCTAGTCGAATTACTGGAACCAAGGCTCGTTATCAAAGACAGCTGTCAACTGCAATCAAGCGAGCACGCTACATTGCGTTGCTTCCTTATACAGATCAACATTAAGGTTTAGTGGTATCAGCGCTTGCTAATAATTTGCAATTACGGTGATATGCCGTGCTGGGATTAGCTCGCGTTGCTGAAGCAGGACTGTTCGCCGCTGCGGCCATAAGTGCAGCAATAGGATTTTTAGGTGTTCTGATCTTCGATTTGAGCGTGGTGTTCGGGCTACTTGTGACCCCGGTTGCCATTATGCTCAGTGCAGCAGTACTAGCTTTTGTGATGTTACGGCATCGAGAGAAAGCTGCCGTATCTGCTGCAATGATTGCAGCATTGCTTGTCATAGCAGCATCGCTGATGTTGGAGCAATTTACACAGCCTGTGCTCATTTTTATAGCCCTGTGCTGGATGGCGACATTGATCGTTGCCAGTGTACTGCTAAACACAGTGAGCTTGAGAATGGCGGTACTTTCGGTGGTACCGGTTACCGTAATAATTGGTCTGGTTGCCAGTGTGTTCAAGGTTGAGCTTGTGCATTTTTGGCAATATTTGGTATCCGATACGCTGTCTGTTCTTTCGGCTGCAGAGTTGGAAAATTTAGGCGACAAAAACCTGGTTGTGATACGTGATGTCATGCCAGCCATGTTGGCCGAATCGGCAATCAGTTGGGCACTGTTTATTGTCACCTGTGGTTTATTTATCGGCAGGTACTGGCAGGCGCAACTGTTTAATGTTGGTGGATTTCAAAAGGAATTCCATTCATTACGGTTGGGGCGAGAAGCGGTTATAGTGTTTGTCGTGGCGTTTGGATTGGCGCAGTTGTTCGCTGGGTCTTTTTTTACGTTAATTACGTCAGCGATGATGTTTGTATTTTTTATCCAGGGACTATCAGTGCTGCATTGCTTAACTAAGCAGCGTGGTCTGAGCAAGAGTTGGTTGACAGGCATGTACGCCATATTGTGGCTGCCGCCAACCATGTTTGTATTAAGCGTGTTGGGAATAGCAGATAATTTATTCCGTATACGTGAAATTTGAATTTGTATCGGGGATACACATGCAAGTCATACTTTTAGAGAAAATCGATAACGTCGGCGGCCTCGGCGATTTAGTCGACGTTAAATCTGGTTTTGCTCGCAACTTCTTGTTGCCACAGGGCAAAGCCGAAATGGCAACCAAAACCAACATAGAGGCATTTCAAACACGTCGTGCTGAACTGGAAGAGCAACAGGCTAAAGCGTTGCAATCAGCACAACAGCGTGCGGCGTCACTGGAAGGGTTGAGCGTGACTATAACCTCCAGAAGCGGTACCGAAGGCAAGTTATTCGGGTCAGTTGGCACGGAAGAAATTCGGGCGGCGATAGAGGCCGCTGGTGTGAACATTGAAAAGAAAGAAATCCGTATGCCGGATGGCCCGCTACGCAATGTTGGAGAGCATCCGGTAAACCTGCACCTTCATGCCGATGTAGATGTGCAAGTCACCGTTGAAGTGGTGGGTGAAGAGGCGGACTAAGCACAAAGCACAGTCGGTCCCGGTGGTCTATTGTCCCAGTGGTCTAATTGTCCCGGTGGTCTAATTTATTGCACACAAAGCTTCGTGATCGAATGTGTCTGTTTTATAGATTTTGATCGTGTAACTGTTAAGGTTGTCCAGTCAAGGTCTTTTGCCGTGAGGCTCATCAGATGTCTTTTAACCCAGACGATTATGCCGTTGAGTATGAGTCAACCAGCGAGTTGGCCGAGCAGCTTAGTGCGGCGCGAATGCCGCCGCATTCAATCGAAGCAGAGCAGGCCGTGCTTGGTTGTCTTTTGCTCAATGCCGAAGCCTTCGATAAAATTTCTGAGCTGGTTGTAGAGAAGGATTTCTATCAATACAACCATCGTGTTATCTTTCGAGCGATTAATTCGCTGGTCAGTGAAAACCTTGTTCCCGATGTCGTCACCGTAGCCGGACAGTTACAGACAATGGGTTTGCTGGAAGATGCAAATGGTGTGCACTATATAGGCGCTATTGCTCAAGAAACCCCTAGTGTTGCTAACATTACAGCCTACGCTGACATCGTTAGAGAGCGCTCTGTATTGCGGCAGCTGATTGGTGTAGCCAATGAGATAGCGGACAGTGCTTTCGACAGCGATGGGCGCAGTACCAAAAATCTACTTGATCAGGCTGAGGCCAAAGTTTTTGCTATAGCAGATCAAACCGGCAGAGCAGGCAGCGGCGGTTTTTCGAACATAAAGACCGTGCTGGCGACGGCTATCGAACGTATTAACACACTGTACGAGTCAGATGCTGCTATTACAGGTCAGTCAACCGGGTTTGACGATCTGGACGAAATGACCAGTGGTTTGCAGGCATCTGATTTGATCATTGTTGCAGGTCGGCCATCGATGGGTAAGACGACCTTCGCAATGAACCTGGCTGAACATGCTGCATTAACCGCCGATAAACCGGTTGCCGTATTCAGTATGGAGATGCCGGCGGAACAGCTCGGCATGAGGCTGATTTCTTCTTTAGGGCGCGTCGAATTGCAAAAGCTGCGTACCGGTAATTTGGCTGAACAGGATTGGCCACGTGTCACATCTGCGATAACTATACTTAATCAGAAACGTAATCTGTTTATAGATGATACGCCTGCATTGACTCCGGTGGAATTGCGTGCTCGCTGCCGCAGACTCGCGCGTGAGCATGGCATCAGCATGATCGTAATAGATTACCTGCAGTTGATGCAGATCTCAGGTGGTGATGGAAATCGAACCGCAGAAATATCAGAAATCTCCCGCTCACTAAAATCTTTAGCTAAGGAGCTGTCTGTTCCTGTTGTAGCCTTGTCACAGCTGAATCGAAGTCTCGAACAACGACCCGATAAGCGACCGGTTATGTCTGATTTACGCGAATCAGGTGCGATAGAGCAAGATGCCGATGTCATCATATTCATCTATCGAGATGAGGTTTACAATCCAGAAGATGAGCAGAGTAAAGGCAAGGCAGAGATCTTGATTCGAAAGCAACGCAACGGACCAATTGGGTCCTGCGTACTGACGTTTCTAGGCAAATACACTCGGTTTGAGAATTACTCACCTGAGGTATATTCGGGTGAGTTTAGTTAGGCCATGCAGTCCACTATTATTTATTGGCCTGGGTTTGTACTAGCCAGAACATACTGCTTGTAAAACGCAACACCATGATACCCATTCGTCATAAGCGTGCCTTACGCATACGTGTCGATCTTGGTGCTATCCAAAAAAACTTAACGCTCGCCAAATTACGTTCAGGTGGACAAAAGCTGTTTGCAGTAGTTAAAGCTGATGCTTACGGGCATGGGGCTGTCCAGGTAGCGAAAGCGCTTGATCAGGCTGATGGTTTTGCCGTTGTTACCGTAGCGGAAGCGATCGAGCTTCGTGACGCATTGATCGACAAACCCATTCTTGTTATTCAAAGCGCTCACGATCGGCACGAATGTGCAGCGTGCGCGCACTATCAGCTTTGGCCAGTGATACATTGCATGGACCAATTGCAATGGTTTGCACAAGTGCCGAATGCTCATCAGTTGCGTGCCTGGATAAAAATCGAAACAGGAATGGGGCGACTGGGTTTTCAGCCAGATGAAGTGAAAAAGGTTTTGATCAAAAACCATGGCCTGAACTGGTATGGCGCCATGACTCATTTTGCAAGCGCCGATGACCCACATAATCGATTAACAGATCGGCAAATTCAATCGTTCAACCGCCTCACGCAGCACATGAATGTGCAGCAAAGTTTAGCCAATTCTGCTGCAATTTTGGCTTGGCCAGATTCTCAGGCGCACTGGGCAAGACCAGGCATTATGCTGTACGGCTCTAATCCTGTTCAAAGCCAAACCCGTGATCAGACGCCGTTAAGGCTGGCTATGCGAGTCACTGCGCCGTTAATTTCGGTAAAACGATACAAAGCGGGCGACAGCGTCGGTTACGCAGCAGACTATGTTTGTGCCGAGTCGATGAGTGTCGGTTATATCGCGATCGGCTACGGTGATGGGTTTCCAAGAGTGTTAGATCGCAATGCCAGCGTGTTGTTGAACGGGCGAATCTGTCCAATTATTGGGCGAGTCTCAATGGACTCAATTGCGATTGACTTGAGCAAAGTAAAGAACGCGCAATTGGGTGACGAAGCAGTGGTTTGGGGTGTCGAACATCCCATTGAAATATTGGCGAGCGCTGCTAACACTATTACCTACGAATTAATGACATCGATTCGAGGACCACGGGATTATTTCTGACAAAGATTACGGAATTAATACCAGTTGTAAATAACAACATGTTGTAAAATTGCGTTATGTTGCCAGGTAAAGCATTGTTGCGTGAATCTCTATTTCGCACCACAGCTTAACGATAGTGGTTAACATAACAGCTGTGATCGAACAATGAAGCTGCTTAACAGACAAGCTGCTTTGCAAATGTGCTTTACAGATGATAGTAACGGCAAAAAAAACGCCGAAAGTAACGCCGAAAGCAAAGGTGTTCAGCCAGTAACGATGTAACGCACCTAGATTTACAGTAATGGAAGTAGGCAGTACTGAAGGTTTATCTTTCCAGTAACGCTAATTTGTCGGGTTTGTCTTCCCAATCTTTAGCATCGTCTGGTGGGTCCTTTTGGACAGTGATAACCGGCCATATTGCTGAAAGCTCGGCGTTGAGGGCCAGGTATTGCTCGTCTTCGGGTTTCATGTCTTCTTCGGCGACAATGGCGTTGATAGGGCATTCAGGCTCGCACAAAGAGCAATCGATGCACTCTTCCGGGTCGATGACAAGAAAATTGGGTCCTTCGTGGAAACAGTCGACCGGGCACACTTCGACGCAATCGGTGTACTTGCATTTGATGCAGTTCTCAGTAACGACGAACGTCATAGTCAATCTCTCTGTGTTTGGCTTGCTAGTTGCAAATAGTATCAAAATTGTCTGTTGCTTGGGCGTTTGATGGGCAATGGACGGCGGTTCCGTAGTACGAAAAGAGCAGACGGGGTATGGCGGCTCCGTAGTATGTATATGGGCAAATAGTATCGCCTGCCTGGCGAATACAGATGCCCTTCTTAGGTGGAGCAAGAATGAAACAAATTAAAAAAGCAGTATTTCCAGTCGCAGGTATGGGGACTCGGTTCCTGCCAGCAACCAAAGCCAATCCGAAAGAAATGTTGCCAGTGGTTGATAAACCACTTATTCAATATGCAGCCGAAGAAGCGGTGGCGGCGGGAGTAGATACCTTAATTTTTGTAACTGGCCGGAACAAACGATCAATTGAAGATCATTTTGACACCGCTTACGAGATGGAGCGAGAGCTCGAAGCCAAAGGCAAGGACACCATGCTTGCGGTACTTCGAGACATTCTTCCAGAGCATGTAAATTGTGTGTTCATTCGCCAGTCACAAGCGCTAGGTCTTGGTCATGCTGTGCTGTGCGCCAAGCCAGTTGTGAACGACGAACCGTTTGCCGTTATTCTGGCTGATGACCTGATCAACTTTAACGATCGACCTTGTTTGAGTCAGATGGTCGATGTTTTCAATTATCAACATTGTTCAATCCTGGGTACAGAGCCTGTTCCAAGAGAAGATGTTAGCTCTTATGGCATTGTTGCGGGCCATGAAGTTAAACCAGGACTAATGGAAGTTTCCGGTATTGTTGAAAAGCCCGCTGTTGCTGATGCGCCAAGTAATATTGCTGTCGTGGGTCGATATATTTTAACGCCAAGAATTTTTCACCTGTTGGAAAACACCACTCGTGGTGCAGGTAATGAAATTCAACTAACCGATGCTATAGCAGAATTACTTTCTGAGCAGCGAGTGCTGTCGTACAATTTTGAAGGCAGTCGCTTCGATTGTGGTAGTAAGCTTGGCTATTTGAAGGCACAGGTTGAGTTTGCACTTGATCACCACGAAGTTGGTTCAGAGTTCGCGAGCTATCTCGAAGAATTGCATAAGCGCATGGAGAGTAACGTGGTTCAGATGGCAAAAAAATCAGGTGAATAGCTCTGAACAGTTAACCGCAGGTAGGTTTTAAAAAAGAAAAAAGCCGGTGAAATATGCCGGCTTTTTTGTGTCCGTTTGTAGGTCGAGCCCCGTTCCGAGCCTTTGTTGATTTCTTTGTTGACTTCTATGTTGATTTCTAGGGCTTACTTGTCTGTACTCTTGAAGGCTCACAAAAGACCATAAAATACGGCTTTGTTCCTAAGCACGTAATTTTTTGTTTTCAGGATCTAATAGTGGTTCTGCAACGACAGTCGCATTCACGACTTTTCCGAGAACCCTTACGCTTACTTCAGTGCCCGGTGATGCCATATCGGCATTGACATATCCCAATGCAATGCTGCGGTTCAATCGATAACCGAAACCACCACTGGTTGTGTATCCAATGGTAGTGTCACCGTTGGTGATGGTGCAGCCGTAAAGCGCATCGAATTCGGTACTGTCAAGTTGTAACTGAACAAACTGAAGCGCCGAGCCTTGCTGTTTCTCGATTTGCAATGCCTCCTTACCAGGAAAATCGATGTCTTTGTCGAGTTTGATAAACCGATCAAGGCCTGCCATAAGCGGCGAAGTTTCATGATCTAATTCAGCTTGCATTGCGCGATAGCCTTTTTCCAATCGCATACCGTCCATAGCGTACTGACCAAAGTCTCGCAGATCGACACCTGCGCCAGCAGCTGATTCGAAAAGGGCGTTATACAGCGCAACTGTATTGCTGTTATCAACGTGCAATTCCCATCCTAGCTCGCCAATGTAATTTACCCGCAGCGCCATGACTTCTAAACCAGCTACCGTTATTTGTTGCATGGTTAGCCATTTAAAATGGTCATTGCCCAGATCGACGTTGGTTACCGGCGCCAGTACTTCGCGAGACTTTGGTCCTGCTAATACCAGAGTACTGCTTTGATCGGTAATATCAGTGACGGAGAGATTGGGGTTACCGGACAAGGCTTTTTGCAACCAGTCCAGGTCGTGTACCCGTGTTGGGGCACCGCCGATCAGAATATAGTGTTCATCACTAATACTGGTTATGGTCATCTCGCAGGCAATACCTGCGTTTGGGTACAGAAAGTAACTTAAAGACAACCTGCCAGGTGAGGGTACGCGTCCCGCAATTTGAGCGTCTAGCCAAGTTGCAGCACCATTACCCTTAAGTTCGAATTTTGCAAATCCACACAGATCAAGCAACCCTGCATGTTCTGCAGTATGCAGAGCTTCTGCCTTGACTGAATCAAACCAGCCACCGTGGCCATAGCTTGCCGGGCTGTTGGTGTCATCATCCTTATTTGCAAACCACATGGCACGCTCATAGCCGCCGCGGGCACCAAATTGTGCGTTTTTCGCCGCCAGCGTTTCATACAGCGGGCTGGTCAAACGAGGACGGCCAGCAGGCCATTCATCGTGCGGATAGCCTATTGCGTACTCTTGGCCGTATAGCTCAACGGCCTTATCCACAACATAGTTTTGATCGGCGTAGTGACCATAGCGTCGAGAGTCCATAGACCACATATCCCATTCGGGTCGACCATCAATAATCCACTCTGAGACCGTTTTTCCGGCGCCACCGCCCTGACAAATGCCAAAGCTGAAACTATTGCAATGGAATACATTCTCCAAACCTGCTGCCGGTCCGACGTTTGGTATGCCATCAGGCGTGTAAGGTATGGGACCGTTGATGACTCTTTGCACGCCAACACTGCCAAGAATTGGCAAACGTTCGCAGGCCTGCTCAATGTACCACTCCAGCCGGTCGAGGTCGTCCGGGTAGAGCTGATAGGCAAAGCTGTCTGGCAATTTGCCATCTGCCCAATGTGCACGGGCGTCCTTTTCGTAGGGCCCAAGAATGAGCCCGGTTTTTTCCTGTCGCAGGTAGTACGAATCGTCTGGGTCTCTAATTAGAGGCATTAACGAATCCATCGATTCAAGCTCGGGCACTGACTCTGTTACCAGGTATTGGTGTTGCATAGAAACCACTGGCAGGTATTGGCCGAACAATTCGCTGACTTCCCCTGCACGATAACCAGCGGCGTTAACAACGAACTCACAGGTATAGCTTTTCTCAGGCGTGCTGACTTTCCAAAGTTTGCCAACTCGTTCCACTTTGGTTACGCGAGTAAAGCGATTGATTTGAGCGCCCAATTTGCGAGATGCAGCTGCCATGGCTTGGGTAAGCTGACTAGGATCGATATCACCATCGTGTGGGTCCCACAAACCACCGATCAAACCATCGGTATTCAATAGCGGCAAACGTTCCTTCATTTGCTGGGGGGTTAGCAGTTCGTAGCCAAGGCCCATGGCATTGGCCATGTCGTGAACATGATTGAACTCCTGCCATCGATTTTCATTTTGTGCCAAACGAATAGAGCCGGTTTGGTGATAATTGATTGGGTATTCGGGGTCGTTGGCCAATTTTGCGTACAGCTTGGTACTATAGTGCTGTAGCTTTATTATGTTGCGACTACCGGAGAAGGTTGGAATGTTACCCGCGGCATGCCAGGTAGAACCTGAAGTCAGCTCGTCCATTTCGAGTAGTAGCGTATCGGTCCAGCCACGCAATGCTAAGTGATACAGAGCGCTACATCCGGCTACTCCGCCGCCAATAATAAGTACTTTTGCATCAGCCATTGCGTTATTAATCCAATCAGTGAAAAATAAGGGTACGATATTATCTCGCAAGTTCAATGTCAGGGGCCAGTTAGGCTTAACTTATAGCGACACGCGACGTATTAACCTGCCTACCGCCATCCCAGAATGAACACCCAAATGCAATGACCCCATCAAGCAAAGCAATCAGTGCCATATTTGGTGTTTTTTTCCTCGAATCTGCGGTTCTTGGCAATTGGATTCCGCGTATTCCTGACATGAAACAATCTTTGGCGTTAAGTGATGCGCAACTTGGTTTTTGCTTGCTGGCAATTCCCCTGGGCACTGTATTGGGCCTGCTGGTCGCTGGGAGGATAATCGAACGCACGGGGCTTCGACGAGCTTGCCAAATTGCTCTACCGGCCTGGGCTGCATCATTTGTTTTACCGCCATTTGCTGAAACGCAGGCTGTATTTATTTTTTTCCTGCTTATTAGCGGTGTTGCGGTGGGGCTAACTGAAGTGGCAATGAACACTGAGGCCGACCGAATTGAGCAAGAGCTGAATAAGCGTATTATGTCCCGTTGTCATGGTTTCTGGAGTTTAGGGTCCATGGTAGGTGCATTAACTGGGGGAGCGCTCGCGCACTTGGGCCTGTCGGTGACGCATCACTTTTTAATTGTCATGCCAATTATTGCCATGCTGGGGTTCTGGATGGCAACGCGTCTGCCGCAATCCGGGTCAGGCGTTAACAATCAAGCCGAACAATCCGTAACACTGTTTCGGTTACCGTCTCGAGTGATTCTACTGTTATGTGTTATGCCCATGGGAGCGATGGTTGTTGAAGGCGCCTTTATCGATTGGTCAGCAGTGTTCGTCAAGTCAATTCTTGATGCATCGCCGTTACTTATCAGTGTTATCTACTCGTTTTTTGCCATAGTCATGGCCGCAGTAAGATTGTGTGGCGATTCGATTGGTGATCGATACGATTCAAAACTAATTGTGCAGGTATCAGGAGTGGCAGCGTCGGCTGGGATTGCTGTATTCGCTTTATCGACCAATGAGATCATCGCTATGTTTGGAGCAGCACTAAGCGGAATGGGCGTGGCTATAGTGTATCCATTGGCCGTAACCGCAGCTGCCCGTCGCCCCGGAAAGGCCGCTGATAACGTGGCTGCTATTACCATGGTATCGTTTACCGCGTTCCTGTTGGCACCACCCATTATTGGTTTTTTATCCGACATGTTTGGCTTGCGTTTCGCTTTGCTGATGTTGGCGCCGGTGGCTATGACTACCGCATTTTTGGCGTCTGAAGTGAGCGCAGGTAGCTCAACAAAACCCTTAACTAATGTATAAATTCCGCTTGGCGATTCAAAGCTCAAACTTTTCTTAGCGCGATAATTGCTGGTTGATTAATTGGAAATTTGCCGGTTAGTGTCTTCATATAGCCACACCATTCTATCTAAAAACCACATTTTCGATAGGTAAATCGACACTGTGCCAAGCAATGTCAGGTGGATATGCAATTTCCACAACCCATAAGCTAAAAGCAGTCCAGCAAGAGTTTGCAGGATAGTGAGAATGGTTACAGGTAGTCTGTGGTGAACCGGTAAAGGGACTTCTTTTCGGTTCATATAAATTCGTTCCCCAAGCACAGCTTTTGAGATCCAGCGTTCGAAGGTGGCTGGTTTGCTGAAAAAAGTAGGGTTAATGACAACCCAAATAATCAGTATCGCCAGGGGGATGAGGCAATACCAACCAATCCAGACACGAGACCAGATGGCCAGAATAATAAACGGTAAAGTGGCAAATCGTGACCAGGTAGACCAGGGATTAGCGTGTTTTAACCAGCTATCATCATCGGGTAAGAAAACACGCAAAAGCAGCTTGTCAAAATTCATTCAACTATTAGCACTTTAGTAAAACACGACAACATCATTCAAGCACAAACTGATTGCAGCCGATTAGCCTTTGACGTTGCCTTGTTATCAACTGATTATTTCGATGAGATGATTAGGTAACTCATCAGGTCGGCCGTGAGGGGCAGGGAAGTGTTCGCACAATACGTTCCTGCACTGTTCAACGGTAGCTGAGAACCCCTGCGCGATCTCGCCTTTGCGAATGTGTTGTACGAACTCGTTCACTGTTTCTTGCCAGACGCTATTGTCAACCGCTTCCGCGACAGCTTTATCGACAATTATTTCTACGTAGTGTTCGGCTACTGATACAAAAATCAGAACGCCAGTGTTATTTTCAGTAAGGTGAAGTTTTTGAATGAAAAACTGTTCATGTGCATGACGACGAGCACGGTGTAGCTTTACTGATTTTGGAATCAACCAATAGCGTATTTTAGAAATTTGAAATAATGAACCTAAGCCCAGGAAGATGAGCACTTGAATTTGGTAGAGATGCGCTAGGGCGATGCCCGATTCGCCCGGATAACTCCAGCCTGAATGTGCAACATATTGATACAGAAAATAGAAGCCTGGAATACTAAGACTTATGAGCGCTGCCCAAAGCATGGGGATATATCTATAACCATCGCTTTGATTGGCAATGACGGTAACTATTTCACCTGTAGTGCCGGCTTCAGCTTGCTGAATTTGCTCTCGAAGCGATGTTTTTTGTGTTTGCGTTAAAAAGCTCATCACCAACTCCCCGATGCGCCACCGCCACCGAATCCACCGCCGCCGCCACTAAAGCCACCGCCGCCCATTCCGCCGCCACCGTATCTGCCGCCTCCGCCGTACCCGCCATGGCGCCCGCCGCCACCACCTGGACCATTGGCATTACGGCTTAATAAAAAGATGGCGGCGAAGATAGCCAAACCAACCAGAATGCCAATGATGATATTGCCGCTGAGCACAGTGGCTGCCAAGCCGGCGAAGCCACCCGGAAAAGCCGCATTGGCAACACGAAAAAGGCCTCTCTTTCTAAGTAAGGCCGGAACGGCAATCATGCCAATAAAAAACAGTGGAATGAAATCAAACGATTTGTTATTGCGATTTGATGGGCGTCTTGAGCTTACCGGCTCGGCTTTGTATTCACCGACAACCGCTTGCAAAATAGCGTTAACCCCAGAGTGTATCCCGCCCGGAAAATCACCTTCTTTGAATTGGGGCAGAATGTTTCGTCGAATAATTTGGCCGGCAAGCCCATCTGGTAAAGCGCCTTCTAGTCCGTATCCAACTTCAATTCGGACTTTACGCTCATTTGGTGCAACTAACAAAATAACACCGTTGCTTTTCTCTTCAGTGCCGATTCCCCATTGGCGACCGAGTTGCAAAGCATAGTCAGCGTCGGCGTAGCCGTTAAGTGAGTCGACTGTGACCACAACGATTTGATTTGACGTTTCTGCCTCATGAGCTGCTAGTTGCTCTTCCAGTGCATTTTCAGCAGCGGCATCAAGCAGGTTGGCCTGATCGACAATGCGGCCACTTAATGTTGGTAAATCAGGGCCGGATTGTGCGAACAGGCAAACACTGTTGATGAACAACAGAATAAACACAATAGTGCTGGACAAGCGAATCATCATCTATTGATGGGTTCGGGGTTAATGTGCTCTGGGTTCAAGGTGAGGTTCAAGCTGTCCATTGCCAACGAATTAATATCAGCGTGCCATTTTCGGTGCGGTATTGAACATCATTTAGTTGTCACTGAAGTTGACGCTTGGATTGGCTGTGTCGGCTTCATCGACAGTAAATGTCTCTTTCGCAGTTGACTCCGCATACATGAATTTTTTCCACCAGCGGCCAGGAATGGTGCGTAACTCGGTATTGTAGCGTTGCACTGCTTTTATATAGTCACCGCGTGCAACGGCGATGCGATTTTCTGTGCCTTCCAGCTGGTTCTGTAATTGCAGAAAATTCTCATTCGATTTTAGGTCAGGGTAGCGCTCAGCAACCAGCATCAATTTAGACAATGCACCGCCAAGTCCGGCCTGGTTTTTTTGGAATTGCTCGAATGCTGCCGGGTCTGATAGCATCTCGGGTGAGACATTCATCTGTGAGACTTTCGAGCGCGCCTCGGTGACCTCAATAAAAATCTCTTTTTCCTGAGCTGCAAATCCCTTCACGGTGTCCACCAGATTTGGGACCAGATCAGCTCGACGCTTGTATTGGTTTTGCACCTCACTCCAGGCCGCATCGACCGCTTCGTCGAAGGTAGGAATATTATTGATGCCACACCCGGACAGCAGCATAATCGTTGCTAAAATGAGTGTGTTTTTTGCATATGATATTGAGCATATGCGTGCAATTAGTGTGCTCATGAATTGAATCTCCAAACTAATATCGCAATAGTAACAGGAAGCGCTAACCCAATGAGACCAGAGTGTCGCAAGCGTGTAACAATACCGCATGCTTAGCTTCAATAATATTGCTTGTCGACGAGATCGCGCCTTGCTGTTCAATCGTGTCAGTTTGGTCATTCATCGTGGTCAAAAGGTTGGACTTACTGGTGCCAATGGTTGCGGTAAGTCATCGCTTTTCTCCATGATACAAGGTGATCTGGAACCCGATGATGGCGATATTTCGCTGCAACAGAATATTACCATTACGCACGTCGCGCAGGAAACCCATAGCTCAAATGCGAAAGCGCTGGACTTCGTGATAGACGGTGATAAAAAGTTGCGCGCCATTCAACTTGAATTACAGAATGTTGCTGACAACGGCGAGCAGCACGCCCTGTTACTGGCCGATTACGAACAAGCCGGTGGTTATAGTATTAATGCACGAGCCGGTGCTTTGCTGAATGGTTTGGGTTTTCTAACCGAGCAACACAGTATGCCAGTGTCTGATTTTTCAGGCGGTTGGCGAATGCGATTGAATCTAGCTCAAGCATTAATGAGCCCAAGTGATCTATTACTGCTTGACGAGCCAACCAACCATCTTGATTTAGATGCTGTTTTATGGTTGGAGAACTGGCTACGATCACGAACCGGTACACTGCTAATGATTTCACACGATCGAGAATTTCTTGATCGGATAACCTCACACACACTGCATATAGAACAGCAGACTGCCACCTTGTACACAGGCAATTATTCGGCGTTTGAACAACAACGCGCAGCGCGGCTTGCCAATCAACAAGCTATGTACATCAAACAACAAAAGACCAAAGCACAAATGCAATCGTTTGTTGATCGGTTCAGGGCAAAAGCGACCAAGGCCAGGCAGGCTCAGAGTCGATTAAAAATGCTTGAGCGCATGACAACACTGGCACCCGCACATGTCGATTCTCCTTTTCGATTTTCCTTTCGCGCACCTGATGCTTTGCCTAACCCTCTGGTACTGATTCGCGACGCTGATATTGGTTACGAGGACAATGTTGTACTGAATAACATCAGTTTAAATATTCAAAGTGGTGATCGTATCGGATTGCTGGGTGCTAACGGAGCTGGTAAATCAACGTTGATCAAAGCCATCGTAGGCGACCTTGCTCTGCAAAAAGGTGAACGATTGCCTGCACAAGCACTAAAACTTGGATACTTTGCACAGCATCAAGTCGATCAACTGCGTGATGATCAAACGGCATTGCAGGCCCTGATGACAACTGACCCATCATTAACCGATGCGCAAGCGCGCAGTTTTCTAGGCGGCTTTGGGTTTTCCGGTGATCAGGCTTTGCAAAGCGCTGAAACCATGTCTGGCGGTGAACGAGCGCGGTTAGCACTTAGCCTTATCGTTTATGCCAAACCGAACTTGCTCCTGCTTGATGAACCCACCAATCATCTGGATATTCAAATGCGTGACGCTTTGGCCGAAGCTTTGCAGCACTACGGTGGAGCATTGCTGGTTATTTCTCACGATCGCAGTTTGCTTCGATCGGTTGTCGACGACCTGATATTGGTCTCAGACGGTTCTGTGGCGCCATTCGACGACGATTTGGATGGTTACGCGAGATGGTTAAGTGATTACCGTAGTCGAGCAGGGTTAGTTGAAACAGCTCAGGAACAAAACAATGACAGAACCGTCACAAATGGACATAGTACTGTTGACCGCAAACAGCAAAAGCGCGATCAGGCGGCGATTAGAGCGAAACTTCGCCCGTTGACACGTGCAATTGAGCAAACCGAGCGTAAATTGGAGCGGTGTGTGAATGAACTGTCAAAGACGCGCGACAGACTGGCATCTAATGAGCTATACACTGCTGAGAACAAAATTTTATTGACCGAAGCATTGGCTTTGGAAGCAGAACAGAAACAACAAGTTACTGTACTGGAAGATCAACTTCTGGACAATATGCAGGCACTTGAGCAGGCCGAATCGGACGGTGCTGCCCACTAACTCTACCGGAGAAGTTTATGACTCGCTTGATCGGCCTAATTCTATTGCTTAGTGCATCCTCTATACAGGCAGCATCGTTTAATACGCTTGATGCATTGTCACAAGATCAATTTAAACAATTGTCTGAAAACGTAGCGGCCGCCGCTCAATATAAAGGCGTAACACCACCAGAACCGCTGGGCCTGCTCGGATTCGATGTTGGACTTAGCCTGTCATACACCACAATTGAGGCTGATCAGATATTTGATTTAGCCAGTGAGGGAGATTTTGATGTATCGGGTATCGCATTACCGCGCCTGACACTGCATAAAGGCCTGCCGTTCGGTTTTGATGTTGGAGTGTCTGCCAGTGGCGCGCCAGGTACCGATATTAGAGTTTTGGGAGCTGAAGTTCGTTACGCTGTATTGGAAGGTAATGTGGCATTACCTGCTGTAGGTATTCGTGCCAGCGGTACCATAGTTGAAGGCGTTGATGAAATGGACTTGCAGAATCTTGGTCTTGATATCTCTGTGTCCAAAGGCTTTTTGCTTATCACGCCTTATGCCGGGGCAGGTATTGTCAGATCCACTGCAACACCAAATGATGCACCGAGCCTGACAGAAGAAACGCTTGATCAAACAAAAGTGTTCGCCGGAGTCAATGTAAACCTAGGACTGATCAACATGACTTTCGAAGCAGATAAAACCGGCGATTACACTAGCGGCAGTGCAAAGGCGGGTTTTCGATTCTAATCAAGCTTTGACTGTCAACCAGCCAGTGGCTAGTGAGTTGTTTGTATGTCACACCACACTAGTGGCATCCGATAAAAGATGACCGAAAAAGACTCTTCACAATCAGGTGTGTCATCCAGTTCGAATCACAAACTGGATGATGCACCCGACGCAAATTCCCCCAGTCAGCGTTCCGGAACAGGGTTGCTGGCCGTTATGCAAAGTGTGGGGGCTGCGATGCTGGGTGTTCAATCGTCTAAAAACAAAGAACGCGACTTTACACATGGCAAGCCTTGGCACTTTGTCATTGGCGGACTAGTAGGTACGTTGCTTTTTCTTTTAGCCATTGGGTTGTTGGTAACATATTTGATTGAGATCAGTTAATAATCTGGTTACGGAACAGAGCATTATTGACAACATTGATGTCGATAGTAAGATGGTAGTGTTCTGATTCAATCTAAATCCTATCTTTGAAAACCGTCGACAAAGCCATGCGTGTGCTCGATCAGTTCTCGGTCCAGAAGACCGAATTGGGACTAAGCGAACTTGCGCGTTTGTCAGGGCTTGATAAAGCAGCAACCAGAAGAATACTGGTGGCGCTATCCGAGCACGGGTTTGTTGAACAACTTAACGACACGAGAAAATACAGACTGGGAACAGGCTTTTTACGCCTGGCGCGTATTCGCGAAGCATCGGTACCTTTGGTCAGTGCCGCGCAGGAAGCCTTGGACTGGGTACTCGATTGCACAGGAGAAACCACCCACGTTAGCGTACCAACGAGCAATTACATGACCGTTCTTGCTTATCGCCTTCCGAATCGTAGCAAAATTATCAATATTGTTCCGTCAGAGCCGCTGCCGTTTCATGCTACCGCGTCCGGGCTATGCTATTTATCGCTTGCAACTGCGCAGACGCGTGAACGCATCCTGGCGATTAAGCGTACAAAGTCGACACCGTACACGACGACGGCGAAAGCTGATTTGTTAAGTATGATAGAGCAGACGCAATCAAACGGATATGCACAAACACAGTCATCATTTGAAGAGGGTGTGGCCAGCGTGGCAATGGCGTTCTTTTTAGATCAAGCAGACCCAAGTGGTACGGTGGCGATCGCACTGCCATTAGAAAAAATGACCGAAACCCGACGTAAAGAATTAGTGTCGGTGTTACAAGGCGCGATTAAACGTATTGAAGAGGCATTAAAAGGGTAACAGTAGCGCGAGCAAAGTAACAATTCGGTTGCAATGTCGGTTGAGAAAACCCACAAAAAACCATGCGACTCGTCGATAGATTCTCGGTGCGCTAATTGATTATATGATCGATGATCTGGTGTTCTGTTTGAAATGGCTTTTAGTAGGGTAGACCTACATAATTTAATGCAAGACTCGCTTGAGCTGCTTCGCTCTGTTGAAGAAACTCCAATTCGGCTCTTTGTACGCGTAAATCAAACTCGCTGTATTGAGGAAATCGATGCAAGGTTGAAGTCATCCACCAGCTAAAACGCTGGACTTTCCAGACCCGTTTCAGTGCTGTCTCTGAGTACTTATCCAAGGCGGTATGATCATTTTCTGAGTACCATTGATGCAGAGCGTTATACAGATAGTGTACATCTGAGGCCGCTGTATTTAGGCCTTTTGCGCCAGTTGGTGGAACGATGTGCGCAGCATCACCACATAGAAACAATCGACCCCATTGCATTGGTTCACACACAAAAGAGCGTAGTTTGGCAATAGACTTTTCAATTGACGGGCCGGTATCTAACGTGTCGGCGAATTGATCGGGTATCCGGCGTTTTAGTTCGTCCCAAAATTGGGTGTCGGTCCAGTTATCAATATTATCGTTTGCATCACATTGAACATAGTAGCGACTCAAGTTTTGGTTTCGCATAGAACACAATGCAAAGCCTCTGTCCGAATTAGCGTAAACAAGTTCTTCATGCACAGGTTTGGTTTCGGCTAATACACCTAACCAGCCAAAGGGGTAGATTTTTTCAAATTCATTACGTACTTCAGCTGGAATGTTATGCCTGCTTACACCATATGAGCCATCACAGCCAGCGATAAAATCACAATCGATACGTATTGTTTTTTCTGCTACACGACATTCAACGCTGGGAGCATTGCTTTTGACATTATTAAGGACTACGTCTTCAACATTAAACAAAGTTTGCGCATTAACTGATTCTCGCTTGTCGTACAGGTCGCGAGTTAATTCTGTTTGACCATAAACTGTTACTGGCTTGTCAATGTATTTGCTAAACGGGATACCAAAGTGTTCATTGTTGACAGCGAACACAGTGCCATCATGGGTGTATGATTCGTTATGTAATCGATCGGCTGCGCCAGCCTGCTCCAGCAAATCAACAAGACCTCGTTCTAAAACGCCAGCACGAATGCGGGTAAGCACATATTCGCGCGTTCTGCGTTCGAGTACGACAGCATCTATTCCTGACTTGTGCAATAGCTGACCCAATAGCAATCCGGAAGGTCCGCCGCCAATAATGACTACTTGTGTACGCATGGATGATCGTGTGGTTTGTTGCGATTAAGTTTAGCGTAAAAAATGCAGTTTTACTGGAACAAAATACGGGCTTAAAGCTTAATCCACGCTGTTTTCAAATCGATATACTTGTCCAGGGCGTGCAAAGACTTATCGTAGCCATTGCCGGATTGCTTAACACCACCCATGGGCACGGTTACATCTGGTCCGCCATAAGTATTCACATGCACAACTCCGGTTCGCATGGCACGAACCATTTTGTGAGCGCGACTTAAATCACTGGTCCAAAGTCCGCCGGCGAGGCCGAAGTCGGTATTGTTGGCCAAGTCAATTGCCTCGGCTTCATCTTTAAATTGGGTGACAGCCAATACCGGGCCGAAGACTTCTTTGTTCGCGACCTCATGGTGTTTGGCAACATTGGTGATAATTGCCGGTTCCATATAATAACCACCGGTTTCTTTTAATATTTGCTTGCCACCATAATGCAAGGTGCCACCCTCGGCTTGTGCTATCTCAACAAATTTCAAATTCTGAGTAAGTTGCAATTCGTTATTAATTGCACCCGATGTTGTGTTTACGTTTAGCGGATCGCCAATGTTCATGCTCATGGTTGCTTCGGTGAGTTGTGCAACAAATTCATCGTGTACAGATTCCTCAACAAGTAATCGTGAGCCAGCAACACAAACTTGCCCAGAATTTCGAAATATGCCTGCCGCACTGACTTTCGCGGCCGTTGGAAGATCTTTCGTATCGGCAAACACAATATTTGCAGACTTACCACCCAGCTCAAGGTAACAGCGTTTCATATTAGATCGTGCTGAGGCTTCGAGCAACCGCCGGCCAGTAGCGCCAGAGCCGGTAAAAACGATCACATCGACGTTCATTGAGTTTGAAAGAGCTTCTCCGACCACGCATCCTTTGCCTGTAACAATATTCAATACGCCTTCGGGCAGACCCGCCTCGAGGGCAAGTTCCCCCATTCGAAGTAAAGACAAAGAGGCCATTTCTGATGGTTTTAAGACCACCGAATTCCCAACTGCCAAAGCCGGACCCAGCTTCCAGGCTCCGATCATTAGTGGGAAGTTCCATGGAATGATTGCGGCCACAACACCAATTGGCTCTTTATGAATCAAGCCCAGAAACTCTGTTGCAGTTGGTGCGATTTCACCATAGAGCTTGTCGATAGTCTCTGCGTAGTAACGAATTGTGCTGGCGGCAGAGCCGCACTCAGCTCTTAATGCCATGCTGATTTCCGTACCGTTATCGCGCACGCCAAGCACAGCCAATTCCAAAGCCTCGGCATCGATCAGATCAGCCCATTTATGCATGATTTTCTTTCGTGCCGCCGGCGGCATCGTTCGCCAGCGTCCGTCATTGAAAGCAGCTTTAGCAGCGTTGACAGCGTTGTTTGTATCGTCTTTTGTACCGGCGATGATGGTGGTTAACGACGAGCCGTCGATTGGTGAGATAATATCCAGCGTTTCCCCTGAACTGCCAGGCACTACTTTTCCATCTATTAACAATCCTGCAGCAGCTACTTTTTTACTGCGCAGAACATCTATTTTTGCTTGATCTAACACGAATGATTACCTGCTTTTATTTTCGTTGTTATTGACGGGCCTATTAATTGATTTTGGCCCTGAACGATAGTCTTTAACTACACTGCGTATGTGTAGAGCTATGACCAAAACGATGCAAATCGCCAGAATGGCCGCGATGGGTCTGTCAACAAAATCCAATGGCGATTTCACTCGCGTAAAAGAGGTACGTAATTTTACTTCCATAATGCCGCCCAACACCATGCCCAATACTATGGGCACAATTGGCAGCTCGAGGCGTTTCAAGATGAGCCCGAAAACACCAAAACCTGCGGCGATAGCACAATCGACCACTGAATTTCGCAGTGAATAAACACCAACAAAGCTCAGCGTTAGTATCACCAATCCCAAAAATCGTGTGGGTATTTGAATTACCCTGGTCATCAAATTGGTTGAAAAAACTAAAAACACAATCACAATGACATTCAATATCAGCATCGCCATATATAACGCGTAAACAAAATCAATCTGATTTTGAAACAGCTGCGGACCGGGTATGACGTTGTGAACATAGAACACTGAAAGCATCATCGCTGTTAATGCTTCTCCCGGAATGCCCAATGCCAGCAGTGGAATCATGGCTGCTGCCGGTACTGCATTATTGGCAGCTTCTGATGCGATCAACCCTTCGGGCGAACCGTTACCAAATTCCTCTGGGTGCTTGGATGTTTTTTGAGCATATGTGTAAGACATAAACTGGGCGGTAAATTCGCCAACACCTGGAATCATGCCCATCAACACACCAAAACCACCAGCAACAGTTGCGACACGCTTGTATATCCATAGCTCTTTAATATTGGATAGTAGCGAGCCGCTAACAGGTTCAAGAGTCGGTGTTTTATTTTGTTCTACGAGTAATAAAAATGCCTGGCTTAAAGCGAACAAGCCAAGTACGACAACGATCAAATCAAAGCCGCTGGCTAACCACGTTTGATCAAAAGTGAGTCGCTTGGTGTATTTCACCGGTTCAAGCCCAACCGTTTGAAGCAAGATGCCAAAGCCTGCCAACATGCCAGCGGCAAAAACCTGTCCACGATGAGCCAACACAACCAAAACCATACCGAGCAGTGCCGCGAGAAAGATTTCTCGACTTCCGAAATGCGGTGCTATAAGCGCCAACATAGGAGACAAAAACATCAAACAGATAATCCCGAACACACCGCCCCAGAACGACGCAGAGTAGGCGATGGACAATGCTCGTCTAGCTTCCCCACGCTGGGTCATTGGGTACCCGTCGTAGGTGGTGAGTGCGTTTACCGCGGTGCCCGGTGTATTAACAAGGATGGCCGGTATGGCGCCACCATACATGGATGAACCGTAAATGCCCAACAGGACAGTCAAACCAACAATAGGGTCCATCGAAAAAGTAGCAGGCAGTAATATAGCGATAGCAACTGCTGCACCGACGCCCGGGATAGCGCCAATGATTACCCCTCCCACAGAACCCACAAGCAGGGCCAAAGCTACATCCCATCGTAATAACAATTCTACGCCGGATAACAAATTTTCCATTGTCGTTTTATCCGACTAGAGGTAGGTCAGCATGAAAGAGCGTATTGCGGTTGGCAAGTACTCATAGATTTGACCGCCAGGCACCTTAACTTGCAAGAACGATTTAAATAGCACTACAACGACAATACCGAATACCACGGCTAGCATCAGGTTGTTTACCGATCTAAACCCGAGCCTGAGGCTCAAAGTACTGGTAAACAATATGGTGCTCAGCAAATAGCCTAGTATCGGAACGATGAACACATAAACCATAAACCAGACGGCGTACTCGAGTGATCGTAACCAGAAGGTCACTTCGAGCCAACGTCCTTTTATGGCTGGAGATAGTAGTCCGGTTAGTAAGTGCAAAAGAGAGAAGAATGTCATGATGCCAACTGATACGTAGGGCCAGAAGGCGGGTTGGGCTGGAAGCTTAGTGCCTTTCGACCAAGTTGTTTGATCTGGCAGGTTATAGGCTAGAAACAGACAAAGAGCGAAAAACAGTAAGCTAAATACTAAATCTCCAGAACGACGTTGCCGTAAAAATAAATTTTTAGTGTTTTTTTCGTTCATACACTGTGATTTGCCGTGCGGTCAGGGCGCCGCAAACGATACTACGACACCCTGACCAATTAATTGGTGCGCCGGCTTACTCTAGCATAGCGTTTACCGCTCCGATGGTTTCGATGTTAGCTTCAATGCGCGCATTAGTCGCATCGGCATCTTGCCAATAAAATAGAGCGCCTGTTTCTGTACCCAGCTTGGCAACACGCTCGGAAGCCAAAGTGTCTTTTGCTACGGCGATGATCTTTTCGCGAACATCTGCAGGTGTGTCTTTGTGAACGAACAAACCGTTCCATAGTGAGATATTCAGTTCGGGTGCAATCTCTGCAACGGTAGGTGTGTCGGGAGTTAGGCTGATGCGATCTTCACCAATCGATGCCAGTACTTTAACTTTGTCGAGACAAGGCAAAACCAATTGCAACGTGGTATTCATAACATCAACATCGCCTGAGGCGATGGTATTGCAATCGAGTGAATCAAAGGCAGCTTCTGAAGCAAATTCGAATCCTTTTTGTTTGGCTAAAGCGAAAGTAACTTTCGTTGGAATGAGTGGTGCACCAAAATGACCTAAAGCTAGCTCGTTTTCTTTCGCATAGGCAGCAAGTCCATCTATATCATCGTAAGGTGCATCAGCTGCTGCCACTATCACAAATGGATAAGTTAAAAACGCGCCCAGTGGTTCGAAAGGATTTGGGGCCAGTTCCGGAATGCCAATGTTGGGTCCGATAACAGGGACCGCAAGGATGAAAGAACCGACAGTGTAGCCATCGGCAGGAGCGTTGGCTACTTCAACCGCACCGGGAAACGGACCACCACCACCGCCAGGTTTGTTCACCACCGCTGCTGGTACATCGTATTTCTCCTGAAAGTCTTCAGCGATCATGCGGGTAACAACATCTTCCAAATCGCCAGGTGGCCAAGGTACAACGAATTCAACTGGTTTTTCCGGATACTCAGCATAAACAAGTGCTGGCATTGTCGCGCAAAACGCAACGAGTGTAGTTATTAACAACTTCTTCATTCGTGATTCTCCAGGGTACATGGCGTTAAAGATTTGCGAATACGTTCGTTGACCACCGGTTCATTATTGTCACCGAAAGTGTATATATTATTGACCGGAAATCGCGATTCTGTCAACATTCCAGAGCGTATCGAGCTTGCTAGCCAGAAGCCGTTTTACATGAATAAAAATGGGTAATTGCCTTTAAATGAAAAACGAAAATTTCCTTGCCGCTAACAATGCTCGTCATCTGTGGCATCCAATGGCGCACCCGGCAGATAGCTTAAAAAATGCACCGAAAATTATAACCGGTGGACACGGCGTTCGAATTACCGACGTCGACGGTAGGCAAACTATAGATGCAGTTGGTGGTTTATGGAATGTCAATCTTGGGTATTCTGCAGACACTGTAAAAGAGGCGATTACGAAGCAGTTGCAGCAGTTGCCTTACTATTCTATTTTTCGAGGCACAACCAACGACGCTATCATTGAGCTGAGTTTTATGCTGAGACAGTTCTTCGAACCCGATGGATTGTCCCGTGCTTTTTTCACTTCCGGTGGTTCTGACAGCGTTGAAATTGCGCTCAGGCTAGCCAGGCAGTACCACAAAATTCGCGGTGATGCGGGACGCACAAAATATTTTTCCTTAAAAAAGGGGTACCACGGTACCCACACCGGTGGTGCGTCAGTCAATGGTAACGCGAATTTTCGTACGCAGTACGAACCACTGATGGCTGGCTGTTTTCAAATTCCTGCGCCTTACACTTATAGAAACCCGTTCAATGAATCCGACCCGGCAAAGCTATCGCAACTGTGTTTAGCGGCCTTGGAAGATGAAATCGCTTTTCAGGGGCCCGCCACCATTGCCGCGTTTATTATGGAGCCGGTACTTGGTGCCGGTGGTGTCATTGTTCCGCATGAGACCTTTATGCCAGGTGTCAGAGAAATTTGTAACAAAAATGGCATCTTGCTTATCGCGGATGAAGTCATTACCGGCTTTGGACGCACGGGTAGTTGGTCGGGTTCTCGTCATTGGGGCGTAAAACCAGACTTTAGCTGTACCGCCAAAGCTATCACCAACGGGTATTTTCCGTTTGGTGCGGTGATGATTACTGACGCAGTGGCAGATGTATTCGAAAACGATGAAACCGGTAAAGCGACTATTGGCAGTGGCTACACTTATTCAGGACATCCTGTTGGGGCGGCAGCAGCAATTGCTTGCCTTAAGGAGACTGAGAAGCTCAAAGTCAATGAAAATGCATCGGCTCGTGGCGATGAAATGATGTCAGGATTAATTGAGCTCAGGAAAAAGCACAATGTTATAGGCGATGTACGAGGTGGTGAGGGATTGATGAATGCACTTGAGCTGGTCTCTGATCGGGAAGCAAAAACGCCGCTTGACCCACAAACTATTGCCAGGATTCACAGCGCAATATATGAGCATGGCGTTATGGTCCGTGTATCCGGACCGAATCTGATATTGTCACCACCACTGGTTTTGAACTCGGACGATGTCAAGCAGATACTATCGGCGCTCGATGCAGGTTTCAAAGCCATTTAGCTAAGTAAGACTATGTACACATCTGGCATATATGGCTGTTAACGGTTGCGAACAATATTTATTCACGCAATTTGTTTATAAGTTGGTATTAGTGAGGAAGTGATGGACGACAAAACCATTTTAATTGTAGGTACCTACGATACCAAAAACGACGAACTTGAATACATGGCTGAACGTATTCGCGCTTTAGATGGTGGTGTACTGAGTATGGATATCTCCGTGCTGGGAGATCCGGTAAAACCAACCGACATATCAAAGCATGAAGTTGCCGCTGCGGCTGATAGTTCTATTCAAGCTGTCATTGACAGTGGTGATGAAAACTCTGCAATGCAATTAATGGCAAAAGGGGCGTGCGAACTCGTCGCTAAGCTGTATGCCGATGGCAGGTTCGACGGTGTGGTCATTCTGGGCGGTACTATGGGTACCGATGTCGCGTTGGATGTGTGTCAGGCACTGCCACTTGGTGTGCCGAAATATGTTGTTTCTACCGTGTCATTCTCACCTATCATTCCACCGGAACGGCTATCGGCGGATATTCAAATGATTTTGTGGGCCGGTGGATTGTATGGGTTGAACTCGGTGTGCAAAGCATCCTTGTCTCAAGCGGCAGGTGCGGTGCTGGGTGCCGCACGTGCGGTGGAACCACCAACAGCTGAACGACCAATGATTGGTATGACATCATTAGGTTCCTCTTGTCTTAAGTACATGAAAATTCTTAAGCCTGCTCTGGAAACACGCGGTTTCGAAGTGGCCATTTTTCATGCTACGGGTATGGGCGGCATGGCATTTGAAAGTATTGCCAAACAAGGCGGATTTGTTTGCGTAATGGATTTTGCTCTGCCAGAGCTGGGTAACTTGATGGCGGGTTCGGTTGTTAATGGTGGCAGCGATCGCATGCTCAATGCTGGTAAAGCAGGCATACCGCAAATTGTTGCCCCGGGTTGCCTGGATTTAATTGATTTTGCCGGGTGGCAAGAGGTTCCGGAACAATACAATGATCGACCGTTCCATGAGCATAATAGACTGATTAAGTCATCCGGACTGAGCGGTGAGGAGCGACGTGCAACAGCCCGTGAAATGGCCAACCGGCTCAAGGCATCGAACACACCGGTACATGTCATATTAACAAATCATGGCATTGAGGAATGGGACCGTCCAGGCGATGTTGCACACGACCCCGAAGCCTTTGCTGAATTTTGTGATGAATTGCGATCGGTGATGAAAGAGCCAATCCAGTTTAGTGAGATAGATTGCCACATTAACGATCAGGGCTTTGCAGACAAGGCGTTGGAAATATTTGATGCCTGGGTCAGTGAGGGAATAATAAAAACATAAATCCTGGCACTAGGTCTGTCACCAAGTCTGTCACTAGTTCTGGCATAAAGGCCGTTCACCAATACCCTCTGCAACCAATACCCGATGACCATCAGGGTCGCTTAAACGAATTTCTCGATTACCACGCATTCGATCTCCGTATCTGCGCCACACGGTTTCAGGTCCGCGCAGTACAGGCCAATCGTGTTTTTTTAAGGACGTCTCGATTGGTAATAAGTTATCAACAAAGATTTGAAGCATGGCTTTGGGTTCCGGCTCTGCCAGCTTTTCTAACGTAATTGATTCGTTTGGTTGATACAACATAAGCTGCGCACCACTTGGGCTATGCAGATAAGCGAAACGTTCTTCTGGTCTCTGATAAGCGATTTCAAAACCGAGAATGTCACACCAGAAGTGCAGGCTTGCGGCTATTTCGTTAACGTAAAGTTCACAAACAATGGGCGCCAAACCACCCTTTGGTGGTTTGCCATAGTCAATGCCTGTTTTGTTCATTTTATTTTAGGGATTGGTTTAAAATTTGTGGTTGATGGGCATCACTGTCTGTAAGTCGGGAATTTGATGTAACCAATTGTCATATCAGCCGATTAGCCAGTGAATTGTACTGTTAGTGCCGCATCATAGTTATACAGAGTACCTTCTTGGATAATACAGGCATTCACTATGATTGATCAGGCTAAACGAGAAACACTTAAGAAAGTTGCCGTTATCGGTGTTGGCTCAACGGCTATAGCAGCATCCCCGGGTTTGCTGGCGAACGTTGCTTCTGTGCCGACCGCCGGGGCGTTGAAATCATCTGCAGCGACTAACGAAGGTCTTGTCCAAATTCAGGTAGGCGCAAGGCTGGCATCAACAACAAATGACCTTGAAGTGGTTATAACCAACACCGGCTCCACAGGTGCAACCATTACCAGCATGACGCCGGCAGAAATCAACACTGTTCGTGGTCGCTTTGATTTTAATGCTCTGTTTAACGCCGGGGAGCTGCATCTAGCCGCCGGCGAGAGCATCACCGTGCCAATACAGCATCATGCTGTGGTGCTTGATGGCAGTCCGGTTAATGTGCGGGCAACCGAACTAATGCAAAGTTTGCGTCGTAATGTATCGATTATTACTAACACCGATTCATTTGCGGCAACTACGGTCGCCAGTTTTGCAAACCTTGCGTGAATAAAAAAATTGGCATTTTCACCAATTTTACTGCTGCGTAAAATTTGCCATCGCACTGATTTAAATTGCAGTTGTGAATCAACGGTTTAAATCATTGGTTTAAAGAGCAGAGATTTTTTCAATCTGGGCTTGCAATTGCGTCAACGCGCTACGCGCATCATCGAGCTTCTGCTGTTCAAGCTCCACCACTTTGGCAGGTGCTTTGTCGGTAAATCCAGTGTTCGATAGCTTTGCGGTCAAACGTGTTACCTCGCTGCTCAGGCGGTCGGCTTCTTTATTAAGCCGCTTGAGTTCTGCTTCCTTGTCGATCAGACCCGCCATAGGAATGAGCAGTTGCATTTGATCGACTAAAGCGATGGCTGAATCCGGTTTTTCAGCATCTGCGCTGAGAATGTCGATATCAGATATACCTGCTACAAAGGAAAGCAAGTCACTGTACTGGTTCAGTTTGGTTATGTCGTCAGCGTTAGCATCGCTGACCTTCAGCGGTAACTTCTTGCGCGGCGTAATATTCATTTCAGCGCGGATTTTTCTTACGCCCATAACAGAACGCTTGACCCATTCTATTTCTTCTACTGCTGTTTCGTCTATTTTGGACACATCGCCAACCGGGTAGGGCTGCAGTGAGATACTGGGACCGGTTTTGCCTGCCAATGGTGCGACTTGCTGCCACAGTTCTTCTGTTATGAAAGGCATTATTGGATGGGCCAGGCGCAGTATCGCCTCTAGTACGCGTACTAAGGTGGTACGGGTTGCGTGCTTTTCAGCATCGCTTGCATCGCCAGTGAGTATTGGTTTGGACAGTTCCAGATACCAATCACAGTATTCGTTCCATACAAATTCGTAAATAGCGGTTGATGCCAGATCAAAGCGATATTGTGCGATGTGATCAGCGACCGTAATTTCGGTCTTCTGCAATTGACTTACTATCCAGTTATCAACCGTATTGTATGTTGCGGGCTCTTTACTCGAATCGAGACCCTCTGTGTTCATCAACACATAGCGTGTAGCATTGAAAAGTTTGTTACAAAAATTCCTGTAGCCCTCAACACGTTTCATATCGAAACGAATATCACGACCATTGGAGGCGAGGGATGCAAATGTAAACCGAAGCGCATCCGTGCCGTAAGAGGCAATGCCATCGGGGTAGTCCTTGCGCGTTTGTTTCTCGATTTTCGGTGCCAAAAAATCTTGCATCATGTTACTGGTGCGTTTTTCCACTAGTTCTTCCAGCGAGATGCCGTCAATGATGTCGAGGGGGTCGAGCACGTTGCCTTTTGTTTTCGACATTTTTTTGCCATTGGTGTCGCGCACCAGTCCGTGCATATACACATCTTTAAACGGCACTTCACCGTCCATAAAGTAGGTGCCAAACATGACCATTCGAGCGACCCAGAAAAAGATAATGTCGTGTCCGGTAACCAGCACTGAGCCTGGATAAAAGGTGTCGAGTGCATCGGTTTTTTCTGGCCACCCCTGTGTCGAAAATGGCCACAGTGCGGAACTGAACCAGGTGTCCAGCACATCTTCGTCCTGTTTTAGCTGAACATTATTGGCAAGTGAATATTTGGTACGAACTTCCTGTTCGTTTTGCGCTACGTATATATTGCCTTGATCGTCATACCAGGCCGGAATACGGTGCCCCCACCAGATTTGTCTGCTGATACACCAATCCTGAATATTTTCCAGCCACCGGTTATACGTGTTGGCGTAGTTATCAGGTATAAATCGGACACGACCATCTTTTACAGCGTTAATTGATGGCTCAGTGATCAGACGTTTACCACCCGGTCTGCCGTCTTGCTGAGTATCTCGAGTCAGATCGACATACCATTGGTCGGTAAGATAAGGTTCGACTACAACGTTTGTGCGCTCACTTCGTGGCACCATAAGTTTGTGTGGGTCGATTTTATGCAGTAAACCCTGAGTGTCCATATCAGCAACAATTTTCTTCCGCGCATCAAATCGATCAAGGCCTTGATATTGTTCTGGTACTGACTGGTTTAACGCCGCGTTGTCATCAAAGATGTTAATCACTTCAAGATTGTGCCGCTGTCCTATCGCATAATCGTTAAAGTCGTGTGCAGGCGTTATTTTTACGCAGCCAGATCCGAACTCTGCGTCAACATAGTCATCGGCGACGATTGGGATTTCGCGACCGACCAAGGGCAGGGTGACTGTTTTACCAATCCATGAGGTGAATCGGTCATCTTCAGGGTGAACGGCAATGGCAGTATCACCCAACATGGTTTCCGGACGGGTTGTTGCAACAACAACATGCCCACTACCATCGGTGA
>CALIMV010000054.1 GCA_938045275.1 uncultured Granulosicoccaceae bacterium
AGGACTTGACTGGAAAGAACTCCCGGGTGAGGGGGCGTTTTATGGACCGAAGGTTGAATTTTCGCTGAAAGACTGCATTGGGCGAGTTTGGCAGTGTGGCACCGTACAAGTGGACTTTTCGATGCCAGGCAGGCTGGACGCGAGCTTTGTGTCTGAAACAGGGGAGAAATTTGCGCCAGTGATGCTGCATCGGGCCATTTTGGGCTCTTTTGAGCGATTTATAGGCATTTTGATCGAAAATCATGAGGGTAAATTGCCTCTTTGGCTGTCCCCGGTACAGGCTGTTGTCATGAATATCACCGATAAACAGTCAGAGTACGTTGAGAAAGCTGTGAAAGTGTTGCAAAATAGCGGGTTACGCGCTGAGTCAGATTTGCGCAACGAGAAAATTGGCTTTAAAATCCGCAGCGCTACACTGGAGCGGGTGCCCTATTTGCTTGTAGCAGGCGATAGGGAGGTCGACGGTGGCGAGCTGGCGGTAAGAACCCGCGATGGGCGCGACCTTGGCACAATGAAGCTTGACCGGTTGGTCGAGCAATTGAATTTAGAGGCCGCAAGCCGCGGTCAAACTGTACTGGAGGACTAACGAAATTTCTGCGAAAAAAGTTAATCGGAAGAACGAAGAAATCGACGTTCCCGAAGTCCGGCTCATAGGAGCCGATGGGGAGCAAGTTGGAGTGGTAGCACTAGACGTTGCTATGGCAACCGCCGCGGAGAGTTCACTCGACCTTGTCGAAATTTCGCCAAACGCCGAACCGCCTGTATGCAAGATCATGGACCATGGTCGCTTTCAGTTTGAAAACAACAAAAAGCAGCACTCAGCAAAGAAGAAGCAGAAAACCGTTCAGATCAAGGAAATCAAATTTCGTCCTGGTACGGAAGACGGTGATTACCAAGTCAAGTTACGTAGTTTGGTTAAGTTTCTGGAAAACGGTGACAAGACCAAAATTACGCTGCGATTTCGTGGTAGAGAAATGGCTCACCGTGAGTTGGGTGCACAGCTGCTAAAGCGCGTTGAACAGGATTTATCCGAATTGGCAACTGTTGAGCAGTTTCCAAAGTTGGAGGGCCGTCAGATGGTGATGGTCATGGCTCCGAGGAAAAATTGAAGCCAAACTAATGAATTGAATTTTAATGTATTGAATTTTAAGTCAGCCGCGATGACGTACAGACACTAAGACGTCACCGGCCTTTCACTCAGGGTATTTTTAATACCGTAATTTTAGGAGTCAAACAGTGTCTAATAAGCAAAAATCAGTCAGTGGCGCAACCAAGCGCTTCAAGAGAACTGGCTCGGGCGGGTACAAGCGCAAAAGCTCGCACATGCGTCACATTCTGACCAAGAAAAGCACCAAACGAAAGCGTCATCTTCGTGGTGGTTCAATGGTCCACGAGTCAGATGTGGTACTTATCAAACGAATGTTACCCAACCTTCGCTAGGAGAGCATAATGCCAAGAGTGAAAAGAGGCGTAACAGCACGCGCCAGCCACAAAAAAGTATTAAAGCAAGCGAAAGGTTACCGCGGTGCTCGCAGTAAAGTATTTCGTGTTGCTAAACAAGCTGTCACAAAAGCCGGTCAGTATGCCTATCGCGATCGTAAAGCGAAGAAGCGTATTTTTCGTCGTTTGTGGATAGCGCGAATAAACGCTGGTGCGCGAGCACAAGGCATCACTTACAGCCGATTGATGGAAGGTTTGAAAAAAGCCGAAATCGACATCGATCGAAAAATGTTGGCTGATTTGGCTATTGCCGATTCAGCAGCGTTTACCGCCATCGTCGATAAGGCGAAGGCTGGTCTGCAGGCTTAACGGTTTGCTTAACCGATGATCTGACCGTCAATTAACAGCGATCAGATTACCGGTTCAATAGATGACCAGGCGTGATTCACGCCTTATCGACGGGGAAAGCCAGCACCGCTGGCTTTCCCCGTTTTTGTGTCCGGCTTACAAAATGTTCGCTGCGGAGTTGAAGCTTAACGACACAATGTTATTGAAAACAAATTGGGGTTTTATAAACCAAACGGGTTCTGGGAACTAACAAAGATAAATTATCATGTCACTTGATTTAGACACACTGTTAAGCGATGCCAAATCGCTGATCTCCAGCGCAGATTCGCTCGATACTCTCGAGAATGCAAGAGTGGAATTGCTGGGTAAGAAAGGCCGATTGACCAGCGCGTTAAAAGCCGTGGGACAACTACCAAAAGAGGAAAAGCCTGCAGCCGGACAAGCCGTTAATCGGGTAAAGCAGGCAGTACAAGGCTTGCTCGAAGAGCAGCACACTGTGCTCGACAATGCGGCATTGGTCGAAAAACTCTCGCAAGATGCTGTCGATATCACTTTACCTGGCCGGGCGCGGGCTGCCGGTGGACTGCACCCCATCACGCTTACCATTGAACGCATATCAGCACTGTTCGCACAGCTTGGGTTTGATGCGGCCTATGGTCCTGAAATCGAAGACGATTACCACAACTTTGAAGCTTTGAATTTTCCTGCTCATCATCCGGCGCGTGCAATGCACGATACGTTTTACTTTGATGCAAACCGACTGCTTCGCACGCATACTTCATCGGTACAAGTGCGTTACATGACGTCGAATAAGCCGCCGATGCGAATCGTTGTGCCGGGTCGTGTGTACCGATGTGATTCAGATCAAACTCATTCGCCGATGTTTCACCAAGTAGAAGGATTGTTGGTAGATCGTGATATCGGTTTAACCGATCTCATGGGCCATCTTGAAGGGTTCTTGAAATTGTTTTTTGATCAGGACGATTGCGAAATTCGCTTCAGACCGTCGTACTTTCCTTTTACCGAACCGTCAACTGAGGTGGATATCCGAATCGGAGGTGGTTCATGGATGGAAGTACTGGGTGCCGGTATGGTGCACCCGGAAGTGTTCAAAGCAGTTGGTATCGACACGGAAAGCTTCACAGGTTATGCATTCGGTATGGGTGTGGAGCGGCTGGCTATGCTGCGTTATGGCGTTAATGATCTTCGTCAGTTTTTCGAAAACGACATGCGTTTTCT
>CALIMV010000055.1 GCA_938045275.1 uncultured Granulosicoccaceae bacterium
CTTTGTCATCCGTGGCGATACCCGCAACATCACCCAGAACTAACTCGGGTGGCAAACTTGCCCAGTCTGGAACCGGCTTATAGGTATGGCGATCTTTGCCCAGGAGTTCGGTCATTTCTATTCCACTGTATTCGGTTTTATGGCTTCGTTTCCCGAAAAAGCGACATGGCCAATTTCAGGGCATGCGCAGCTTCGCGTTATTGGGCTGCATTAAAGCGAGCCCCAGACGTCGATCAAATACGATGCCCGGCTGACCATGTTATTTTAAAGGCGTTAGAAATGTATTCACCTGTAAACGATGCGGCCGTACCGCTCTTGTCGGGCATAGACTGGCTCCAAATTTCATTACCAACAGTGGCCCGTCCACCCAATAATTGCGGGCTCCTAAATTGCGGGTTCATTATGAGTGTGGCACCAAGCGCAGGCCGGGGCGAAGATTTTTGTAGTTAACCGCCTTCAGGCTGCAAGGATGATTGCCTGGAAATTCAGCCATCAGTATTTCACTGGCTATAGGTTCAAAATCCGCTCTGAAATGTACGGTGCTCTTGACAACCACGATCGCCTGTTCACTGGGTTCAACCCCAAGTTCGCGAAACAATCCCTGATCGAGACACTGAAAACGCTCAGAGGTTACCGCTATCCGAACATCTGCATCACTATTCGCCACTTTCAATAAAGCCATTGGCCCCAGCTGCAATTCGACGCCTCCCAGCATCGCACCTTCACAAATAAAAGCTCCATCAGACAAAGTTTCAACAATAAACTCTCCCTGGAAAGGTATAACGCCTGCCGGACCATTGTGACCACCAAGCTCTATACTAATGGTTGAACCGCAGCCCGCCTGATGCGCACTGGCTGCTGCGACCGGATCGAATAAACTGCCTATAACCGCATGTTGGGCTTTTTGTGCAATCAAAGCTTCCAGCACCCCGGTAGTATCCGCACTGCCACCGGCACCGGGATTGTCCTGCACGTCGGCAATGACTATCGTTTGTCCGGGCCGGCCTTTTTCGATCGCGAGTTTCACGGCGTCGTCACCCGGCAAAACCAGATCTTCAAATTCCGATTCCGATTCAATCATCAGTTTCAAATAGCGTTCTGCAATTTCCGACACTTTGGTGTCGCAGTTACCGTAAGTAACCACTGCTGGACCACAATTGAATATGTCTGCTGGTGGAAATCCATAGGCAATATCAACGCTGTCGATACCATCATCTTGAGGCTCTTCGATTTTTTGCAACCACTTGCTACAGGGAACGCTACCGGTATGTTGGCTACTCAGCGGGATCAGATAAGGAACCTGTCGGTAGGCCTTCGCTAATTTCTTCCCGCTAGACAGCATTTGTAATAACAGATCGAAAACCCGTTGACCGGTCTGCGCCATATCGAGATGAGGATAAGTCCTGAAGATGGTAATGACATCGGCATGTTCAAACATTCTGGGCGTTAGATTAGCGTGAAAATCGAGACTGATAACCAACGGGAGTTCGCTTCCGATTCGGTTGCGGATTAATGATAGCAACTCTCCCTCACCATCCTCTACATGTTCAGCAACCATCGCGCCGTGCATATCCAGATATACTGCATCCAATGTAGCAGGGTCAGGCAATTGATCTAGAATTGCATTGGAAATTTTTTCAAATGCATCTCTGGTTACCGGGCCGTAGGGCTCGGCATTAGCCCAAGTGGTAGGGAAAATATTGTTCCCCTGAGCCGCGTTTAAAAATCCGCCCAGTGGTAAATTCAATGCAGGCAAGACTGTTAATAGATCCTTACCGCTTAACAGGCCTGGCCAACCGTCGGCCTTGAGAAATTCCTCATAGGGCGTGTGCGCAGGAGAGAAGGTATTGGTTTCATGATGGAAACCACCGACTGCAATGTTGTAATTCATCCGCTTGCCAGTCGCCTGTAATTGTCACAGAGTAACTGCAGCTTATCACGCAGCAACCATCAATTTCACCTTCGCCGCTTGATTAATAACATGATGCAAATTCAATCCATCGACACCTGAGATTGGATAGCATACGGCGTTAAGGACTTAGCCGTTCTTGTTAGTGGCTACTGGCGAACAAATCCGGATTATAAATTTAACGGTTATATTTTCAATATCTAATGCCATTGCCAAGATGTGGCAGCAGTGGCTATCAGCCATCCTTACTAAGCGTAAACTCCACAGATAGCTCGCAGTTATTGTTCTGTACACGAATCCACGCGGGAGCAAACCCTCTTCGCTCAAACTCAACGACAATACTAGTGGCCACAGGACCAGGCTTATCTATAGAACCAATCGGAGTAAAACGCTCGCTCTGACCAAACTGTTCTACGAGGACAAATTCATACTGTATCTGACAGCTTGTGCCATCCAGCTGCGACGCCGACGTGTTGATTGAATAGTCTGCTGATACGAGAGGCGCACGAAACCAATGATAATCAGTCGAGTTTTCTACTCGTGGAAGGACAAAGGTTTCAGTTGTGTCAAGACTTAGCAAATTGATGACTGGACATTCACTGAAAAACGGTGATGGCACAGAAGTTCCATTTTTAAAAATTGCGAATACATAATTTTCGGCGCTATTATCGCCTTCGACACGCACAACCATGGTACGCGCCTCTTCCACCGAAAAATAAGTGTGAAAGCGGGCCTGGTAGTCTGTTTTCTCGCCCTTCAATAACTCAACTTCGCCTGCGTCTCGAACATCTGTGATACCAATGCTCAAGTCCGACCAACTGCCATCCGCACCTTCAGTATCAAGTACCAAGTGATAATTACCTCGCTCAAGCTCTATGCTCCAGAAATGCTCAGCGTTAGTTGAAGATTCCGGATTGACACGACCGGTTACCAACTGACC
>CALIMV010000056.1 GCA_938045275.1 uncultured Granulosicoccaceae bacterium
TACTAACTCCCTGAGCAGTGAGCAGTGAGCAGTGAGCAGTGAGCAGTGAGCAGTGAGCAGTGAGCAGTGAGCAGTGTACTGTAAAGTGATACGTACTGCGGCCGGCAGTAGCGAAACGACACAACAGTCAATCTATCTTCAGCACTGGCAATACTTAGCGTTGAGTCAAACCACTTTTTAACTGGCTTTTAGCTCTATGGCAGTAGACTAGGTTACCAGCGCTATGGTCAGCGCCAATCCGGCCAACACACCAAGGCCCATCAACCCGATAACCACGCTTCGATGCTTCCATAAAAAACCATGTGTCTCAATGCCACTATCTTCAATTGGCAGACCAGCGGTTAATAGGTGCGACATAGAAACATGTTCAGCATCTTCAAGCCCTGCCACCATGAAACCATTACGTGCCAACGTATTGATTGAACGGAATACACCATCAGAGCGATCAGCAATGAAATAAGCCATTTCTCGGGTGAAGACATCGCGTTGATTAAAATCAAAAAGCATCATGTGGTGACGCAAATAATCGCTTATCTCACTCAGTGTCAAGCGGCGCAGCCAGTAATGATCTTCAGCCGGATTGGACGACTTGTCGCCCGTTATCAGCCGAGACACTTTGCTGTGCTGTTCATCTGCTTCGGTGCGTCTGAACAACACAACATGAATACGCGGATTGTCTGTAGATTGTGATTGAACAAGATCATTCAGCAGCAGCAAACTCTGTGCATCCAGATCAGCTTGGGTATCGACAGTGAGCAAGTAAGGCTTATCACCTGGCGATGCACCACGCAGCGCACCAATCAAGCAACTGACACCATGAGAGATTAGCTCTTCGGACGCACCATCATTCGCTTGTTCAGGACTAATCAGCTCTGCCTGTCTGGGCGCAATTTCGATGAGCAGGTGTCGCAGCATTAATGCAGCTGATAAATGCGGTAGATCGTAGCGAATAATGTTGTAGCGGTGTTTGAGCCGATCAGCCAGCACCAGACTCATCATGGTTTTACCACTGCCTCGCTCACCACAAATCGTGATCATCGAATCACCTAAACGCAGGGAGCGTATAATGGTTTCGATAATTTCGGCCCGGCCACCACCACCGAAGAACATCAAAATGTTGTTCGCGTTGTGAAACGGACCCTGCGATGACGAGTAATAGTGTTTCTTTTCAGCACTAACACTCTGTTCGTTGATACTCATACCCAACTATTCCTGCCCATACACCGTATCGTTTGGTGTACTGAATTCAGCAATGAAAACGCCACATACCACCGGCAGCTATAATATAAGGTAGTTCGCATGCAGCGTATCGGCAAGTACTGATATTCAAAACGTATCACACCGATTCGTGTTTCTGGTCTGATTCTATACAACTGACCTTTCGATCACCTAGTAATAATTTATCGCCACATGTTTCATATTGTGCTTTATGAGCCAGAAATTCCACCCAATGCTGGCAATATTATCCGTCTGTGCGCAAACACCGGTTTTGCGCTCCATCTAATCGAACCTCTTGGGTTTTCGGTATCAGAGAAGGCATTCCGACGCGCTGGACTGGACTATCATGAAGCAGCTTCGATGCAGATACACGCGAATTTGAATGCCGCACTCGCCATAATATTACCCAAACCGGGTCGGCTGTTTGCCTGTACAACAAAAGGTTCTGCCAGCTATGCAGAATTCAGCTTCGAACCAGGGGATACCTTTTTGTTCGGACCGGAAACACGAGGGCTTCCAGACGACGTATTAGCCGATAAAAGAGTCGCTCAACGACTGCGTATCCCCATGCGAGACAACAGTCGCAGCCTGAATTTGTCCAATGCTGTTGCAATTGTGGCGTTTGAGGCGTGGCGGCAAAACAACTTCAAGGTCTGATAATCACTTTTATCCCAGCGCCGGTTCGGGCTTTATCCAGTCCTTCGGAAAATTGCTCCAAAGACAATTCATCCGACACGATCAATGCGGGATCGACTTTTCCTGATTCAATTAACCGAATCACGTCTGGCCAAATGTTCGGACTACCCAAAGCACCGAGTACAGTCAAATCGTTGATTACAATTTGATCAAGGTCAAAATCTGGCAAAGGCTGGCCGGCAAACAAGCCTTGAAAAACGACTCTGCCACCAGGACAAACCGAATGTAATGCCGTAAAAGCTGCCTCCGGTCGCCCAGTCGCTTCAAGTGCGACACTCGGTAGAACACCTGCACCCGCTTGACGCAATACATCGATGACATCGTCCGTGCGAGCATCAACAACCAGATCTGCTTTAAGCTCACGCGCTCTCTGCAATCGATGATCGCTAGCCCCTACTACAGCCACTTTGCGCGCACCAAAAGCCATTGATACTTGCAGTAAAAGCAACCCGATAGGCCCATCGCCAAAAACGACGACATAGTCTTGCGGTGATACCTGCGCGCGCATCACACCATTAAAAGCGACCGCCGTGGGTTCCACCAATGCAGCAGCCGCTACAGGCACAGAATTATCGATCTGGTGAAGGTAGTTCGCCGGGTGATGAATAAATTGAGCAAAGCTGCCAGGGCGATTCAAAATCCCTGTTTCGCATCGATTCGGACATCGATGATAATTGCCTGATTTGCACGACACGCACGAGGCACAACCCAGACTCACCTCGCCAACCACATGCATACCGGGTTCGAACCCGGTGACGTTTTGTCCTATTTCGAGTATTTTACCGACCCATTCATGGCCCGGCACAACAGGCCACGATGCCATGCCACGGGTAAAGTAAACCATATCGCCAGCAAATATTTCGACATCGGTTGCACAGATACCGCTGCCAAGCACTTGGATACGGACGTCATTATCGGCAAGTTCTGGTTCAGGAATATCACACAGACTAAAGGCTTCGGGGCCGGTGATTTGTACAGCGCGCATGCTCATTCCAATACCAATTAAGAGTAATCAGGATACAAGCAAGCGATGACAGAATGTCAGCTATGGATAATTACACGTGAAAATCAACTATCGTCATTGCGTGTTCGCTCAGGCTAACAGACGAAATGGACCTTTTAGAGTGAATTGGCGATCGCAACATTCGCTGTCAGCATTAATCGCATTTGTCGCTCTGCCTGATCAGCATTACCGTCCAAAATAGCGGCTGCGACTTTCGTATGAGCACCCGGTTCTAGCCGAGAATCCGCAATAGTGATGGCACCAGTAGAATAGGAAAAATTCAGGATTGCGTGCAAAAAGCCCCGAAACTGCTTCAAAATTAAACTATCTGACGCATCCAGCACGGTGGCGTGAAAAGCAAAATCGGCAGCTAATTTGTCTTCCTCGATGGCGTTACCATCTTCGAGTGCTTCTGAGGACATGCGCAACAATTCTCGCTGTATCTGAGTACTGTTGGCCGCTGCAAGCGCTGCCGCACGGGGCTCGATAACCAGGCGAAATTGAGTTGCATCGATAAATATCCGTTGCGCCATCGGCGAATCTGGGGCGTGCCACCCAATGACGTCAGGGTCGAGAAGATTCCACTCGTCAATATCGCACACATGCGTTCCGTAGCGTCGGGCAGTTCTGACCAGACCTTTGCCAGACAACACTTTGATTGCCTCACGAACAACAGTTCGAGAAACCCCGTGTTCGGCAACCAGCTCTGGTTCCATGGGCATGTTCTTGCCAATGGCGTACTGGCCGTTGGCAATCCGCTGTCCAAGGGTATTGACCAGCGCTTTTACTGCACCGGTTGGTAGCGATGAAAGTTGAAGCTCAGGTAGGACGAAGCCATTTTTATCTTGAAGAATCATAATTTATGGGTGCCGTCAGTGTTCGTGAATTAGCTATGAAAGTCGTATTCCACAACTGGCACCCACAACCGCCAGTTATCCGTGTCGCAAACTCGTCCCTTTCGCAGCCAAACTGCTTATTTTGCGCGGAATCTTATGATTTACAAAGGATTACCTCCTATGCATGTCCGAAAGTAGCACAAAAAAGCGCTATCATTCGACATTTTTAATGGTACAAATTGGTAGTTGCAGTTTTGATTCTGTTCGCTCAACCGCATTTTTTCTAGGTATTGGCACGTATACAATCTTCGGCCATTGATGTTACCTATCGAGACTGAAACAATTGTGAAGCAGTTTCCAGCCATAAGCGTGCAGTACGTTCAAGGCAAGTTATTAATCTTTTCGCTGCTAAGTTAACAT
Organism: uncultured Granulosicoccaceae bacterium; assembly: GCA_938045275.1. Taxonomy (GTDB): domain Bacteria; phylum Pseudomonadota; class Gammaproteobacteria; order Granulosicoccales; family Granulosicoccaceae; genus Granulosicoccus. The sequence goes on from CALIMV010000056.1 coordinate 4,174, forward strand.
CAAACACCCAAACTAAATGGTTCAGGCGATGCTATGTGCTCTTATAAATGGCTAAAAGGCACATCGTTTACCAGTGCCTTTTAGCGTAAGTCATTGAACAACAACCAGGTAAACCCGTAAGCAGGTGAAGGGTAATGGCATCCTGGAACTTACTGCTGAGTTTCCGGTGCGGGGGCATTTTGGCGGGCGGCTTCAACATGCTGTGCATACAACGCATCAAAATTAACGGGGTCCAGCAACAGTTGCGGAAAGCCACCTTTTTGCACTAGCGAACCTATTGCTTCGCGCGCAAAAGGGAACAACAGATTAGGACAGAAACTGCCTAACATTGGACCTAAACGTGCCTCGTCAAAGCCTTTTATCACGAACAAACCAGCTTGTTTTACTTCGATAAGGTAAGCCGTTTCTTCGCCGAGTTTAACGGTTGCAGTAACCGTCAATACACTCTCAAACAAATCATTTTCAAGTTTGGTGCTTTCGGTATTCAAATGCAGCGACACTGCAGGCTGCCAATTGGTGTTGTTTGCAAAAACCTGAGGTGTTTGCGGTGACTCATAAGACACATCTTTTAGATATATGCGCTGAATCTTGAATATCTGCTCTGCCGCGTCTGTAGTAGCAGCCTCATTTTCTTTTTTTTCTGTGGTCTCTTCTTCAGCCATTTGAGCAAGTATCCGTTATTGTCGAGATTGTGTTGTTAGTCGATTTTTCAAGAATCGTAGAGTGCATCCAATTCACCCTCTTCTTCCAATTCGGCCAGGTCGTCAAAGCCCCCGACATGCGTATCACCAATAAATATCTGTGGGACTGACGTTCTGCCAGTGAGCTGCTGCATCTCGCTACGTAACTCACTATTGCCATCAACAATTTTGGCTTCGTATTCCCAGCCTTTTTTCTTTAACAAGCGTTTTGCCGCCATACAAAAGCCACAAATACGCGATTCGTACATGATGATCGTCTTTGCCATTGTTCAATCCTGACCCTAAGTTATTATTTATTAACCAGAGGCAAGTTGGCTTTTTCCCAGTTCTTTAGTCCGCCAGCAATCGTGCTTACTTTTGTAAACCCCTGTTTTTTAAGCTTCCCTGTCACTCTGGATGTGCGCATGCCATTGTCGCAGTAAACCACCACATCGGTCTCTTTGTATTTTTCAATTTCGTGTATATGCTTGTTGAGTTGAGAGACCGGTATGCTGCGCGCACCTTTAATGTGGCCAGCTTTGTATTCCTTCTCGTCGCGAACATCCACAAATATTGCACCATTGTCGTTTAACAACTGAGTAGCTGCATGTGGCGACAAGTTGGGGATACCTGAAAAAAAGCGAACATACTCTGTGTAAATCAGCATGCCAAGAACAGCAAAAAACGCTGCCACAATTAGTGCATGATTACTGACAAATTCCATTAATTGCTGCATAAGAAACTGCTGTTGCGATTGACCGGGCTAAATTGTAACCACTGTTGATAAAAGTGGGGGTAATAAGGAAGTTATCAAGCTGCCTTACATGGCAACCCGTGGCAACCAATGCACAGCCTGATAACATTTCAGTGTTTTCTTCCGCACCCTTCAAACAGCTGCAGAAAGATCGATAAAACGTAAAGCTGATCGGCGAATCTACAGGCCCGTCAGGTGCTTTACGGCGCGTTCCATTTCTTCATCGGTATAGGTGCTGCCGCCACGTGCAGCCATTGTGCCTTTGCCTTTTATTGCGCTGGCAACCAACGCATCCAAACCCACTTCGCCTCGAGTGGCCCAGGCCTCAGCATCACCAAACATAGGCGCATCCGCAACACCCGTGGTGTGACAGGCGGCACATGCCCCATTGTAAAGATCTTCGCCCGATCTTGGCTCAGCAGATGCCGTGGTGTCGGCGGCTGCCGCGAGCTGTTCCCCTTCCGCACTGGCCATAGCCGTGGTACGAATTTGTCCCACTGGTTCTATTCGCTCAATGAGCGCGTTTCTCATTACCTGATCGGTTGGATCTTCTGTGTGTCCACCAAGAATACGGGCCATGAACATACAAATTAGTGTGAACAAGGTCAGTGCTATGACAACAAACCCCATCATTTTGTACATGCCCGAGTCGCTGGTATCGGTCGAACTCATTATTCTGCTCTCCTGCTGACACCTACGTGCCTTCACAATCAAATGCTGTAGTCGGGCTCAATAACCGACAAACCAATCCCGAATTATATCAGTGTGGGGGCCTGCTTCCCCACATTTGACTCAATACGGCGTCTTTTTTATAGAAGTGATGCAACAAGGCCGCCAATCCATGCACCAGGATAAGGCCAAGCAGCAACCATTCGCCCTTTTCATGCCAATACGCTGCCGAGCGCCATTCGAAATAGTAGTGTAGCGACCCGGTGGCAACCATAAAGAACAGCAAACCGTAGAAAGCCCAATGGGTGCTCTGCGCAATAACCCGCCATACGCCTTTCAGTTCACCTGCCCCAACTGGTACAGGGTTTTGCCAGCGCAGCCACAGACGATAGACCATGATCGCACCGATCGCAGCCCCGCCCCAGGTATGTACGGTTGTGACGAGAAAATCCAGCCCGCTCAGCGTCACGTTATGCTGCAGGTTCGACATGGCAGATCGCATTGGCGACTGAAGAATATATTGGCAAGCCACCAGCAACACGATAATCCAGTGCAATTTACGCTGAAGATCGCTGTATCGGGTTATATTGTTCATGAACGAGCTCTCGATAACCTGGTCAAACCAGCTGTATTATGCCGCCAACAAAACACGTTAACGGGAAAATGGCAGAGTAACAATGAACTCAGATAATCACGACCCTGTCCGTCGCACTGCAGAACTGATCAACCCGGCTTCACCCGATCAGCTCGAAATCAGGCTCAAGCAGGATATTTTTGCCAGCATTGGCCGAATCAAACCTGCCGTTACACAAAACGCCGACTTCGACTCTGATGTTATGAGCGGCCGCTTCTTCACCGAGCTATCAGCGCCATTGCAAGGTATTGCGATTGCCCGATGCGAAGGCGCGCTGGCGTTCTACAATAGAGTAGGCTGGCACGAAAACTATTTATCGACCAGTCTTGACGCCTGTGTACCAGAAGAAGGTATCGAGCCACTTGTAGAGCGCTATCACGCCCGCAACCTTCACGATCTGGCATACGTTCATCCAAAGCATTTTGAAAAAATATTAGGCAAACCGGGTGCAGCTTCCTTGTGGGAATCATTAAAACGTTTCAGTCAATCTCTAACCAACTAGTGTGTAAGGCGCGATAACGGTGCATAACACCGTTGCGACATTACAGCCTGTAGTCAAGGGACACAGTCTGGGCAAACGTTTTGGTGATCGATGGCTGATCAGGCACAGCGATATTCACGTTATGCCCGGTGAGTCGGTGGCATTGTTAGGGGAATCTGGCGCAGGTAAATCCACTCTGCTTAATTTGATCGCGGGATTAGAATCTTTTAACGAGGGTGAGCTGCACGTTGCCGGGCATCAGCTTGCCGCAAACAAGTTAGAAACAGACGGCACAGCAAATCTACGGCGCTCACACATAGGCTTTGTGTTTCAGGCCTTTCATTTACTGCCCCATCTGTCGGTAGCGCAAAACGTTGCATTACCCTTGTTACTCAACGGCGCCTCAACCGCTGGGGCCATTGAAAAAGCGTTGTTATTTTTACACAGGTTGGGGCTTGCAAACTTAGCGGAACAGCGGCCATCAACATTATCGGGTGGCGAACAGCAACGCGTGGCTCTGGCTCGTTCCCTGGTTCATGAACCAGCATTACTTCTGGCTGATGAACCAACCGGTAACCTCGATCCGGAATCGGCTGAACGAGCACTGGCATTACTAAAAACAACAGTGACCGAGTCTCAATGCGCCCTCATTCTTGTGACCCATTCAGACAATGCTGCCAGCATTTGCGATCGCAGACTGAGACTGGCGGAAGGCAAGCTATCGGTTGATTCCTCTGGACATTCATCACAATCGCAACCATTGTCTGGAAATTCATAAGCCATGCAGTTGTCGTTGATTCGGTGGCTGGCCATCTCTTGTTGGCGGCAACAACCAGGCCCGTTGCTTGCCGCAGTCTTCGCTATTGCAATGGGCGTATCGCTTGGTCTGGGTATTAACCTGGTTAACGTGTCTGCGTTGAATGAGTTCGACAACGCAATCAGTAATATTAACGGTGAAGCGCAATATCAACTAACGGGTGCTGTTGAATGGATTGATGATGACATCCTGGCCTTGGTCGAGCAGAGTCCGGATGTCATTGCAGCAAGCCCGATCGTTTCGCTTAATGTCCCGCTGGCTATGGGAGAAAACAACTCCACTGTTACCCTGCCTGTTATTGGATTGGATATCTTTCGCGCAGCCAAGGTCGCGCCATCGCTGCTACCGCAACCCGATGCATCTTTCCAGGGTGGTGGTGCCAGCAGCGCTGTCTTTGGTGACGACACGGTTTTTCTGTCAGCCGCCGCTCAGCAAATGCTTGAATTGAGCGTCGGGGAGCAGCTACCCGTACTTGTTAATGGCCGGGTTGTTCAACTCACCATCAGTGGTCACGTGCCAGGTGTAGATAACCGGTCAGTGATTGCTGTCATGGACATCGGCGCCGCTCAATGGCGCCTGGGGTGGCTGGGAAAGCTTTCGCGTATCGATTTGCGCCTGGCAAAAGGTGTTGATGCACAGCAATGGCTCTCACAACTTAAGCAACGTGGTCTTGCCGACAGAGCCAAACTCCGACTGGACCGTCCGGATGCTGCCAAACAACGCATGTCGAATTTGTCCCGTGCATACCGAGTAAATTTAAATGTGCTGGCTTTGGTGGCGTTGCTGACCGGCGGTTTTATTGTGTTCGCTACGCTGGATTTGGCTGTAACCAGACTTATTCCAACCCTGTCGCTGGTTTCAGTATTGGGCGCCACGTCAGCTTTTCGCATACGCCTGGTGTTGATTTTGTCAGTGGCGCTTGGTTTTTTCGGGGCACTGCTAGGTGTCTGCATGGGAATTGGACTGGCATGGCTGCTCTTAGGGTTCGTCGGCGGGGATCTTGGCGGAGGCTTTTTCGCTTCAACTCGCCCATCCTTATCGCTACCAGCAAGCTCACTGATATTGTTTTTCATTTTAGGTGTATCCGCTGCAATAGCAGGCGGGCTATCGCCTGCCATCAAATTGCGAAACCTGTCTGCAGCGCAAGCGCTCAAAAGCGGTCAATCCCTGACACTTGTTTCAAAGCTCTCACCGCTGGTTATCAGTTTTATCTTGTTTATCATCGGTGGTGCCCTATTGATGCTGCCAGCGATAAACGGATTACCCATCGCCGCCTATTTGGCCATCGCATGCTGGTTATTTGCTGGTGTTCTGGTGGTCTCCACATTACTTGGCGTGGTCGCGCAGGCTTTGTCGCCCCGATCAATAACGCAAAGCCAGCCTTTATTGATGCTGGCCGTACTGCGAATGAAACACGCACACAACCGCGCCTTTCCTGCTTTGGCAGGCGTTGTTGCCAGCTTCGCATTGGTATGCGCTATGGCGATGATGGTGCATAGCTTTCGTGTATCGGTAGATCAATGGCTTGAGGAGGTTCTGCCCGCATCCCTTTACGTGCGAGTACCCGATACTGCTGCAAGTGCCGCATTCAGCGTCGAAGACAGAAATCGCCTGGCCTCTATCGACGGCATTGCACGGATAGAGTTCGCCCGAACACTGGATTTGATCGTCGACCCCAACAGGCCCTCAGTCGAACTGATTGCCAGAAACATTGATAAAACAAACCCCAATGCAAGTTTGCCCATCACTGGCAGCTATCTGAAAGATGCAGACACGCAGAGCGATTGCACAATGATCTACATCAGTGAACCCGCTTCGCGTTTATACGACTGGAAGATCGGCGATCAAGTGGCACTACCATTGGCATCGCAATCGGCAGCGTCAACCTGTTTTCAGGTGGGTGCCGTTTGGCGCGACTATGCGCGACAGAGCGGTGCCATTGCTATTGAGCGTGGCGACTATGCAGAGCTAACCGGCGATCGAACCGTCAGCGGTGCATCAATCTGGCTCGATGAGTCAACAACCGATACCGAAGTGGTCGCTGACATTCGTACACAACTGAACACAATGCCCGGGATTCGAATACGCAGCTCAGAGGACATTCGCACACTGTCATTAACCATATTTGATCGCAGTTTCGCGGTGACCTATGCTCTGGAAGCCGTTGCTTTGCTGGTGAGTTTGTTCGGTGTGGCGACAACCTATTCTGGTGAAGCCTTATCACGCACCAGAGAGTTCGGCATGCTTCGACATTTGGGCATTACCCGCCGACAAATAGCAAACCTGTTCGTTTATGAATCCGCATTTTGTATTGCCTTGGGCGTCATTTGGGGTGCGCTGCTCGGCGCTGCCATTTCTCAAGTCCTCATTCAGCGTGTGAATCCGCAATCGTTTAATTGGTCAATGCAAACGCATTGGCCACTGAACCAGTTGCTGGTTGCGGCCATTATATTAGTTGTGCTGGGTGCTTGTACCGCCACAATAGCTGCACGAAAAGCTGCGGGACGTGGCCCCATAGAAGCAGTAAGAACTGATTGGTAATCACCATGAAACAAGGTAGGCTGGCATCGAAATCGCGCAGGCATTTTCTTGGTGCATCATCGCCGTTATTGGCATTGATGGTTCCGGGTGTGTGCTGCAGACTTGCGCGCGCCGACGAATCTGAACTGTACCCCGCGGTCCTACCCGGCGCAGCACTGGCGTTCCCACGTGATCACGGCGCTCACCCTGAGTATCGAACTGAATGGTGGTACCTCACAGCTTCACTGCAGAGCCCAGTTGGGCCACTGGGTTTGCAAATCACCTTCTTCAGATCACGCACACCTTATGGCAGAGACAATCCCAGCCGCTTCGCTCCCAAGCAATTGCTGCTGGCTCACGCCGCTCTTGCCATGCCTGATCAGAGCAAATTGCTGCACGATCAGCAATCCTTTCGCCAGCAAGATGTTGTGGCTCAGTACAGCATCACCGACACCGATATTGCCATCGGTTTACCGAACAATCGCTGGACAATGGTACGCACTGCGTCCGATGAATACCGGATAAGTGTGAATGCCGAGCAGTTTCGATTCGCAATCACCGCCACACCCCCAGCCACAATGTCTGCGCCTGTTCAGCAAGGCGTGAACGGTTTTTCACAAAAAGGGCCACAGCGTGTTCAGGCAAGCTATTACTACAGCCGACCACAGCTGCGTGTGGAAGGTGAATATCAAATTGATAACAAGCCAGTGTCTGTGTCCGGTACTGCCTGGCTTGATCATGAGTGGTCAAGTGAATTACTTGCAGAAGATGCCACAGGCTGGGACTGGGTCGGGTTAAATTTCCATGATGGCTCTGCATTGATGGCGTTTCAAGTACGCACCAAATCGGGTGAAGCGTTGCATTCAACAGCACGCTACATTTCTGTTGAGCAGGGACAGCTGCAAGAACACAACAATACGGCTGTATTTACTAATCGGCGTTACTGGCAGTCACCGCGCACAAATGCCCGGTACCCGGTATCGGTGAGGTTACAAACAGGCGAATTGGATTTAATTGTAGAACCCTTGTTCGACGATCAGGAGCTGGATTCCTCTGGCAGCACCGGTATCATCTATTGGGAAGGTGCCGTACAAGTCTGGAATGCTGATGCTGTTAGTCAGGACGGAACTAAAAAAGGCAAGCCCATCGCCACCGGATACCTTGAACTAACAGGCTATGCCAATAAATTATCTCTGTAGCGATACGGGTACGGACAACTGAGCTGTAACGATTCTGAGCTCGTCTTCCTTGAGATCTGCCAAGCATTAATTTGATTGAGCAAGAATTTTATTGGGCAAACCCACTTGAAAACCGTCAGCCCAAAGCCTCGACATTGGTTCCCCGGCGTCGTTTAATTCAATGAGCACAGCGTCGAAGTTGGTCGAATCGGGTTTCAATACTATCGATGTTAAATCGGGCCCCGTGATTCGAATCTCCCCATCTTGCCATTGCGGTGCTGGGTCTTTTGGCAGTGAATCAAAAATCTGGCTAGTGCCTGTGTCAATATTGTAGTCAGAGAACACTTCGACTGTAGCACCAAGATCAGCCACGGGAAAAATGGGCAAATCAAACCCGGATTGATGGTGACCTTGCCAATCAAAATACCTGCTTTGATAACTCAGATTTACATCGACGTTTATGCTATCTCCGGCAAAATGTGCTGGTGTGAAATTAAAGCTAGTTTGCAAATCAACCGCATATTCGAACTGCACTACACGCTGTATGGTGCCATCCGGTAACAGTACAAAACCCTGATTCGCGTTCTGGTGTGGGGAGTCCAGGCTTTTTCCCTGCCAATTGATATTATCGACGCTTACCTTGCTGTCGCCGGTAGTAATGCTATATCCGGTATTCTTCCAGGTATTGGTTTCCGCATTCCCGAACAGTGGATAACTGTGCTCGTGTTCGCCGGTTATCGTAATGCTCTGGCCGGATGAAGCTCGTGTGTAGTCTTTAAAAAAAGTCAAATCGGGTGCGCGCCGAGCGCCAGAAGATTCAAGGCTTCCATTGTGGGTTTGCCCATTTAAATGACAATTGTCGAAAGTTGTTCGATGATGGTAGAACGGACCATCGTCAAAATCCTTGAGCTCAACGGTTAACATCCCACCTTCGTTACAGGTATAAGTCACGGAATAGTCTCCTTGACCATACTCACTCGGAATAGTCTCCAGGGACGCCATTGTTAACCCCGGCAACCCACTTTCACCAGCAACAACAGCCCAGCCAGATTTATTCAAGTCGGCCAATAACTCACGAGCGTTATCTCGCTCTGTGTTGAGTTCAGCCAGATTAATTGCCCGTGCCGCCATTTTGGCAATTTGCTCATAGTTCGATGAGTTTAATTGCAGCGCAGCATCGGTAATTGCCGTGTTCGAATCATTCAGGCTCGTATCGTCTGCATTGGCTCCAGCCAACCTCTCCGGAACAAGGTTGTCACGGGTTATTGCTTCGCTGCTACCGATTGTTGAGTTTGAAGTGTCATTGGATAAGCCTGTATCCGAATCGATAAGCGGTGAACTATCGTTGGCAAGGCCCGCACTGACATGCTCGCTCTCTGTCTTTGATGAACAGCCGACACTTGACAACAACAGCAGTGCAGCAACAGGAATTAATTTCGCGTGAGGCGTACGCATCTCAACATTACTCTGGAAAATTTATAGCGAGATACTAGCACTGCAGGTATTTCATGCACGGTAAAAGTACCAGTTGTTACACGCGGTTACATCTGA
>CALIMV010000057.1 GCA_938045275.1 uncultured Granulosicoccaceae bacterium
TGTTCGGGTTGGACCAGCAGTGCCGAAGGCTCCGCCATTGTTGGCCATCACGATCGTCTTGGCTTAAGCGAAGATCGTCACATGGTGTCATGGAATTCAGCGCACGGTTCAGCGGGCTGTAGTGCTGAAGATCTGCCAAAAACCGGTGGTGATGGCTTGTTCTATTGCTTCTACGCAGGAGAATAAAGATCTAAGTGATTCCCTACTAATTGCTCACGCATAGATCAGACATTTTTATAATCTATTTGTAGTAGTAATCGACGTTTGAATGCTTGGGGGATCTACGTCATTTCAATTGGACATCACCCTGTGTTGGAATCCATTTAACGCAGGGTTCGAATGACTGTATTGCGAATATACTTCCACTACTAATCGTAGCCATGCTGATCCACATTTAATGAATGAATCAGGTGAGCTTGACCCACCAGATTGGGATGACGATAAAAACTATCTATTAGCTATGGCATTTGCGGAGGGGTCGCCGATGCATCCTAGTTACGGTGCTGGGCGCGCGACTGTTGCTGGCGGCTGTGTAACTATGCTTAAGGCATTTTTCAATACTGTCGACAACAACGATGATCCTGTCCCGTGGCCATCCGAATTGCCCATCGTAAAAGTTGAAGAAGACAGCGAGGGACAGCAACTTCGGGACATCAAGTCTGAATTCGCTACTAAACCCATTACTGTCTCTGGCGAATTGAACAAACTTGCTGCCAATATTTCTATTGGTCACGATATGGCAGGCGTACATTTTTACACGGACTACTACGAATCAGTTCGTATGGGTGAGCGAGTAGCGACTGGTACTCTACTGGAACACTTATCTCAGGTAGACGAGCCGTTGGAGATTGATTTCCACAGTTTCGATGACGATCATGTACATCTGCATAAAAGTGGTGGTGGCAGTGAAGTTAGTGTGTCCATTAAAGATTCCCAAGGCGAAACGATTAGTTTTGATGATTGGTGGGTTAGGCATTTACCCGAATCTGAGCCTGTACTGGCAAATGTAACGCCTGAACGTCGTGAAAGCACACCTGAACCGCTGATGGCCTAGAATCGAAATACGAGGTGCTCTCGACTGAGAATATTTGTCAAGGGCACGATCTCCAAATACGTTGAATCTGTAGAACGAAAGAAAATCGGATATGTCAAATCTTTTTCTCGCCTCTAATTATCGTTTTATCTACTATTTCTTCTGACTCTTCGTTACGTAAAAATCAATGGAAAACCGGCTTTAAACCTGCTTTGTGTGGTGATCGCTGGCGTGAAGCGGTTGTTAAATGCAGGGTTTTTACGTGGGGCCGCATTAAACATTACAACAATTTAAGAGTAGTTATCAGGAAATTAAACAATTTAGACGAATCCAAAATAATTTCAGGACGTAAACATGTTGTTGATTGGAGCGGTACAGCATGAAATGCAGGGATGAGCTGTCAATTCAGAGCTGAATCAGAGCAATATGTCCGACCCAAATCAGCTGGAGGGTATGACTAGGGTATATAGTGGGGTGCTACTGGGAAGAGAATGCATGGTAGGAGCGAGCGCGAATAGCCCGAATGATTGAGCCAACATTGGTTAGACGGTTAGCTTAGATTGCAGAAAAATTGTCGGATAACATCATATGGCAAGCTTAGCAAACGTTTTTTGAGTGAATCACTTCGAAGACATTAGGGTGATACCTTCCATGGTATCAGTGTTTTGCACCCGCTGGTAATGGGGATTGATTCACGAATTGCGTTTGAAGTATGCTACGTGCTCCGCGTTAGCTGCAAAGCCGAACAAAAATATTGAACGTTTGTGAGACGGTTAGGTACCTACGTGTAATTCATGCTGTTAAATACGGGTTATTTCACAAGCTAGCAATTGGCCTGCAACTCACCCGTGTATTTGCACTTTAATTTATCGCCTTAACTCGTAAACTTCTATTCCAAATGCTTACTGCACAACCTCCATTCACGCTAGTCGATCAGCTTGTACAAGCATGCGAATCGGTTCCTGAAAAGCGTGCATTTGTATGTGCAGAACGTCATCTGAGTTATGCTCAATTACTACAACAATCGAAACAATTGTCTGAATGCCTGAATGAGTGTGGTGTAAATTATCAGGAATCTGTTGCCCTTTTACTGCCACGATGTTTGGAGGCAAGTATCGCTACATATGGTGTTATGTACGGGGGGCATGTTTATGTACCGATTGACCCAGCGACGCCAGTTGAGTCTGTTCGCTTACTGTTGTCTGACTGCGGCATTCGAACTCTGATTACTCATCCAAAACTTGTGCGACTTGTTTGTAAACTGGTTGAGGGCGATCATTCATTGCACACAATTATCGGTTTGGAAAGAGATTCGATCACGACTTCAGTGGTTTCACTTTTTAGCTGGTCTGATATCAAGGCTCGAACCGTTACAGATGTGTCCCCAAAAGCTACTAGTGACGATGTGGCTTATGTTATCCATACTTCTGGTTCGACTGGTCGACCCAAGGGCATAGTACACACTCACCATAGCGGCTCAAGTTACGCACGACTTGCGGCTGATACATTTGGCTTAACTGAAACCGATATTATCTGCAGTCATGGCCCGCTACACACTGATATGTGTACCCTCGGTTTTCTTGCAGGCCCTTTAGTCGGCGCGACTGTCCAAATAATTCCAGACGCGCATGTTCGGGTTCCTGCCAGCTTATCTTCGTACATTGAAAGCAGCAAGATAACCGTCTGGTATTCAGTGCCTCAGGCACTTGTTCAGCTAATAAACTCTGGTGTGCTTGAGCAGCGCGATTTATCCTCACTGCGCTGGGTCATTTATGCTGGTGAGGCGCTGGCGCCCAATCGAATTCTACAGTTGTTTGAACATATTCCCGCAGCGCAATTTTGTAACGTATACGGACCAGCTGAAACTAATCAATGTATGCATCATGTAATTAGTGGAGTTGATGAAGTTAGAACATTGGTAGGCGATAATCAACAAGTACCCATTGGTAGTGCTTGGTCTGAGACGTCGATATTATTAATCGATGAGCACGATGAACCCGTTGAGGTAGGCGAGATTGGGGAGTTGGTTGTAAAATCAAGTACCTTAATGAAAGAGTACTGGCACAGTAATCGGTCGGCATCTGAGATCTATTTTGATAACAGAGAAAACCAACAGCGCTATTATCGTACTGGTGACTTGGCGCGATGTGACATAGCTGGTCTTTACACTCTGGTTGGTCGACGAGGACGTCAAGTTAAGGTGCGCGGTATGCGCGTTGAGCTGGATGCGATTGAGTTGCTGCTTGCTCAGCATCCATCGGTTGTTGATGCGGTGGCTATCGCTGAGAACACCGGCGCTGACCCTGGTAACTGCGTTATTCGCGTTTTCGTTACCCAGCGTTTTGATTGTGACGCATCAAGCTTATATGAGTTTGCGCGTACCCATATGCCTCCACATGTTGTACCCGAAACAATAAGCGTATTGCCAGAAATTCCATTAACCAGCGGTGGCAAGGTTGATCGGTTGCAATTGTGTGCGCAGATTGAGGCGGTCTAGTCCACTTAACCAATAATATTTGGCTTGGTACTTTATTTAGAAGCGAAGAAAGTCATGTTGAACAAAAATCGAGACAGTCAGAATTCTGTAGCAGGCGCGAATATGAATGGTAACGACGATGTGAATACTAATATGGAGCATGTACTTTGCTCATATATTATGACTGCCTTATTACCACCTGAGTGTGGAATTGATCTTAAGCCTGATGATGACCTGCTCAGTATAGATTATCTCGATTCAATGCAGTTTATGCGCCTTGTTCAATTTACGGAAGAGACGTATGAGTTAAAAATTCCTGCAGAGGATTTATTAATCGAGAATTTTCAGACTGTGGATCTTTTAACGATATACCTCAAACAACGTATGGCAAGCGCGTGAATTCAGTGCGCAATTCATATCTCCTTAGTCCAGCGCAAAAGCAATTGCTTGCGGGTCAGCTACTCGCACCAGAGAATCCGTTGTGTAATATGGCGCTTGCATGCTCGATCAATGGCTCTGTAGACAAGCAGGTCATGGAGTGTGCCTGGGATACAGTTGCTTCACGGTGTGATGCATTGGGTATACGCATTGTTATTAATGACAAAGAGATTACACAATCTGCAGGACACTCTTGGCCCCCGTTGCAACATATTGATTGTTCACAGCAAACGCAACCTCAACAGTACGCTAAATCGTGGATGCAACAGAATGTGGCTTATGCCATTCAGCCCGATGGTGTTTTAGGTACCGTTGCGCTGCTTAAATTAAGTGATAAGCGTTGGGTGTTTTATTGTAATTTACACCATCTAATCTGCGACGCTAGTTCGTTTGTCTCACTTTGGCAAGACTTGGCATCAACGTACATTTTGATTGCTCATCCATCGCAAACTTCTGATAATAACCACATCGAGCGAGCTGATTTTCTAACCTTCGTCGAAACAACCATCGATGCGCAGCAAAAACGCAGCACCGATCAACTAGACTATCTTAGTCAGTTACAGTACATCGCTCCTCCGGCACCATTTGGTCGACGTTCTGGAAGAGGTGACACAGCATCTACTCGAGTGTCCCAATCGTTCAACAGTCAACGTGTTGCTGCGTTAGCCACTTTATCAGCGCTGCCTCAAGCCCGAGGATTTGGCCAAGGCATTGGTCACTGCAGTGTGATACTAACCATACTGGTTACATTGTTGTGCCGTATTGGCGGTGGTTCAACCCAAACAATTGGTCTTCCACTGCCTCAACGAAAAAGTGCGAATTTTAAGCGCACCGTTGGCTTGTTCGTTGAGGTCCTACCACTTCAAGTGACTGTAAGTGATGACACTACGTTTCTGAGTCTGGTAGAACAGGTACGTGGTGCTTTTTTAGGTTTGCTCAAAGAAGGTGAGGCTGGTGATAGCGCGTTGCTCGAAGCAAACGCCATACCTGCAATATTGAACTATATCAATGCCCCGATGGGAAACTTCAATGATTGGGCAACGCATATTGAATGGCTACACTCGGGTCACATTGATAGTCAACATTTAATACGATTACAGGTCGAAGATTGGGCTGGTGATGGGAACTTAAACCTTGCCTTTGATTTTAACGATGCTGTTTTTAGCGAAGCGCAACGTGCACAAACAATTGATGCGTTTTGGAAATTGTTCGATGCGATGTCAGCCGATGTAGAGCAGTTGATTGATGCTGTGTCTATTGCCCAGCCAAGAGTGTTGGTTGATTCAGGTAATGATCTAAACAGTCATGCAGTTTCTCGAACTATTACTCAACGAATTAGCGATAACCTCAGCAAGCTGGGAACACGCCCTGCGTTGGTGGAAGAACAACAGTTGCTTAGCTATGCTGATCTTGATCATCGTGTACAAACTTTAGCTGTTAAACTAAAAGGCTCAGGCGTCGAATCCGGCTCACGAGTGGCTGTGCTCTTGCCACGCGATATACGCCTACCTCAGGTACTTTTAAGTATTCATGCTTGTGGTGCATGTTATATACCGATCGATTCGAATCAACCAGCATCCCGTATTCAAGACATTATCACTAATGCGCGCCCACAAATGCTTATTTCCACTCCGGAACTAGTTAGCGAAATTGTGTTTGATAATAATTTACTGATTGATGAACTTCTGGAATGCGTTAGCGAGGTTAATAGCAGTACAACATTAGATAAAAGTAGGGAGGTTACATTGCCGTCGTTGTCGGAATTGGCGTATGTAATGTACACGTCTGGTTCCACCGGCACGCCAAAAGGTGTTTCTATTTCGCACAAGGCTCTAGCCAACTACGCGCACTGGGCAGCGAAACATTATGCTAACGATGAAGCCGTTGATATGGCTTTGTTCACACCCATAGGTTTTGATCTAACTATTACTTCGTTGTTTTTACCTTTGATGACTGGAGGCACACTGCACATTTACAACGAATCTAAGTACACGGCCATCGACGCACTAAGTGCCGTTATAGAAGACGACGCTGTCGATATAGTGAAAGTAACTCCTTCACACTTAAATATGCTTGGTGACGAACATTGCAGAAAATCTAAGCGTATTAAGCAATTTATTGTTGGTGGAGAAGATTTGCCCGCCATACTTGCTAATCGCATTCATAATGCATTCAATGGACGAGTGCTTATTCACAATGAGTACGGTCCTACCGAAGCTACTGTTGGCTGTGTAGTGCATACATTTAATCCGGAAACCGACATAGCCGGTTCAGTCCCTATTGGGTTGCCGGTTGCTGGCGCACGTGTACGTGTGTTGAATAAAGATGGACATGATCAGTTGCCAGGTTGTAGTGGTGAGCTGTATGTTGGCGGGCCTTCACTTGCTAATGGGTATTGGATGCAGGAGTCAATGACTCAATCCAATTTTCAACATCTAATGCCTAATAAAGATCGCTACTATCGAACGGGAGATTTGGTTCGAGAAAGGCGCGATGGAAATTTACTTTACCAGGGGCGAGTCAATGAGCAGTTTAAATTACGTGGACACCGTATTGAGCCTGCAGAAATAGAATCAGCGGCGCTTGAGCACCCATCACTCAAGTCTTGTGTTGCGGTGCTAACCAACATTCAAAAGTCAACGGATACAGATGATAAGAAATGCGCGCAATGTGGATTATCTTCTCGTGTTCCTGGCGCCATGCTGGATGCGTCGGGTGTATGTATGCCGTGCCGAAACTTTGACCAATACCGAAAGCGCGTTGAAGCCTATTTTCGACCGTTGCAGGAATTTAAAGATACGGTCGCAAAACTCAAACAACAACAGAAATCTGAGTACGATTGCATCATGCTACTCAGTGGCGGCAAGGACAGTTCGTATGCTTTAGCACAGTTGGTTGATATGGACTTACGTGTGTTAGCGCTTACACTAGACAACGGATTTATTTCACAGTCAGCGAAAGACAATGCAAAACGTGTTTGTGAAGCGTTAGGCGTAGAACATCGTTACGCTAGCACACCATCGATGAATGCAATCTTCCTCGACAGTCTGCAGCGACATGCCAATGTCTGTAATGGGTGTTTTAAAACAATATATACGCTGGCGCTTCAACTAGCGTGCGAGCTTGATATTAATTGCATAGTAACTGGATTGTCGCGAGGACAGTTCTTTGAAACTCGTTTGAGCGAAGATTGGTTTATGGCTCCTGACTATCAAGCTAAGGCCATGGATGAAGCAATCGTCGCGGCACGAAAATCTTATCATCGCATTAAAGACGCCGTATCGTGCGCCATAGACACCAAATTTTTACAAGATGACAACGTATTCGAGCGAATACAAATTCTTGATTTTTATAGATATTGCGATGTTAATCTTGATGAGATGTATGCGTATTTGGACACGAAATTACCGTGGATCCGGCCAGCGGATACTGGCCGTTCAACAAATTGTCTGATTAATGATGCTGGTATTTATGTGCATCGTTATGAGCGTGGTTTTCACAACTACGCGAATCCGTACAGTTGGGATGTACGACTTGGCCATAAAGTGAGAGAGGCTGCGCTGGAAGAACTGGATGATGAGATTGACGATACGCTTGTTATGTCTCAATTAGCGCAAATTGGTTACCAACTCTCCGATAAAACGCCGTCACAGATTGCTCTGTACTATGTTGGTGATGCTGAATTATCGAAGAATGAACTCAAGCATTGGTTGGCAACCCGTTTACCAGAATGGATGGTTCCGGTTTGGCTTATTGAGTTGCCGTCTCTTCCGTTAAGTTCAAACGGAAAAATTGATCGACGATTGTTGCCTGTACCTGAAGTGAAACCCGTTGCGGTTGGGCAGCAAGGTGTTCCACGTGCACTGGCCGATGGGACCACTGGTATTGATTATCAATCACAGCAATTGCCTCCGAAAACCGATAGTGAAAAATTACTTGCTCGAATTTGGTGTAGACATCTTCGTTTAGATTCTGTGGGTGTAAACGAGAACTTTTTCGCGCTTGGCGGTGACTCATTAATGGCGATTCGTATCATTTCTGAAATGAATCAGGCTGGTTACCCTTATAAGCCAGCGGACGTATTCGAATACCAAACCATTGCTCAGTTAGCTCAGGTGGATTTGGTAAAGCGCGAACAGTCCGCTCAAAATAGTGATAACGACAAAGAGACAGATGAAAATCCAATTGCGTTTGCCGGATTAACTACCGGCCAGCTTGATGCGCTATCACGAGTCATGAATAAGGGCCGTAAGCAATGATTCCTTTAATGGTTTGTTTAACACAGAGTACAAGTACGGTGACCGAGTCACCCGCAGGCGGTACACAATAATGGATTTTTCGCTATCTGACTCTCAGATTAAGCTGCAAGAGCGCATGCGAGAGTTTGCCGCAACTGAGCTAATAGGTGCAGAAAAATTAACTGAATTTGATCTCGGCTTGTGGCGCAAATGTGCCAGGGCCGGAATCCAAAGTATGCCGTTGCCACCGCCTTGGTCCGATACCGCGGCAGAAGACATTTTAACTAGCATAATTGCCATGGAAGGGCTTGGCCATGGTTGTGCTGATAATGGGCTTTTGTTTGCGCTGAATGCGCATATATGGACTGTTCAGGCCCCTGTGCTGCAGCATGGTACTCATTTTCAACACGAACGATTTCTAAAAGAAATGGGCGACGGTAACTTGATCGCCGCTCAGGCCATGACGGAACCAGAAGCGGGTTCAGATGTTTTTAGCTTAACCACACGTGCTATTCATCGAGGCCAGGATTACTGCTTAACTGGCAGAAAATGCATGATTTCGTTGGCGCCTGTGGCTGACGTTTTTCTTGTGTTTGCAACAACGAATCCAGATGCGGGGCGCTGGGGAGTATCCGCTTTTCTGGTGCCTCGCGACACGCCAGGTATAACAGTTGAACAAACAACGCAAAAGATGGGGCTCGACACTGTTCCAATGGCTAGCATAGAGTTGCAAGACTGTGTCGT
Source organism: uncultured Granulosicoccaceae bacterium (assembly GCA_938045275.1). GTDB lineage: Bacteria > Pseudomonadota > Gammaproteobacteria > Granulosicoccales > Granulosicoccaceae > Granulosicoccus. Next base: position 8,930 of record CALIMV010000057.1, read on the forward strand.
CCACGAATCGTATCGTCTGGGGCCAGAAGGTGCGGGTGCTGGTATTGCCACTAGTGCTTTAGAATTTGAACGTTGCTGCATTATGGCAAGCCAAGTTGGTCGTATGCAGCGCCAGCTGGAATTAGCCGTCGAACACGCTCGAACGCGTAGGCAATATGGCCAGGCAATTGGTAAGTTCCAATCAGTTTCAAACCGGATTGCTGATATGAAAGTGCGTCTGGAAACCTCCCGTTTAATGTTGTATCAAACAGGTTGGATGAAGCAGCAGGGTCAATCAGTAGCACTGCAAGGCGCCATGGTGAAATTGCATTTAAGTGAAATGTTTCTTGCTTCCGGTATTGATTCAATGCGAGTACATGGTGGCTATGGTTATCTGTCAGACACCGGCATTGAAAAAGATGTACGCGATGCATTCGGGGGCGTGCTATATGGTGGTACTTCTGATATTCAACGCAATATCATTGCCGGCATGTTGGGTCTGTAGTTCCAGTGTACGGAACAACTACAGCCAGTAAGGCACTTATCTCAAATACTGGATACAGGCATGTATCGCCAGCTGTGAATGTAAATAGTGGTGCTAATATTCAGGTTTGGACTGTACCGTTCTCTGTGCTTCGTAACCATACAAATCAATCTCAACATCTATCAACTGGTGAACGAGACCAGGCCGCCAGAATGTTATCGCCGACTGCAACACGTGATTATTGTTTATCGCGCTCATTTTTAAGATCGGTGCTTGCAGCTCAAATGAGTTGTTCCCCTATCGATGTGGATATTCGGTATTCGACTTACGGTAAGCCGTTTGTTTTAAACGGGCCTGCATTCAATCTTTCGCATTGCAAACGAGCATTAGCTGTAGCTGTCGCGAATAGCGGTTTTGCTGGGCAACTGGGCTTGGATGTGGAAACCCGAATCACCGACCCGAATTGTTTGCACTTGGCTGAGAAATGTTTCACGTTGCTAGAAAGGCGGCAATTATCAACTTTTCAGACTCGTGTCGCACAACAAAATGCCTTTACCCGAGGGTGGACCCGCAAGGAGGCTGTGGTTAAGGCTTTTGGCACCGGATTGCGATCATCACTTGGTAGTTTTGATGTATCACTTCAGAAGGGCAGGAAACCTAGTAAAGATGGTCGGTACACCGATCAACAATCATTGTTGTTAGCTTCTGAGCTTGAGGGCATATCAATTGAAAATTGTAAGCTCTATGATCTAGGAAGTATTTTGAATTGTGAATTGTCACTTGCTGTGGTCAACGATATTTCGGCAGGTGTTAACACAGTGCAAATACGTCATGTAGATGAAAAGCAGCTCCTAAAGCTCACAGAGTTTTATCATGTGTGAACCTACTCGTGTTTTATACGTGATGTATGGCATGCCAAGTTGCTACAACAATGGGCTGGCTTTTGCACGTAGGTTTCTAGACGATGGGATTGCAATGACAGTTGTTTGCGATCAGGATATCAGTTCGCTGGCTGCAAAGGCTGAAGTTCCCTTTCGTCATTTGAAATCCTTGTCACGTACACAAACAACACGTCGTTATCTTGAAATCACACAATCAAATAGGGTAGGGCGTGTACGAAAGTTTCTCCGCAGTTTGCAAATTGTACGTGAGTGTAAAGTGCTTCGTCAGAAAACACTCGAAGACAAGGAATATCTTCTGTTAGTGGCTGAACTGAATCCAGATATTCTTATCATCGATATTGAGTGTCATTTTGCTATTATAGCCAGCAGTACGTTATCGAAGCCAACTGCAATATGTTCTCGTCTGTTTAATCATCGGCCTGGTGATGGCGTCGCGCCATTACACAGTAATTTGTTGCCATCAAAGCAGCTAAGCAAACGATTGCGCATTGCAGCACAATGGTGGCAGCTACGTGCTCATTCAGCGATCATAGCCACGCAACAGCATTTATCTAAACGGCGCATCATGCCAATTCACTATCGTGCTTATACAATGCCTGATATAAAATCTATAGCACATCAATATCAGGTTGATCTGAAGTCAATCGCGACAACTGAGCACTGGTTCCGACCAGTTTCTTATACACATGTACCCATTTATTCAATGACGTTGGGTGACATTGATTTAGATCGGACAACTGATACGCAGTTTAAGTATCTGGGACCAATGATTGGTGAGCAAGATTATGCGTTTGATATTCAATCTAACAATGTCAGTAAGATTGATCAATTTATAGAACTATCTAAACAGAAGAATCAACCCATTATATATTGTGCAATGGGTACTTATGCACGTAGTGAGCCTCGCTTTGTCGATATAGTGAGATCAATGGCACGTTTACGAGAAGAATACGCTTTTATAATTTCGCTTGGAGGACGTGAGTCAGCTGATTTATATCAGTCCATCAGTCAGTCCTTTACAAATAATGTATTGCTACTGGCTACGGCTCCGCAAATAAAGTGTTTATCACACTGTAGTGCGGCGATATTGCATGGTGGTATTGCGAGTTTACAAGAAGCGTTGAAATACCGGGTTCCTGTGCTGTGTTTTTCAGTCGAGTCAAATGATCAGAATGGTACGGTAGTGCGTTGGGTTCATCGAAGGCTTGCTACTCGTTTTTTTCACAAACAAGCATCAGCCGATTCGTTGTGCTTAGAAATTGACAAATTGCTTACCGATAAGGAATTGGCGAATCGGCTTGAGCAATATGGTCAGCGTATTGATAACAGCATTGCAAATTTTTCGCCAAAAAAATTAATACGAGAATTATGTGTCCAATGAAAAAGAATCATCAATGTAAGCGTCGTCAGTTACTTCCGTTTTTTGCTCTGGTGTGCTTACTTTTGTGCAATGAGATGCTCTGGGCACATGCCAAGCAAGAGAACTATGTATGGCTTAACGTAGACCAGGATGCCATTGTAGGGCGTGTGGAGTTAAATTCGAATGATGTGCGCGACAAACTGAATATTGATATTGATGCATTAGGGGCTACGCGTCTGGAAGGTTTACTGGCTGCAAGAGAAGAAATTGAACTCTTTATCCAGGAGAATCTGGTGTTCTCCGATGAAACTGGCGAAATTCCATACACTTTTGGCACGCCAACGCTTTTCTCTGAAGGTGGCGCCTATTTGCAGTTTCCGTACAAAACAGAGCGACTACCGGCTGGTAGTGAAATTACTATTCGCAATTCCATTTGGTTAGTACCTCCTTACAGCGAACAAGATAGATTTCATCGAAGCATGATCGTGGCTGAGTATAATAAAGTCAGTGATCAATCGTTTAGCCAAAGTAACGTGGCTTTGGTATTTAAATCCGATCGCCTTACCCAAACACTAGATTTAGAAAATCCTGGTTCTATTCTAAATTGGCAGGACTTTGTCTGGCAGGGCATCGTTCATATTGGCATTGGCTTGGATCATATTCTGTTTATAGTAGTGTTGCTGCTAAGCGCAGTTGTAAAAAATCAGGGTGGGCGGTGGGTTCCGGTTGACGGAATTAAAGCTGCATTTATCAATACACTGAAAATTGTCACTATATTTACTGTTGCGCATTCAATTACGCTAACACTCGCTGCGCTAGACTTGGTGAACGTACCTGCAGCCATTGTAGAAACAATAATCGCACTGTCGATAATTGCGATGGCACTGAAGAATTTGTTTCCGTCTTTAAGTCATCATTCGTGGATACTTATCTTTGTCTTCGGATTATTCCACGGACTTGGTTTTGCCAGTGTTATGGGTGATTTGCAGTTTAGAGTCGGGTTTCTTGAGCGGATATTAATTATGTTTAATATCGGTGTTGAAATTGGACAGCTGATTATAGTTGCAGTGTTGTTGCCAATCCTGTTCTGGATGCGGAAAAAAGCGTTTTATCAACCCGTTATGTTAAAAGGCTTATCAATACTAACCATTGTAATATCAATATGGTGGGTTCTTGAACGAACAGGTTTGGTCTCGTCGTGATGGATTCAGTGGTAGATGCGTATCCGCTAAATGCAACACATCGCGGAATACTGTTTCATTCTTTGCAGAATGAAGTGGTAGATGTCTACCTATCAGTTATTAGTTTACGTATTCAGGGTAATCTGGATATTTCTGCACTACAGCAAGCCTGGCAGCATGTATTTTCGCATCATCCATCGTTACGCAGTGCGGTGGTCTTTGATGGTTTGGATGAGCCACTATGGGTTGTGCACGATTCTGTTAAGCCTGAATGGGAAATATTGGACTATTCATCCGATACGCCTATAGAGCAAAGAAATCGAGAACGTGGTGTGCTGGATAAGTTGGCACAAACGCGTTTTGAGTTTGCAGCAGAAGCATTAATGAAGTTTACTTTGATTAAGCTTGATGACAATACTCACCGATTACTATGGGCTGTCCATCATATTTTGTCTGACGGCTGGTCTACTTCTGTTGCATTGGAAGATCTCGCCACCGCTTACGCTGCGTCTGTACGAGCGACACCCCCGGTATTGCCACCTGCATTGGCGTACGGCCGTTTTCTCGACGCACAATCTAAATTAGACATTGAGCCACTTAATGATTATTGGTATCAGTACTTATCAGGTAAGGAGCCAACACCGTTAATGCTGGTTGAATCAGTGCGCAATGATGAAGAGGTGAAACGACGCGCTGTCGAAACACATTTAGCTATTGATGAGAGTCGTAGCCGTATTATCGCTGATGCTGCCCGTCGCTTCGAAACAACGAGCAATGTATTGCTAATAGCTGCATGGGGTATTGTAATGCGTGATCTCTGTCAGCACGCATCGCCACTCATTGGTGTGACTTTAGCCGGACGGTCTACAAACTTGTCTTGCATTGAGCGAGGTATTGGTCTTTACGCATCCACTTTACCGTTGTTCATTAATACGGCAGATTCCGACAGTGTTAAAGACTGGTTATCCGGTATTAGTCAATCGCTTCAAAGTCACTCAGAACATGATTCGATTTCATTGGTTGATATTAAAAAACTAACCAAACACCAAAGTGATGAACCTCTATTCAGTACTGTTGTCGCTCTGGCAGGGCATGAGAGTAATTTGTGTTTTGGTTCTGCAATGGACAACGATATACAAATTGATTCCATTGACTGTCAAATACGCAGTCATTTTGATGTGTCGCTATTGGTCAAACCAGGAACAAAGATTTCGTTGACTTTAATCAGTCAAACGGACAAGTTAGATGAAAAATACAATGATGACATTTTAAGGCGTTATGTACAGGTCCTTGAGTTGCTCGCTGACTCAACGTTATTATCCTTACCAGTGCTGCTTCAACGTTGGAGAGATGGTACTGAAAACAATATTGTCGCTGGCATGAAAGGGAGGCCATCGCCGCACAAAAGAATTGATGATTGGGTATTGGAAGTAGCGAGGCAACAACCAACGAGTTTAGCGCTGGTACAGGGCCAAACACGTATGACTTATGCTGAGCTTGAACAAAAAGCTCGTCGACTTAGTCTGGCATTGGATCTCATTGTGCCAGATAAAGATCGCCCTGTTGCGATTAGCCTTTCCAATAGTATCGATGCTGTTGTAGCCATGGTAGGCGTTTTACTGTCAGGTCGATTTTACTTGCCTCTCGACTCGCAGCAACCGATCGAACGTAAGATGCAAGTCTGTCAGAATGCTGATTGCGCGTTAATTATTGCCGAGCATTCGTACGATAACAAGTCTCCCACGGCTAGCGGGTTTGGGTGGCCGATTGACAGTGGGTTGTCGTCTATAACAATGACACTGGAAGCATTATTAACGCACTCTGAATACGACAGTAATGTTGTTAATCATTCTGATACGCGTAATGAACAGCCATCGGCCTATTTGATGTATACATCAGGCTCGACCGGAGCACCAAAAGGCGTACTCGTTTCTCATGCAAACTTAGTTTATTCCACACAGTCACGTTTTGATTACTATTCAAATCAAGCAAAGAAGTTTTTGCTTGTCTCGCCATTGCACTTTGATAGTTCTGTTGTCGGTCTTTACTGGACTTTATGCAATGGCGGTACTATTGTGCTGCCTGAGCAAGAAAGTAGATCTGAGCTAGCGCACTGGAGTGAATTGGTCCGTGGACATGACATAACCCATGTATTGTGTCTACCAAGTGTCTATCGGTTATGGGTTGGGCAAAGTAATACTACCGACCTTCAATCATTAGAAACTGTCATTGTGGCGGGTGAGCCCTGTCAAGCTGATTTGTGTGCGATACATCACGAAAATCTACCAAACGCTGAATTATTCAATGAATATGGGCCAACGGAAGCCTGCGTGTGGAGCAGTGTGCATCGATGTCAGGATAATGAAGCAGATGCAGTACCAATAGGCCAACCTATTCCTGGAACCAGCATCAAAATTGCCGGTATCGATGGTAGTGTTTGTCCACATGGTGTTCAGGGTGAGTTACAGGTGTTTAGCCAGGGTGTAGCCGAAGGTTACTACAAACAGCCTGAATTAACCGCCAAGTCTTTTTACTCAGATCCACCGGGTTACAGAACTGGTGACTTAGGTTATTACGCTCGATCTGGACAGTTAGTTTGTACTGGTCGAATCGATCGCCAATTAAAAATTCGTGGCCACCGAATTGAACCTGCAGAAATTGAATTGATTGTCAGGCAGATTGATGGTGTTGATGACGCTCGAGCGTTCAGTGCCACTCGCCGTTCAGCGAATTCTACACGCCTTTGGCTTGCGTACACGCCAGATTCTGTATCGGTTGATCGAATTAAATCTATCGTAGAATCTCACTTACCAGCGTCCATGTGGCCGCATGGTTATCTTGCGCTGCAATCGTTGCCTACCTTGTCCAATGGAAAAGTGTCAGAGCGTTTACTTGTTGATTTACTGCAGGAGGCTAGTTCAATTGAACACGCAGCACAAGCTGAGATAGCTGAGACTGAAATTGGTATTGAAATAGTTGATATGGTTAATGCGTTGCTTGGAGAGAAAACAGCAGCTCTTACCAATAATGCCATGCAATGTGGATTGGATTCAATTGATGCAATGAAATTAACTGCACAATTAAGACAACGATTCGAAGTAGACCTCAGACTAGCAAGTGTTTTAGACAGTAGTAACTGGGGTGAGCTAGCCTCACGTATCGAATTCCTTCTAAAAACAGAATCTGCAAAAACAGCAACCACAGATGCAACATATGTAAATGAGAATTTGCCATTATCAGATCAACAATTACCACTGTGGTTTTTAGATCAAACAGAGTTACCACCTAATGTATATGCGATTCAATCTACCTTCCGTTGCATTGGCACACTTAATATGCCGGCGGTCATGTACGCTCTTAACGCTTTGGTGCATCAGCATGAAATATTAAGAACACGTTTACGTACCAACGACATTGGCGATGTGAGTCAGATACCTATGCCAGCTGGACCTGTCGAATTGACTGTGATTGATCAGGTCGAATCAGGCTTGGCTTGGGAGCAAGTACGAGACAATCAATTGAATAAGCGGTTTGACCTTGAGAACGATCAATTGCTTAGAGCGCTAGTTTATCGGTGCCATAACGAAGAACATCTATTAATGTTTCATTCGCATCACATCGCGATGGATGGCTGGAGCTTTGACGTTTTACACACCCAGTTCGCTGAACGCTACTGTGATTATATTAAAGCGACAAATTCAGAACACAATGGCTCAGAACACAATGATGAAGATCAATCAATTATGGTTGAAATGCCAAAACCAGACGAATTTCAATATCGAGATTTTACGCTCTGGCAAGATGGTATAGCAAAGGACGTCTTACAGTCAGAAACAGAGCATTGGGTACGGGTGTTGGCTGAACCTCGTGAAACATTAAACTTAGCCTATGACCTTTCCAGGCCAATGCATCGTACATTTAGTGGTGGTTCGATTGTTCGATCAATCGACTCGCATATAACAGAACGTTGGGCAGACCTTACCCAAAACACACAAGCGACACCTTTTATGGTTGCGCTTGCTGCTGTTAAAACCGGCTTAAG
>CALIMV010000058.1 GCA_938045275.1 uncultured Granulosicoccaceae bacterium
CTAGGGCCCCAAATGGGACCCATCTAATTTACTTAGGCCCCACAAGGGGCCTCTATGATAACAGAGTAAGGTAGCTACAACGAAAAATAGAACAATAACTTGAGTGAAAACAAACACATCGGACAAGACAAAGAAGACAAACATGAGGAAGATATTCATGAAGTTTTTTTTTACCCGTGGAGCCCATATAGGACCCTTTGTGAGGCCCATATGCATTTTGCATGGGCCCCCAAATTACAAACGTCTAAAGGCACTTATCATACATTCGTATATGGCCCAATAGGTATTCGCAAAAAATTATTGGTAAAAACTTACCCAAATGGGCGCTTCGATTCGGTATAGCGCATTGCGGCAAATGATTTCGGATCGTCCTGTGACCCCCAATTGCCCTGCCCGTCTACCAGGGTGTAGCGATAAGTAAATGGTTGCGCCATCAACACCATCGCCTCATAACAGGCGCTGTCACCGTGTGGGTGATACTTTCCCAACACATCTCCAACTGTTCTCGCCGATTTTTTATGTTTTGACGCGGCCGATAGACCAAGTTCAGACATCGCATAAATAATGCGACGCTGTACAGGTTTCAAACCATCTCCGATATGTGGCAATGCGCGATCAAGAATGACGTACATTGAATAATCAAGGTACGCTTTTTCAGTGTAGGCGCTCACCGAGAGCTCTTCGACTTCTATATTGGAGAACAGATCTGCGGTAGCGACGTTCTTAGCGCTTTTTTTAGACGCCTTTTTCTTCGTCGCTCGTTTTTTCGTTGTTCGTTTTTTTGCTGCCATTTATCTTATTGCCAATCTGGTATTGGTGTTAGGTCCGTCTGTTTCGTGGCTTGGTTTTTTACGCATGCAAATTTCGCATTTTAAGTGCTCGGTTGATCAACCCATTGGTAGAACTGTCATGATTGGTTACCGGTTTTGCGCTAGACAATTCTTTCTGAATGGCGCTGGCAAGTTGCTTACCCAGCTCCACACCCCATTGATCAAATGGATTGATATTCCAAATAGCCGCTTCAACAAAAACCTTGTGCTCGTAGAGCGCAATTAGCGCACCCAATGCATGTGCGTCTAGTCGATGTACCATAATAGTGTTGCTCGGCCGATTTCCGGCAAACGTGCGATGCCCTGTCAAACGATCTATTTCGTCGACAGTTACACCGGCTTCACGCATTTCCAAGGTTAATTCTTCGCTATTTTTACCCATCATCAACGCTTCAGATTGGGCAAAGCAGTTGGCCATCAGAAGTTCGTGGTGCTGACCAACAGGATTAAGACTTTCCATCGGTAAAATAAAGTCGGTTGGAATGATATGCGTGCCCTGATGTACAAGCTGAAAATACGCATGCTGACCATTTGTGCCAGGCTCACCCCACACGATAGGGCCGGTATTGCAACTCACCTCGCTGCCATCAAGGTGTACCGATTTACCGTTACTCTCCATTGTTAGTTGCTGCAGGTAAGCTGGGAAACGATGCAGGTACTGGTCATATGGTGCAATCAGATGAGAGTGAGCCCCATGAAAGTTATTGTACCAAACTGTGAGTAGCGCAAGCGTAACCGGTAAATTTTGATCAAGTGGAGCAGTTCTGAAATGCTCATCCATGGCATGTGCGCCTTCCAGGAGTTGTTCAAATCGTTCCATGCCAATCGATAAAATAATCGGCAAGCCTATGGCCGACCATAGCGAATACCGACCACCAACCCAATCCCAAAACTCAAACATGTTCTCAGCATCAATGCCAAAAGCCGTGACCCGTTCGGTGTTGGTGGATAGTGCTACAAAGTGCTTTGCCACATCGACTTCACTGGCACCAGAATCGAGAAACCATTGTTTGGCAGAACCAGCGTTGGTTAGCGTTTCCTGAGTAGTAAACGTTTTGGACGCGATAATAAACAGCGTTGTTTTTGGGTCAAGATTTTTTATTGTAGAGGCCAGGTGCGAGCCATCCACATTGGAGACGAAATGTATATTCAAACGCTCGTGTGCAAACGCAGCCAATGCTTCACTTGCCATCAATGGACCAAGATCAGAACCACCAATACCAATATTCACCACGTCGGTAATCATACTGCCGTCATAACCACACCATTCTCCGTTACGCACTTTGTTGGAAAATACAGCCAGTCGATCGAGCACTTTATTGATTGCCGGCATGACATCATTACCATCGACGATCACAGCTTTACCGGATCGATTTCGCAATGCTGTATGCAATGCCGGGCGTTGCTCTGTAGGATTCACCCGTTCTCCTGCGAACATCGCCGCAATACCTTGCGGTACATGACTTTCGCGGGCCAGTGCCGTCAGCAGGCTCATGGTCTCAGCGGATACATGGTTTTTTGAATAATCAAGAAAAACGCCGGCCGCCGTTAGCTGAAATTGCTCGAAGCGAGTGCCATCACCAGCAAACATCTCCCGCAAAGTAAGATGCTTGGTCGACTGATAGTGCTGGTTCAAGGCCTGCCAGGCAGGCAGATCAACAGGTTGAGTCATTTTGGGATCCGTAATCACAGGGTTTGCTGCACCGGCTAACAAAGTTATGATGCGAACCTACGAATTGTAGCTGGTTTTTAGCAGGCTTGGCACTGGATGCGCGTTGCGTTCACTTCGTTGCGCATGCGAAACTAACTTATTCAGCTCTCAACTAAACTGGAACCACAGGACACGACGGCTCCATGCACCACCCAAATAGATCGACACCCAACAATCTGTTCAATTTATGAACAGTGAAATTCAAATGCCGTTTTGGGTTTTCGCCGGGCTCACCCTGTTCGCTGGACTCTGGTTTTTGCAACATTTTCTGTTGCCATCAGCCAAATGGTTTTTACGACGCCGTGCCAATAAGCTGATTGATGAGGTAAACAACAAACTGGCGCTACGCCTCCCCTCATTTAAGCTCACCCGACGCGAGGTATTGATAGACCGACTGATTTATCACGATCGAGTTATGGATGTCGTTGATGAGCTTGCCGACCAACGGGAGATACCAAGGGCGGCATTAATGCGTGATGTACAAAGCTACGCAAAAGAGATTGTGCCTGCGTTCAACGCCTTAGTCTATTTCAAAGCAGCTTACTGGGTAGCCAAACGGCTTGTGCACGCATTGTACCGAGTGCGGCTTGGATTCGCCGATGACAAAGCGTTATCTGAGTTAGCTGATAACAGCAGTGTTGTGTTTGTGATGAACCACCGCAGCAATATGGACTACATATTGGCAACCTATCTTGCCGCTGAACGCACGGCCTTATCTTACGCGGTGGGTGAATGGGCGCGTATATGGCCTCTACAGCAACTCATTCGTGCAATGGGTGGTTATTTTGTCAGGCGTGATTCTGGTGATCCGTTGTACCGACGTGTGTTAGAAGTATATGTACAAATGGCGGCCGATGGTGGTGTACCGCAAGCCATCTTTCCCGAAGGCAAACTCTCGCGCAATGGCGTTCTAGGACCGCCAAAACTTGGCTTGCTTGGCTACCTGGTTCGAGGATTTAATCCAAACACAGAAAGAGACATTGTATTCATTCCTGTAGGTATCAACTACGACCGTGTACTCGAAGACCGAAGCTTGCTACGTTATGCAAAGAAACTTCCCCGTCGAGGCCTTGGATACACAGCGACGAAATCGATTTCCTTTTTGGGAAAAAACCTTTGGCAAGCGCTAACCGGGCGACGCTACAGTTATGGGTATGCCTGCGTCAACTTTGGCGAACCAGTGTCATTAAAACAATGGATTGCCAATAAGCACAAAAACCTCGACGAATTACCGTATATGCAGGATGTTGCGCCACTAGCTGAAGATTTAATGCAGCGAATTGGAGGGATCACGCCCGTTCTGCCAGTAGCGCTGGTGGCAACCATTTTTGCCCGATCACCCAACAAATCGTTTAACGAGTTGGCACTAAAAAGTGAGGTATTTACATTACTGCAAGAACTGGAACAAGCCGGATACCGTGCCTACATTCCACGTTCAGACCGAGACTACGCAGTGACTGTTGGCGTTAGGATGCTCACACTTCGACATATTCTAAAGGACAATGACGGTGAATTTAGCGTAAACCTGAAGGAACTGCCAATTCTGGAATACTACGCCAACTCAATTAAGCATCTGGTTGATTCGCTGGAATCAAACTAGAAGCGATCGTTTCCGGTCACTTTAAGGTTATTGATTTTCGTTTTGCGCATTAACTTCAACAATACCAATCGTCCCATTTTTAGTATTGGATACAAAACATGAGAAGCGCGTTTGGATTTAAATACCCAGTAGGTCATACGATTAAATAAGCCTGATCGACTGCTGATCATTGACAAGGCATGTATAGCATCTGCACCGTAATAAAGCTGATCGTTCATTTTTAATACCATACCTTCATCAATGTCCAGGTTTGCAGCGGTTATCTCATCCATGATTGGCGAAGCTTCCCGTGCATCGACCAGTTGCAGCTCACCAACCGACTCTCGTATGCGAACCATTTGACAGTAGTTGTTGCAAGCAGGACATTCTTTGTCGTAAACCAAAAGCAGTTGTGCGGCATCCAGCAAAGGCGTGTCATTTTTCAGGTCAGTCATTATCGTCAGTCATCAGTGAAGTCAATTGCGCTGGCTCCATATTGTTAAGCAAATCAATGTTGCGTTGTGGAATAGCATCGATATTAGGGTGTGCCAGGATTGCTTTTTCAACCGCAGCCTCCTGCAGAATATGTAACATTGGGTAAGGAGAACGGTTAGTAAAATTACTCGCATCATCGTAACTGGTACCACTGAACTGATAGTGGGGATGAAACGTAGCCAATTGCAAGTGCTCTTCCAATTCAAGTTGCGCAAGAAGGCTCTGAGCGAGTTCTACCAGGTCAAGGTAATCGTCGAATTGAGCGAACCCGTTTGGTAACAACACCAGTACGGTAAACTTTTCTGAGGCCTGGAGCACATTTTGGCAATGTGCCGCCACGGATGCCAGTACAACCTGCACATTGTCGCTGTTTTCAACTCTTATGTCCAAATCGCCGGATTTCACAACAGCGTTCGCAAATGGACACAAATTTAATCCGACCACCACCCGATTGACCCAGCTCAGAGTGTGTTCTTTTATATTCACCATTAACTAAGGATATGCACCAAACTCACAGGTTCCGTATACTTTAGTTTAACAGCAACCTATCCTGTCTGAGATGAACCCGGAACTCGCACTTTTACAGCCTTATCCATTTGAAAAATTACGGACCCTGCTTTCCGACATTACCCCCGCAAATAAGCGCTACATAGCCTTGTCGGTTGGAGAGCCCAAACACGATGCGCCACAATTTGTGCTGGATGCACTGATCGAAGAGCTGCGGGGCGTCCAAACCTACCCAAGTACACGTGGCTCGGACGAATTCAGACGAAGTGTTGCTGCCTGGCTTTGTCAGCGATTTTCACTGGATAACGCAGAAACGTTGGCAAATCATCATATATTGCCGGTGAATGGAACTCGAGAAGCGTTGTTTGCGATAGCGCAGTGTGCGCTTGACAGAACCAACCCGGCGTCCGATGTTCTGATGCCCAATCCGTTCTATCAAATTTATGAGGGAGCCGTATTACTGGCGGGGTGCAAGCCTGCGTTTTATAACATCTCCGCCAACGCAGATGATGATGTAAACGCTATAACAGATAAACAATTTGAATCATGCCAGTTATTTTACTTGTGTAATCCTGGTAACCCGACAGGCAGTGTTTTATCGCAAGAAGTCATTGAACAGTTAATCGAAAAAGCCCATCAACACAATTTTCTGATCGTAAGCGACGAATGCTACAGCGAAATATACCGAAACAGCGCTGGCCCACCAACTGGCCTATTACAGACTGCGCACAAAATGGGTAATACCGAGTTCAGTCATTGTCTGGTTTTTCATAGTTTATCCAAGCGTTCAAACTTGCCTGGTCTGCGGTCCGGCTTTGTAGCCGGCGATCAGAAAATAATCGAACAATTCTTGTTGTATCGAACCTACCACGGCTGCTCCATGTCGCCACCGGTGCAACACGCCAGTGCCATTGCATGGCAAGACGAAAAACACGTGCAGGCCAATCGGGCAGCTTATGACAAAAAGTACGACGCCGTTTTAGCATTGTTACAACCCGTTTTATCGGTAAGTCAACCAGACGCGGGATTTTACCTTTGGCCTGAACTACCAATTGATGACACCACGTTTACACAGAGAATGTTGCAGGAGCAGAACGTCGCCTTAGTACCGGGTAGTTATCTGGGCCGTGAAGTGAACGGAATTAACCCCGGCGCCGGCCACGTAAGACTGGCGTTAGTTGCACAATTGGAAGAGTGTATCGAAGCCGCAAAGCGCCTGGTCAGCGCGCTAGAGGTATAAATCTCAGGCTTTCACCCATTGTAAAGCGTTGTATCCGGGTGCTTGGCAGAATACAATGCTTATATCTGATAACGTTTAATTTTAGGAAAAAGCAAAGCATGAGTGATTTGGAATCAACCATTAACCAGGCGTGGGAAGCTCGAGCCGATATCTCACCGACAAGCGCAAGCGATGATGTTAAAAACGCTGTCAATTCAGCTATCGCCATGCTCGACAGTGGTGAAGCTCGCGTTGCAGAACCACAGGGTGTTGGGCAATGGAAAGTCAACGAATGGTTAAAAAAAGCCGTGCTTCTCTCTTTTCGATTGCGCGACAACGAAATCATGCCCGCCGGCGGCTTTACCCAGTTCTACGATAAAGTGCCATCTAAGTTCGTCGACATGTCTGCCACACAATTTGCAGAAGCCGGTGTTCGCGTCGTACCACCGGCTGTCGCAAGAAAAGGCAGCTTCGTTGCCGCCAACACTGTTCTGATGCCCTCTTACGTCAATATAGGTGCCTACGTCGATTCAGGCACCATGGTCGATACATGGGCAACGGTTGGTTCATGTGCGCAAATTGGCAAGAACGTACACCTCTCTGGCGGCGTTGGCATAGGCGGTGTTTTGGAACCCTTACAAGCCGCACCCACCATTATTGAAGATAATTGTTTTATTGGAGCGCGTTCAGAAATTGTAGAAGGTGTAATCGTTGAACAAGGGTCTGTTGTATCAATGGGTGTGTACATTGGTCAAAGCACTCGCATCTACGATCGTGAAAAAGATGAAGTGAGCTATGGCCGAGTACCTGCAGGTTCTGTAGTGGTATCTGGCAACCTACCTTCAGACAACGGTAAGTACAGCTTGTATTGCGCAGTTATCGTAAAACGTGTGGATGAAAAGACGCGCAGTAAAGTCGGCATTAACGAATTGTTGAGAGTGGTTGACTAATGACTACACGGGTATACGGCATTCCAAATTGTGACACGATAAAAAAAGCGCGCCGTTGGTTAGATGACAATGGCATTGAATATGAGTTTCATAATTACAAAAAACTCGGCATTGAAGCAGGCACCTTAAGAAAATGGTGCAAAGAACATGGCTATGAATCACTCATCAACAAACGTGGCACAACCTGGCGACGTCTGGAAGACGCAGAAAAAGAAAATATGAACCAGAAAAAAGCGATCGACCTGATGCAGTCAAATACCAGCTTAATCAAGCGCCCGATAATCGAACACGGCAACATTCAACTGGTTGGATTCGACGAAGCACACTATTCTGAAGTTTTTGAATAAAAGTGATTTGAAGCCAGTCCCTGCTACGTGTAAGCTAAAGACCGAACATATTCTAATTGGAAAACAAATACAGAACTTACGATATATTCCATTGCGTGAAGCTGGAATAACGACTACTGACGGAAATTAGCAATGCGCCAATCTATACTCTCTACGCTATTGATAACAGGTTTTATTCTTAGCCTGTCAATCGGAAATGCGGCATCCACAAATTTAAACTCAACAGTACTGAGCATATACGGGAACATTGAAGGTCAGAAAGACAGTCAAAAAGACCCTGTAGAATTCGACCTTGCATCTCTTGCAAATCTAGAAACCACTACTTTTACCACCAAACAACCATGGACTGAAGATGCCAGGGAGTACACTGGGGTACGCATAAGTACACTGTTGGATCACGTTGGTGCGAAGTCCTACGAGTTCGAAGCATTGGCGAGCAATGAATACCAATTCATTCTCAACAACATCGATTTTGAGAAATACCCAATCCTTATTGCTTATAAATTGGACGGTGAGTTTTTGGATACTCGTAAGCTTGGACCCTTGTTGATTGTGTTTCCGTTTGACGACTATCCTGAATTACTCACTGAAAAAAACAAAGCAGCTTCAGTCTGGCAACTTATAGAGATGCGCGTGCTTTGAAAGAGAAAGCGCTATTCTCGATTTTATTGATTTCGATGATTGTCAGCGCGACATTTATGCTTTTCATTCTTAAAGGAATTGATTCAGTTCGCACACGCTCAGCCTCAATCGGCCCTGGCGGATTCAATTCTTTAATACAACTTAATCATGGAATAGGCCGCTACACACTCGCGCTGGAAGAGTATCGATTTAGCATAGACAACCAGGACGAACGACAGAAATGGACAAACGAATACCAAACCCAATTTAATATTCTTTGGGGGAATCTGGACTACTTCAATCTTCGGTCGCCAGAAACTGGCTCAACCGAAAGCCTGTTCTTGACTTTCAAGCACGATTCAAAGCAGTTCTTGATTAAAACTGAAAACCTGATGCTACCTGAACATGATCTCGATGCCGAGCAAGTGGCTTTAATACTAGACGACCTTAATGCACTTCGTGATCAAATCCATGAACTCGGTCGAGAGTACTTCTTCAATTATTTACTCTATCGAGATAATATGGATAAAAATTTAAGCAACCTGTATAAGTTGCTTCTATTTTTCTCGGCCATTTTAGTTACGACAGCCTGTTTACTGGTCGCATTCCTGATTCGTTCAAACCGCAAAAAGAATATGTTAATTCGTGAAGCTGACGAAGCTCGCAGCGCTTTGAGCAGCACGGTTGAAGAATTACGCAGCGGGCGCTTGGAACAACGAGCGAAAGACTCGTTTATAGCTGCCGCAAGCCATGATCTGCGCCAGCCACTGCATGCCCTGGGGCTTTTTCTGGGCTCACTTGAAGCGCATGTTGTCGGCGAAAAAGGTCGCTCTACTCTTAACGAAGCTATTGACTGCTCTACTAATCTCGGTTCTCTGTTTAATAGCCTGTTGGACTTATCCAGACTGGATGCCGGCATTGTAAAGGTTGATCACGAGCATTTCAGACTGGAAAATCTCGCTGCAATGCTGCAACAGGAGTATCAAGCAAAAGCATCTCAATCCCCCATAAATATCAAGATGCAAGTACAGGATGCGGTTGTGAAGAGCGACCCAATCCTGCTCTCTAGAATAATTAGAAACCTAATTGAGAATGCACTCTTACACAGTCAAGCGGACACTATCACAGTGAAAAGTGTAAAAAAACACAATGTGATTCAGCTTACAGTACAAGACAATGGCATTGGTATTTCTCAGCAAGAACAACAAAGAGTTTTTAACGAGTACTATCAAATAAACAATCGATCGGCTGGTACCAGTAAAGGATTAGGGTTAGGGCTTTCAATTGTCAAACGGCTTGCGGACCTACTCGATATGAGAATAACGCTTCAATCAGAAGTCGGTGATTCCACTACCTTCACGATGGATATCTGTGCAGGTGACGAACGACAGATCACGCACTCCCAGCCAGAGCCCGACGCTATGCCATCCACACCATTGGAACAAGGTGGAATCATAGCCGTAATCGACGACGACGAAAAAATATGCATAGCCATGATCGGCATGCTACAAAGCATAGGATTAAGCGCTATTACCGCACCATCGGCAGACGCACTAATAGACATAATTATTGAGTCAGACACCATACCAAGCATGATAGTCGCAGATTATCGTCTACAGAAAGGTAAAACCGGTGATCAAGCAATCGTCCAAACTCGACGAGCACTTAATATCGATGTACCAGGCTTGCTTATAACCGGAGATACAGCCCCGAGTCGTGTGGCCGACGCAGCACAAAGCGGCTTCGAATTACTCCACAAACCAGTGCAACCAGCCGAGCTCTCGAGCAAAATCAGACAAATTTTGGCCCAACATCCCGAAAATTCGGGTCAGAATGATTCAGGGTCCGCTATCACAATGGCTAACTGACAACCCGCTTAAAAACTACTTACGGAGAAACAATGAAAACTTTCCATGGAGAAATTATGAAAACGTTATCTACTGTACTGGCAGGTGTTTGTTTCAGCGTCGGTCTTCTTGTTTCAAACGCTGCCAACGCCGCCGATTTGCCCAATCTGGAAGGCAAAGAAATAGTTGTGGTAACAGAAAATGCCTACCCGCCACTGCAATTTGTCGACCCTAAAACGGGAGACGCCATAGGCTGGGAATACGACGCGATGAACCTGCTCGCAGAGCGCTTGAATTTTAAACTAAGTATTCAGAACGCCAGTTGGGATGCCATGATTCCAGCGGTTAGTGAGGGACAATACGATATCGGCATGACCGGCATAACAATCAAAGAAGATCGTAAAGAAAAAGTGGACTTCTCAGACCCTTACATGCGGTCTGAAATGTTCATGCTGGTTCGCGCAGACGAAACACGATTTGAAGACGCTGCAAGCTTTGCATCCTTCGAAGAAGGCCTTGTTGGTGCGCAGGCCGGTACTACTCCATTTTATGTGGCCGTATACGATATGCTGGATGGTAACGAACAAAACCCACGCATCAAGCTGCTCGAAACCTTTGGTGCAGCAGTGCAAGCGCTGCGAATTGGTGATGTTGATGTGGTACTAACCGACGGCACGGCTGGTAATGGTTATGTAGATGCAAACCCCGACACATTCAAGCTCATTGGCGATTCCATGGGCACTGAAGATTTCGGCTTTATCTTCCCTAAAGGTTCAGAACTGGTCGCGCCTATTAACGCTGGTATTGCCTCTATGAAAGAAGATGGCAGCATTGAGAAATTGAACAAAAAATGGTTCCTGGATTACAAGCTTGGTAACTAAGCCCATTGCAACTGTTTGACGGTTTTGTCCGTCCCACATACCAAGCCCCCAGCTGGAACCTCTCAATCGGCAGAGGATTTTCCGTGGTGGCTTTTAATAGTATTTACGATTGGCGGTTACCTTGCGTATCGTATTGTTGCTGACGATCTGTATGCATCCATATTCAGCATTATTGGCAAAGGTGCTGGTGTTACCGCTTTTGTTACCATCACAGCTTTTCTATTAGCCAGCAGCATTGGTTTGCTGCTGGCCATTGCAAGCCTTTCCGGCTCTCTATTGTTACGTCAAACGGCCCGCTTTTATATTGAAATAATTCGCGGCATTCCCATGTTAGTGCTGCTTTTCTACATAGCGTTTGTAGGCGCTCCACTGTTTGTCACATTTTGGAATGCCACCCTGACACCGCTGGGTCTGGAACCACTGAAAGTACGAGACATATCGTTACTCTGGCGAGCTATTATTGCCCTGACCATCGGTTACTCTGCGTTTATTGCAGAAGTGTTTCGCGCCGGTATCACAGCTGTTAACCCAGGCCAGATAGAAGCAGCCAAAACACTCGGGCTCAATCGCTGGCAACGGTTCAGGTACATTATTTTTCCTCAAGCGTTGCGAACCATACTACCCGCACTGGGTAACGATTTTATTGCCTTGGTAAAAGACTCATCGCTGGTTTCAGTACTGGGTGTTGCTGACATAACTCAGCTGGGCAAGGTATATGCAGCGGGCTCATTCCGTTTTTTTGAAACTTATAACATTGTGGCTTACGTATACCTGTTAATGACCATACTGCTATCGCTGATGCTCCGGAAGCTGGAGCGACGCCTCAAATAAGCAGACTTTCTACAACCACTTATTTCAAAAATTGAACGAGTTCTTTTAACACCAGTTCCGGATGTTGCTCTGCCAGATAATGACCACCAGGTAACGACTTACCCTGAACTTGCGTTGCACGTTTACGCCACAATTCCAGCGCGTCAAAGCAGGATTCAATGACACCATCCCGGCCCCACAACACCAGCAATGGGCAACTGATTTGTCGTCCGTTTTTGTCGTCATTATCATCATGCTGAATGTCTATTGTTGCAGCGGCACGATAGTCTTCACAAGAGGCATGAACGTTTTGCGGGTCACGAAACGCTTGCAAGTATGCTTGCAGAGCAGCTTCAGTGAACACATTCGTATTCAGACTATCAACACACTTATGCAGCAGGTAAGCATCGGTATCTGCCAGTATCATATTTTCCGGAAAAGGCGCTGGTTGAATAAGATAAAACCAATGCCAATAGGCCCTGGCAAACGCATCAGTGGTGTTGGCGTACATCTCTCTTGTGGGTGCAATATCGATAACCACGAGCTTTTCAATATTGGCACTGTGATCAACGGCCATACGATGAGCAACTCGACCACCTCTGTCGTGTCCGACAATGCTGAACGATGAAAAACCAAAGTGCTGCATAAGAGCAAACATATCATTGCCCATTGCACGTTTACTGTACGGGGTATGGTTTGCGTCAGTGGCAGGCTTTCCGGAGGCTCCGTAGCCAGTCAAGTCTGCCGCCACCACGGTAAAGTGTTCTGCCAGTGTTGGTGCGACCAGATGCCACATCACATGAGTTTGAGGATAACCATGCAATAGCAACAATGGCGGACCAGACCCACCAACAACGGCGTGCATGTTGTGACCATGTACAGGTATGTCGACTTGCTTGAAGCCAGGAAAGAAATCTGCCGTGTCGCTCATATATCCTCCAGATACCTAACTGAAATTGGGCCGCCCCAAAGAGAAGAGATAACACCTGCCACATCACCAATTTCGCCTGTTGAGAAAAACGTTTCACTGCCTGTCTGCAGAGAACCGGTGTTGTCGCGATGTAAGTTCAATTCATCAAGCCGACGAGCCAGTTGGCGCGCAACGGCGGCACCAGGCTCAATGACCGTAACAGCATTACCCGCAATTTCCTGAATCACGTCGCGTAAAAACGGATAGTGCGTACAGCCCAGCACAATAGTGTCTGCGCCGGCTTCCAGCATTGGCATTACATAGCCATTTAACAGTGCTCGGGTAGATGGTGTTGTTAATTCACCGCGTTCAATACACTCCACCAGGCCAGCGCACGGCGTCAGGATAATTTCAACATCCTGGGCATAGAGATCACAGAGTTTTTTTACGCCGGGGCTGTGTATCGTTCGACTGGTCGCCATAACCCCTACCACACCAGAGCGCGTAACACTCGCAGCGGGTTTGATCGCTGGTTCTATCCCCACTATGGGAATTTCCAGCTGATCTCGCAGAGTTTGAATGGTGACCGCTGAAGCTGTGTTGCAGGCAATGACAAGTGCTTTAACGGGTTGCTGATGTAAAAATCGAGCAACTGCAACGCAACGCCTGGTTATATATGCAGGATCGCGTTCGCCATAAGGCATATGCCGTGAGTCAGCAACGTAAAGTAAATTTTCTGTGTCAAGTTGAGCTCGGATAGCTCTGAGAACAGTTAATCCGCCCACGCCAGAATCAAATACACCAATTGCCGCACCGGACACCGAGGGTTTCATTTGAATTCAGGTTGTATGTCTCGAATTTGTACTACAGTGTACAAAATTTACGCGTAGTTGACAGCATGCGCCGATATTGGCGCCTATAAACTAGCTAATCGAGATTCAATTTTTCGTGGCTTTGAGTTTCATTACCGCCACCGGTGGTTGTGTTCCCGGAAACTACGTGAATGGCGTTACCAACGATTGCGGCTCCACCGCTGTGACGTGCGGTTCGAAGCGAATTAAGCGTGCGCCACTTGTTTGTTGTTACATTGTAGGCTTCAACCGTTTTAAGTGCAGCAACACCCTGACTGGCCTCGCCACCAATGACAATAATTTCTTCACCATAACTCACAGCCATCGCGCCCGCTCGTTGGGTTGGTATGGGCGCACCACTTGTCCACGTACCTGTGCTGAAATTGTAAATATCAACCTGCGAAACCAAGTTGGCAAACGTTGTGGGATGATCTGTTTGCCTGCCTCCGGCTACAACCAGTTTATTGCCAACTACGGCCGCAGAAAAATGATCACGCTTGTTTGGCGCATTAGGTAATGTGCTCCATTGATCATTGGCCGGATTGTACTCATCAAACCAGTTAACCATACCCGCGTCATGCCCGTTGGTTGATCCGCCAACCATATAAATTTTATTGTTATACACCACAGTACCAGCAGAGCCACGCTGACGATTCGTGGGAAGTTGAGCACCTTGCGACCAGGTGTTTGTTGATGGGTTAAAAATTTGCACTCTGGGCACTACTGACTCGCTAGGGAAACAACAATCCAGTGCGCCAATAACAAATATATTCCCACCATAAACAACCGGTTGAAAATGATTGAGTTCCATGTCTGGCACACCCAGATTTTCCCAACGATTGTTGGCGGGATTATACCGATTGACCTGACGCTGACCACGACCACCCATCAAATAAAATTGATTTTGAAAACCGATTGCTCCGGCCTCGTGTCGTGCCTGCGGCTTACTGCCATCAGATGTGTTGACCTCTTGCCAGGTGTTGGCAGCATTAACATTGTTACCAGCAGGTTCAACAGGCGTTGCAGCATTGACTGTCACACTGATTGAATCGTTATCGCTTAATTCGCCATCACTGCTGGTGAATCGCAGCACAAATGTGCCAGTTGAGTTGAATGTCGCCGTTGTGCTTGTCGCGCTTTGCTCTCCGAACGTCACCGTACCCGGGCCCGATACCTTGCTCCATTGTCCGGTTAAGGTATTGTCCGGCAGACCATCGTCATCGACTTGCGCAGCAAGATTCAGCACTTCGTCTAACGCCAATGTGGAATCAGACCCTGCGTTTACTACCGGTGCTTGATTCACAATATCGCTGCTAACAACAACTTGCATAGTATCGGATGCTGTTCTGCCTGCATGAGTGGCACTGAGTTTTAACTCATAGGTACCAACATCATCAAAACTTACGGCGCAATTGGCAGACTGGCCATTTGAAAAATTAGCGGTACCTGGTCCAGATATTTTCTCCCACTGAACAACTGCCAAATCGTTGTTCAAACCTTCAAGCGTCACAGAGCCATCCAAAGCCAGCGTTTCACTAAGCCTAATTTGTGCATCTACCGGTGCTCGCACAATTGGCGCAACATCTGTATTACCAGTTGTAGCACCGCCAGTTGCTGTGTCGGCGCCATCTGCACCTGACCCATCCGTAGAGCCAGCCGTAGACCCATCCACCGAACCAGCCGTAGACCCATCCACCGAACCAGCCGTAGACCCATCCACCGAACCGGC
>CALIMV010000059.1 GCA_938045275.1 uncultured Granulosicoccaceae bacterium
GTAGCAAAGGAACTTGGCGTATCCCTCCGTAGTTTGCAGCGCGTTGTCAGTGCTGGTACAGGT
This sequence comes from uncultured Granulosicoccaceae bacterium, assembly GCA_938045275.1. Classification (GTDB taxonomy): domain Bacteria; phylum Pseudomonadota; class Gammaproteobacteria; order Granulosicoccales; family Granulosicoccaceae; genus Granulosicoccus. Next base: position 64 of record CALIMV010000059.1, read on the forward strand.
AAAACGCCGTATTTTTGGTTCTCACTCGCTCGAATACGTCAGGCGGGTCGTTTACTTGCAGAAGACAAAAAATTAATCGAAATCGCGATTGAATCTGGTTTTTCTGATCAGGCTCATATGAGCCGGGAAATGAAGAGTTGGTTTGGTCAGACTCCAGGCAAGATAAAATCAGATCAGAAAATTCTCGATGTTATAGCCGAATCAGGATACGGTTAGCCTTTCGTTATTGTTTTACCGGAGAACAGATTTCGATTAAAAATCCGTTCGGGTCTGAAACATACGAGGTGGTTTGTCCCCAAGGTTCTGTTTTTATGTCCTGAACCAATGTAGCGCCATGCTTCACTGCCTTTTTCAACGAATCTTCCACAACCTCTGTTTCAAACGCAATCTCAAAAGCCGGTGCAGATGGGTTTGCAGCAGTAGGGTTTTTACCAAGGTCAGACATTAATTTAAGTGAAGAAAACGCAAGGTAGGTATCACCTGTGTCCAGCTCACCGTAGTCACCGGCTTCGTGTAAAAACCTGATATTTAATCCAAACGCATTTTTATAGAATTCGAGCGTCTCGGAGACACTGTTGACATAGAGTATGGTGTATTTGAATTTCATGTTTATAGCTCCTTAGAAATTCAAAGTGTAGGAATCACAGCGTTGCGTGTCTTGAATATATGCGACAGCGAATCAATCAACCTGTAAGCGAGCGGTGCGATCGAAAGTGCAAATTGGCCCATCGAAAAAAGCTTGTTAATGTTATGGCGACCAAACTTACTCAACAATGCTTGCTGCTTCCAGAGCAAACCTGAAGAGTATCCCTGAATTCCAGCTGGACTTTATTACCTGAGTCGCCAATCAGTAGTATTCATTGGTTGCTGCACCCACAACGGAAAAACAATACGAAGGTACGTGGCTAGCGTTGCAAGAGCGGCGTTCCTGAATCAGCTGGATTTCAAATTTCAAATCGTATACTATTATACGTATATCTGAAATTGGCATGAAATCCCTTTTGAAATCACTGAACACAGCCTCTACATCCGAACTGATCGCAGCGGAAATCCGCAATTCCATTGTTTCAGGGAAGTACAAAATTGGGCAGGCACTCAAGCAAGACACACTAGCTGCTGAGTTTAATGTCAGCAAGATTCCAGTGCGAGAAGCCTTGAGTCAGCTCAAAACAGAAGGGCTTGTTTTTTTTCAAAGTAATCGTGGAACCACGGTCTCCAGTTTATCTGTTGACGAGGTTGAGGAGATTTACCTCATGCGTATGTCGCTGGAGGCAATGGCACTTAAGAAATCAATCCCTCGATTTAGCACCAGCAACAAGATTGCCGCTGAAAGCACTTTGAAGCTATTGGACGAGAGTGATGACCCAATGGATTGGGCAAGACTTAATTGGCGGTTTCATTCGACCCTGTACGCTGATGCCAATATGCCAATCCTTCTTGAGACTGTGTCTCGCCTTCATAATAACGTTGCTAGATATCTAATGCTTTATCTCGATGAGATGAACTTTCAAGAAGAGTCACAAAAAGAGCATTGGGAATTATTCAACGCTTGTAACGAGAAAGACACTAAACGTGCGCTGAAGATATTAAAACAACATCTCGGTGAGGCGCTTAAACAAACTACACGCTATATGAGCAAGAGGAGTTAGACATGGGGCTGCTTGACAAATTTGAACGCTACCCGCTGACATTTGGACCAACCCCAATTGAGCACTTGCCCCGGTTAACCGAAGCGCTTGGGGGAAAAGTTGAAATTTATGCCAAGCGTGATGACTGCAATTCGGGTTTGGCGATGGGTGGCAACAAATTACGTAAGCTAGAATATATTGTCCCTGATGCAATTGCATCGGGCGCTGATACACTTGTTTCCATCGGAGGCGTTCAGTCTAACCACACGAGAATGGTAGCCGCCACCGCGGCAAAGATCGGCATGAAGTGTCGACTGGTTCAGGAAGCCTGGGTGCCTCATGAAGATGCGGTATATGACCGGGTTGGCAATATCTTGATGACGCGCTTAATGGGGGCTGATTCGCGGCTTGTCGATGATGGGTTTGATATCGGTATTCGTCAAAGTTGGGAAAATGCCATGCAGGATGTACGGGACAATGGCGGTGTTCCCTACGGTATACCGGCAGGTGCCTCAGTACACAAGTTCGGTGGTCTTGGCTATGTCGGATTTGCAGAAGAAGTCCGCGACCAGGAAGCTGAGTTGGGATTCAAATTCGACTACATCATAGTATGCGTTGTCACAGGTTCCACGCAAGCCGGCATGGTAGTAGGATTTAAAGCCGATGAAAGAGCACACAGGGTCATCGGTATCGATGCATCCGGTACCGTTGAACAAACACGTGCGCAGGTGAAAGGGATTGTTGAAAGTACGGCTGAGCTAATTGGCATGAATAAAGTGTTTACAGAAGACGACATTCATATCAATCCAGATTATGCGTATCCCGCCTACGGTGTACCTAGCAATGAAACCAATGAGGCAATCCGCCTCGCTGCAAAAACAGAAGCAATGATTACGGACCCGGTATACGAAGGCAAATCTATGCAGGGGATGATCGACTTAGTTGAGAAAGGGTTTTTCCAACAAGGATCAAAAGTATTGTATGCACATCTGGGAGGTGCACCGGCACTTAATGGATACAGTTACACCTATCGTAACGGTTAGGCCATAGGCTTACACACACCGCGTGCATTAAATAAGCATGTTAGGTCTATAAGGAATTCTCGGTAATTTATCTGCAGTTGGTCTAATTGTTGCGAATCTGCCAGTACGATCTAATGTAGCGACTCGGTGTTACTTGATTTACTGGTGCTGAATAACCCCCTAAGTAACCCCCTTAATAGAGCATATGTACAGTCAGTACTTTGCGTTCAATAACTTTTGGGACGCAGGCACTTACCTATGTATCGATTAATAATGCGCCTCTTACATATTAACTAAAAACAGTTGCATTCGGCTTGTAACCTCAATACCTGAGATCAAACACTGGGTACAGATAGGGAAAGCCCCTTGCTTACACACTTCAGTATTTGTGATTTTGAACACGAACTAAATTTTGGTATCAAATGATTTTACAGAAAAATGACATTTTGGCTAATCGTGTAGACGCACTTTTTGCACTTCTTACCGAGCGGCATGCTGATGGAAATGGAATGAATAGCGTGTCAGTTGGTTCTGAACGTGAGCTGTTCGTTGACGCGCTATTGAAAAATGTATTCCCGCCGCATTATCGCTTTTCGACTGGAGATATTACTAGTCCAACTGCTGCTCGTACAGGTGAAATTGATGTGGTGCTTGAGTATCCGCGTGGATTTAGCTTTCCGCTACTGGAGGGTGGTCCAAGACTGTATTTAGCGGAAGATGTCGCCGCTGTGATCGAAGTAAAGTCTAATCTTAGCGAACAATGGGGTGAGGTTAAAAGTACTGCTGAAAAATTGGATCTGGTTCAGCGAAATAATATGCCTCAGATGTACACGCATATGGCCGATCAAATTGAAGCAGGAGCAATGAGTGTGGGAGAGTCCGACACCCTGGTGGAGCAGGCACGGAAACTCAGAACTATAGCGACACAAACACAACAACTTAGCGGACAGAAAATCCCGCTTTACGCCGTTGGGTTCGATGGATGGAATCAGTTGGATGCGATAAAATCGAAGGTTGAAGAAGGCGTTGTGGACGGCATATTCGTTATAAACCATAAGCTGTATGCATCGTCTGAGCGTACGGCAACCGCGGGGCTCAGTAGCATGTTGACTTTTTTGAAAGATATTCAGGCTCATTTTGAAAAGGAGAAAATAAATAAAACGTTTCCTCAAATGATTTCGTATAACATTAACACTTGAATAATCACTCTAAGTTTGAATAGCGCTGGTAAAAGCGCACAGTGCTTTGAGTCAAACTGGCAACTAACTGGAATACGTACGCATTGGATGCTTTTTTACTTAAGAAACTGATATCAAGCTTTGTTCATCCGGTTCCAGGGCTATTTTTTTTCATGCTGCTTTGCCTGGTACTTCGACATTGGTGGTCAAGGCTGGCAATCGCAATGATCACGTTGTCGCTTTTTATATTAATTGGATTATCATCGCCCCTGTTGAGTAATCCGTTAGTGAAATCACTGGAAAGCAAGTATCCCATCTTGCTTAGTGCGCCAGAAGACACAGCGCTCATTCTCGTTCTGGCAAATAGCCAAGCTTGGGCCGATGAACGTCCGTCCAATACAGCAATGCTGGCCGTTGGCCTGTCCAGAATAACTGAAGGAGTTCGGCTTTGGAAAACAAGGCCCAGTGCCATGCTGGCAACCAGCAGCAAGAAACTTGATGGCCAGGCTGATCAAACAACAACAATGCTCCAATTTGCAATTGAAAAAGGTGTATCACCCGAACACACTGTTCAATTTCCCGGTACACGCGACACCAGCGATGAAATCAAAGCGGTAATGGATTACATGAAACACCATTTGTCTGATAAGGGCCAGCGATTGGTAGTGGTGAGTTCAGCTTTGCATTTGGCCAGAGCCGAGGTAATGCTGCAAGAATACGAAGTGTTGTATACGATGGCGCCGACTGATTTTCTTGCTATACATGCGCCCTGGCATCGATTAAGCGGCCAATTTCTGGAAAATGCAAATCGCGCAATGCATGAATACATTGGCATTGCATGGTTGCATTTACAGAGTGTATTCAAACGTCCCTAGATCTCTGTTATTGATCAGCAACGGTATTTTGTATTGGAAGCAGCGCCTTTAAAGTATCTCCTGTATTTTTTAAAGATGGGCCATCATAAATTTCTGCCATTGTTTGCTCTTCAGGCATAGTGCGTTAGTATACGGGTTAGGAATACTTGCTAACACTACTTCAAGAAACCGTTGTGTTCCGGTATCGAAATTCATTCTGAACTTGTATCGGCCGCTTTGCAGCTGTGACTGATTTTGTTATTCCTATTTTGTTATGCATATCAAGCGTAAAATGGTAATCGTTTGGAAATTCAATTTTTAGGCACATCATCAGGAGTACCAACAAACTGTCGCAATGTTAGCGGCACTGCGCTGGTTCAGAGCAAAGGCAAAGCCTGGTATTTAATAGATTGTGGAGAGGGGACTCAGCATCAACTTTTACGTTCACATTTGTCTCTTGGCGCGTTAGAAGCTGTATTTCTTACTCATCTGCATGGTGATCATTGCTATGGGTTGCCTGGAGTGCTTGCAACTGCAGGTTTAAATGGCAGAACTAAGCCGTTAAAAATTATCGCACCAGAGGGTGCTGAAGAGTGGATAGCTCTGACAAGACGAATTTCTCAGCTCCATTTGCCGTATCAGTTAGAGTTTGAACAACCTGACAGTAAAGTATTAAATGAATGTGGGCAGTTTTCTGTTTCTGCGGTTAAGTTAGCACACAGAATAACGAGCTACGCGTATGTATTTGTTGAGAAAAACGTACAGTCATCTCTGAATATGACCAAAATTCAGGCTGCTGGCATCCCGCAAGGGCCACTACTAGGGAAACTACAGTCTGGTGAAGATGTTGTACATAATGGCATTCTCCGTAAGGCTGTGGAATACACTGACACTGCTAAAAAGCCTCGAAAAATAATTATTTCCGGTGATAATGAAAATCCCGATTTACTTGAGGCAGATTGTAGAGACTGTGATTTGTTGATACATGAATCTACCTTCACCGCAGATATGGCCGATCGAGCAAAAGCAGTCGGTCACAGTTACGCTAAATCTATTGCCTCCTTCGCTGAACGATTAAGCGTTCCCAACCTTATATTGACTCATATTAGTGCTCGTTTCCCCAATTCTGATGCTATTCAAAAAGAGGCGTCTGATCACTATTCCGGTAACTTGTATGTTGCAAGCGATTTCGATAGGTTTAAGTTAAATAAACACTCTGTATTGGATTTTATTGGCGCTTTCGACAGTTAGTAGGTCGGTGTGGACGATCAGATTGTGCTCTACGTGCAACTTTGAATACATCAGGGTGCACTCTGAGCGTTATTGAGCGACTTTTCCTCGAGTTACAAGAACATAAGTACATTTTATCTTGTTCTGGCGGGCCTGAATTGTTGGCATAACAGTATGTTGCGATGTGAAAAAGAACGAGGAGGGTCGTTGATTTCTAGCAATTGTATGGGAGTATTAAGTAGTTCGAATTGGATGGTGAAGTAACGGGAGCATTGATGCTATAGGAAGTAGATTGGAATCAAGTAATAGATAGTACTAGAAGGTTCTAATAAATTGTCCAAGAGATGCCGAAAGCGGTTCAAACGCAATTAGGAAATTAATAATTAGCATGGGTGTTAACGTATGAAATTCAAATTAATTATTATACTGCTGTGTTTTTATTGTGCAGGAACGTATGCGTCAAATTGCAATAATTACGCAGGGCCAATAGCAGAAAATTGTGAATCAGTGCAGAGGTCAGTGCAGATAGCCACCGGTAGTAAAGACAGCGCATACCTTGAAACAGTGGCCGATATTGCGCAAAGAGAAAATGATTTAAAAGTGGTTCCGATGGTCACGAAAGGTTCGCGACAAAATATCGAATATTTACTGTGGTTAAAAGGGGTAGATTTGGCATTGGTTCGGGCAGATATATTGAAAGATATATTTGACAATCCAAGTAAGTACAATTTTCCAGAGAATATAGCCGACAAAATTTACTTGGTGGCAAATGTGTTTTCAGAAAAAATATACCTGATTACGTCTAAACCAGGCCAAGATGTGAAAAAAATAGCTATTCTCGGAAGTGAAGAAAGCGGCTCGTATCATACCTATGAATTTTTCAAAAACTATTTCAGTGATATCAATATAGATAGTACTAATATAGAAGAAATTCTGAATTTGAATAACCGCAACACGGCGTATTCACAACTGCAGCATGGCGAAATTGATGCAGCGTTTTTTGTAGTCGATAAAACAGTAAAAGAAATCCGGTTTGAACTGGATCTTTATTTAAGTGTGGATGATTATAATATCGTTGAGTTAACGCCAAACTACCCACTATACCCAATAGACCAGGAAGGTGATACAGATTTAAATATTCGTACGGTCGATGCGCTACTGGTTGCAGTGTATGTCGAGGACCAAAGTAGACGAAAAAATATTTGTGACTTTAATAAACGCGTAAGAAGTTTAAGAAATGAGCTTGGTTTCAATGCTGAAGATAGAAAAAACGTATTGAGGCTAAATAAGATTGAATGCAGATAGTATTGCGCAATGTTTTCAGCAGCGCCAGACCTTAATAAGAAAGAGCACGAATAGTCGTATGTAGCGCTTGGTAGCATACTCGAAAGTTGTACATATGCCTTTAAGTCACGCGCAACCGTGGATATCTAAAAACAAGTGTTATTCACGCTTGTTACTCAATACGGTTGTTAGAACGGCTTCGTGATCTTCAAAAATATGTGTGGTTGTTGGGTCGTTTGGAATAGCTGTTATGCAAAGTTGAACTAGGCTGTGCAGGCCACGCGACATGTATGTCAAGTTTTTCAGGAGATGACCAACCGTGAATAATGCTCAATTGCACGATGTTAAGGCACTGACCTTTGATACTGGTGGAACGATTCTCGACTGGCACACTGGGATTTCCTCAGTATTGCAAGAAATAGGTGAGTCACACGGTATTACGGCCAATTGGGCTGAAATAGCCAATGATTTTCGGCGGCGATCTTTGCAAGGCATGGTGAACCACGGAGAGAGTGAACCGGCGACTAAAAACTTTGATGATGTGCATCGTGAGACCATGGATGTCATTGCCGAATTACACGGCCTCAATTCGTTTTCAGTTGATGATCGTCGTCGCGTCTGGTGGGACACCATACATAATCTTCAGTGTTGGAAAGATTTTCCCGAGGTGCTGCCTGTTTTGCGAAAGAAATACTTCTGCGTATCTTTCACCATTCTCAGTTTCAGAATCATCATGGACACGGCCAGACGCAACAATCTTTCGTGGGATGCAGTCATTTCTTGCGAAGCTATCGGAAAATACAAAATTTTGCCAGATGCCTATTTGGGCTGCGCCAAGTATTTACAACTAGAGCCTGAGCAGTGTTGTATGGTGGCCTGTCATAATTTTGATCTCGATGCGGCCAAAGCCGTTGGGTATAAAACCGCATTCGTTCGTAGGCCGGAAGAATGGGGTAGTGCAGGGCCTCCTGACCCCGAGCCGTCTGCACATCATGATCTTGTTGTCGACTCGTTCGGAGAACTGGCAGCAGCACTGGGTGTAGACTGAACATGCTTGTCTTTAGACCGGGCAAATTGCTATTCCTGCCTTCACACGCCTAAAATGGCGATGCAGACGAACAGCGGTGCTCAGTGATTTTCCATTGAGTTACCTGTACTCGCAATAGGCTCACCTATTGCTGATTTTTATTGTTATGCAGTAACTGCTTATACCCTTGTGGCTTGGTACGTTGTGTTTTAGAAACAGCATGGAATGTTTATGAATACAGATCTGGTTAGAGTCGCTGCGTTTTCTGATGGCGATATTGGTGGAAACCCGGCAGTGGCATATATCTCCTCGCAACATCCATCTGCACCTGAGATGCAGGCCATAGCCGCTGATGTTGGGTATTCTGAAACAGCATTTGCAGCGCCTGTAGAGCAAGGGTGGCGAGTCAGGTATTTCTCTCCTGAATCAGAAGTGCCATTTTGTGGTCATGCGACAATTGGTCTGGGTGCTGTATTAGCAAAGCGAGAAGGCGCTGGCGTGTTTCAACTTGTTCTCAATGAAACCTCCATAACGGTAGAAGGGTTTGTACAGGAAGGCAAATATGCGGCGTCGTTACAATCACCCAGCACCGTTTCAAGCAGCGCAGACCCTGAATTGGTATCAAGTGCTCTCGATTTGTTTGGGTATTCAACTTCAGATCTTAGCTCAGAGATTCCACCAGCATTCGTCAATGCTGGTGCCAACCATTTAGTCTTGGGTTTAAATTCAAG
>CALIMV010000060.1 GCA_938045275.1 uncultured Granulosicoccaceae bacterium
TTTTGATCATCGCATTTGTAGCCTGGTATCTATTTTGGTAGTTCCAATGCACTAAAAACACGCCATTCTATATATTCAATAAACTTGGTATTTACCAATAAGCGGGCAGTCATTTTACTGTCAGCAAATACCGCAATTGGCGAAAGCTGCATTACAAATACTGACCGAAATTCATATCCAGATCAAGCTACGACAGACCGGTTAAAGCACTCTGCAGACCTAGCCAATCAGCCGTTCACCGTACATCAGACAAAGAACCAAAAACGGAAGAACAAGACCACACAGTGTTTATAAGACCAAGTCTGAGATAGCACACCAGGAAAATCACCCAATCTCAAGTATCTCGGCAAAACGTACGTTTTCTTTCTCAACGATTTTATTCAGCTGAACGCTCTGGTGGTATTCCAGAGCTTTGGCTTTCATTGTCCATTGACAATCGATATTGAGTGATTCTATTTCTGCTCGGACCTCGCCCAGCGAAACATTAAAAAAGTTTGCTCTCGGGTTTACCTTGTTAACTCGCTGACCATTGAACACATTGTGAAGATATCGCTCAAGCTCTTGCGCGTCTTCTGAATAAACAACTGCGTGCACATCGAACGCGAAGGGTACCCAGCTATCACCAAGTTCCTTAATTTTCTCGGTTGGTTCTATCCGGTGAGTCATACCTATCTTTAATACGTTTTCTCCAAATGAACCGACATTAGAAATTATATAGACATAGCCATTCTTTTTCTTCGAAACCATAGAGTCTGTTTTCTGGCTTTCAGCTTCAGCTTGGCTGAGCTTTCCAACAAGTTCAGCAAGTTGTTCCTGACATTCCGCTTTTTGTTCAGCTGAAGACTTTGCCATTTTGGCTTCAATCTTTTTGATCGCTTTGAGGATTCTCTTCGAATCTTTGCGTGCTAATTGTTTTTTCCTCTTAATTTCTTTTCGCACCTGCCGCTGATCACTCATCTCTGATTTTATTCGTCTTTGTTCTTCTTCATCACGACGCTTTAACTCTTTAACCTGAATGGCATATTTTAACTGGGCCTGACATAAATCGATGTACTCAGGTAAAATTCTGGCGTTGCTAAATGATCTACCGTTATAGTTTACGAGTTCGAACGCATCTTCCAGCATGGCACTCATCTTGCCAAAATTTTCTGTATCAATTTTTGTAAAAATACTTGCAGCCCTTCCATTGAATGCATCTAGCACAAATGAAATTGTTCGCCTCCGACGTACCGTATCTTTATAATCGCAGTCTGCGGCAAGGTCATCACGTATCATCGCCTTTATTTGATTGCCAACCCGCTTCAATTCTCTTCCTGCCTGCTCATGACTGTAATCTTCAGATAGTTCATCTAACAGTGTTTCGTTCGGTATTAGATACTCATCACCATAACCTTTCACCTTATTCTTCATGGCAAGCGCAGTTCTTTGATAAAACACCAGACGATCTTTCGCATCCCATGCATCACCAGCAATCTGTTCGGCACGCAAAGTCGCCTCTTTTAAAATAGCGTCTGCACGTTCTCTGGCTCGCTGTAGCACCATGTTACTGACGTCATTTTTTTCGCTTGTTTGTTTTCGTGATTCCACAATCAGGTTATCGGCATCCGTTTTGGCCTGGTTGATGAGATCGTTGGCATCCTGAGTGGCTTTGAGAAAGTAATTATCTGCTGCAATCCTTCTTTGCTTTATTTCAGCAAAAACATTTGGCATAGTTGCATAAGGGGTCAAACGTCGATTTTCTCTTTCCAGAAACTCATTTCGATGCTCTATTTCTTTTGCAATTTTACGAATGGACTCAAGCTCTTTGTCAGTAGAATCGATTTCATTTTCATGCACTATATGTTCTTTTTTGGTTTTCGATTGTCTATACAGAAAAAACACTAAACCAAAACAAAGCGCAATCAACAAAATCAGCGCGCCGATAAGCAAGGACAAAAGAGATTCGTATGAGGGACTAATAAACACGCATGCCTCCTTGACAGCGTAGCGCTATGAGTTGAATAGCCACAGTTAGTGTCTCTTCATTTCTATCTATTGGCTAGTGTTAGAAATCGTTTGACGCTTAAAATAGCGTTTAATTTACACAATTTTAACTGTTCTATCGATGGCAAGTCATTGATACCCATAGCTACATATGTAATACGCTTTCATTCTGCGCCTAGCATGAAATATAATGCTTTAAAATCGAAACAGTGCAGCACAATGTCCAAAGCAATAAACCTGAAGAACACATCTGCTTTGCGTGTTTTAACCGCCTACATAGCATCTCTGTTGTTTTGAGCTTTTAGCTATACTGGTTCCTCAAAATTCATCAAGCACTAATTCAATGTCTGTTTTTTCTCACCCCGAATTCGATCACGAACAGGTTCTGTATTGCCATGACCCCGCAATTGAATTGAATGCAATCATCGCATTGCATTCAACGGCACTCGGACCTGCTGCAGGCGGATGCAGAATGCACCCCTATGAGTCCGCTGATGAAGCATTGACAGATGTGCTTCGCCTCTCAAAGGGTATGAGCTATAAAAATGCGATTGCAGGCCTCCCCTTGGGCGGCGGAAAGTCGGTCATTATTGCCGACCCGAAGCGCGACGACAAAGCTGAGCTTCTGCGAGCGTTCTCGCGCCATGTGCAAACGCTCAACGGTCAGTATTGGACTGCTATTGATGTGGGAGTGAGCCCGAAAGATGCTGACATACTGGCTGAAAATTCAGATTTTTTTTGCTCGGGCATCACAATATTAAGATGGCTTTAACCGCATAACTTCTCGAGCTTCTCGTAAGCATAAGTGCCAGTGCTAACCCATTTATTGGACAAATTATGGTACAGCTCCATAACAACACCACTTAATGCTTTTTGTCGTTCACTCTCAGTGGGTAGATCTTCTGTATTCTCAGCCGACACTTCGGCTAAGTTTTGAATCGGAACAAAGTTCTCCAAACCCATTACGTAGTCACTGGCATTAAACAAGGCGCCAATATTTTCCGGTTGATAACCACATATGGTTTCGATGGCCCCCAGTTTATCAATGCCGGAATTTTTTGCTACTGCTGGTGATAGCTGTGTAAACCACTCCAACGCATCGACAGCGCTGGCTGAAAAATCAACATGCCTGATATCACAGTCCAAACGTAACGACGCCTCTGTGACTTCGGATGGACATAACAGATCTAATAAATTTTTATCTGTTGCAAGTTCATCCATTGTGTTTTGATACATAACACGCAAACTATCAGCAACAATCGATGAAAGATCATCCATCTCCGTTTGCATCTCAGTTGTGTTTGAGCCCAATAAGGATAAACTCTGCTGCTGTTTTTCAAACTCACCGGATAGCTGTTTACTTTGCGTTAGAGAATTAGCCGCTCTGGACGCTTGTTGCCACGCAAACAATACTGCAGTTAGTGCGATAACGATGCTGGCAATTTCAATTATTTTGGATAAACCAGGCTTGCTAAGCTTTGTTTGACCATACCGACACTGTTGGCAAACCAATGCATCTTTCAACATGGTGTGCTTGCACCACTTGCAGTATTTTAAGTTATCCGTTGCCATTTTCCGAACATCTCCCTATCCCTTTCTTGTGGATGGTTTCACAAGATAATATTGCCCAGCTTCGAACCCGTGAACATATTACACCAGACAGCAAACAACATTACAACGATTCTGGATAGCGGATTCCGGCCGAGTGAATTTCGACCAGTCAATTTGAGAACATCTAGATAAAATGATACCAAAATTTACCTAACGGGCTCTTCAAACTAGGCCACAAAGGCCTATTCAGACAAACCGCAAAAGTCGTTTTTTTGCTTACTGAATTTCTGAATTGGGTAACCGTTTTGACTTTCCGCCCCAACGGTGAAGCCATTCTGCAAGAGAACGCCCGAAACAGGATTCACTCGACAGCAAAGCTGGCCAGTTATTTTAGTCTGTATTTTTACTTGCGCCTTTTTATCAATTTTCTGAGGCTAACCAGTGCGCAAAGCAGTAATAACGTTGATACGTTTTGCATGAAGGGTCGGCTTTGTATCAAATACTTCTACTTCACAAGAGTATTAAGAGAGTGGATCTGCTACTGTGGCACACACGCTCAGTTACACACATCGAGCCTATAATTTTGGCAGCAGAGTTGCATTGCAGTACCGTCTTGAGCAGAACTATCTTGAAAAGAGTCGCGCTAACACATAACTTTGAAAAAAGGGTGTACGTGAAAAACCAGCTATTTTTAGTTGCCTTCTGCTAACGACTCGCTATTGTTTACCCACATTGGAGATAACTAATACATGCACATTTACTTAATCATCGCGGTAAGCCTGGCTAGCATATTCGTCTGTCACTATATTGCGAAGTCGCGTGGTACCAAGCCTGTGTTCTGGGGTGTAATGGGCGCTATTTTTGGCCCACTGGCAATTCCTTTTGCTCTAATGTCAAAACCAAAGGAGTAACAATTATTTCTTTTCGAACCTTTGCTTGCACTGCACTTAACTTGCACTGCACTTAATTTGTGTAGCGCTAAGTGGTGAACGGCATTTAATTAGCAAACGCACTATTAATTTAATAGCAATTCAACCCTACTCGACCAGAAACTTAGAATGCACCCAGCCTGTTTCACCCAGGTATTCAACCCTACACCATCGCATCTTTAACGCCAGCTTCGATTCCTCAGGTGAAAACTCTGCCCACTCAGAGGCGTTAAAGTCGGGAGAACAACCAAGATTTTCAAGCCCCGTGGCATCGTGCGGAATTCTACTGATAATGTCAAAGTGTACTGACGGACCTTTTCGCAGGTTTAAAAAACCATCAGGCAATACATGTGCAACACGCCAAACATCAGGACCGTCTGCATCTGACCATACAGTGGTTGAATGCATCAGTAGTACTGTGGCAATAATGGCGAGAATTTTCATAAGAAAGACGGATTAATAAAATCCAATTGAGTCAAAAGCGGCGTTATTATTTTACCCGGGCATTGGGTATTTTTAAAATCCTTGTGAAAATATACATTACGGCCCTCTGGCTTTAGTGTTCCCAATTTTTTCATCGGTTTAAAATTGCCGTAGTCTGGGTGACTAGCATTGAATTTTAACCAACCGATAAATGCAGACAACAAATACATGCGCTTGGAACATTCAATTCCTGCTAGAGAGTCTTTCGAGAAATCCCCAGCCAGTGAAATAGCAATACCCTCAGAATTATGCCCTTTCGTATGGGCACCGGTTCTGTCTTCACCCCTGCCCTCACAAATATAAAGCCCAGAGTTCTTCTTAACAAAATAGGCAACAAAATTATAGGGTACATCCAAACCCAAATCTGGTCTAACCTTTTGTAGTTTACGCATATTGGCAAATATTTTCGACTCACTACTCCATACATTCGGAGAACTGTCGTTGTCACCAATAACCGTGTGATGAATGATGACATGCGTTCTTCGGGAACGCGCCACTTTATGCCCCAAACGAGTAAGTGCTGAGTCTGCTCCCCATTTAGCTCTATCACAAAATGTAAGATTCGGTACGATTTCAAATTTTGCCACTACAATTCTCCTTTCAGCTGACTCCAATACGATCTGCCATGTAACGTTCTAAACAACTATATTTCCATCAACTTATTTGCGCGATTCTCAAATTCCTGACCTTCTATTTTGACAGAGCGAAAACTGGTTGTATCCGATGAATGTCGATTTAGTTAGCAGTTGCCTGAGGCTGACAGACGGTACTTTCATCTGTCTGATATAACTCGGAAAATGGCTGCTCCCAACCTGTCGCCAATTCGTGCCGTAGCATTAACGCGAGTCGATACGAAGGCTGCTGTAGATCAGTACGCGGCAAACGCTCATCTGTATCGACTGGCGACTTTGGTACATTGGCAGAAAATGTCTGCATAGCCTTTTTAACGCACG
>CALIMV010000061.1 GCA_938045275.1 uncultured Granulosicoccaceae bacterium
CGCCCAAGCCGCCTGGTCCAGTAACCGACACGCGGCATGTTTTTAGTCATCTGAGTGCCAATAAAGATAAAACAGTAAAGCTCATCGTCATCTGCCATACGCGCAACTGATGTACCTGCCGATCTTGGTATGTTTTCCTCCGGGAGTTGTAATATTCGAGATAGGTTTGCGCGGTGTTCAGCGTTATCAGGGTCAAGGTTGAACAACAGCTTTCGTGAGTTAAACCCCATCATCAGTTCGCTGGTTGCATTCGATTGACCCGCAACACGCAACGACCCAGCACCACTGCGTCCCACATTCCCTGTGAGTAGCAGAAGATTAAGGTTGGTTGAAAAACCGTAGCTGCCTGTCGATTGATTAATTCCCATGCTCGATATGATTGCAATCTTTGGGCGATAATCTTTTCGGGGTTTGGCTATCAGTTCTGCATAGGTGCGGATTGTATCTGCAAGGTCTGCTGGGTTTTGATCAGGCAAAGCAATAATGCTTGCGGCTACGTCCGTTTTACACCGATCTTCTTCACACAGGCGCCGAAACTCTTTGTAGCTGTCTGGGTCTACTCTGGCAAGACTGTCCGGATCCTCCCAGCCCTGCTCCAGAATGATGCGCGCTACAGCCAGATTAAACAGCACATCCCCACCCTGACGAAATTGAATGTGCAGCGTTTTGGCATCGGCAGCCTCCAGGTCACTAACAGTATCGCTGCGAATCG
Organism: uncultured Granulosicoccaceae bacterium; assembly: GCA_938045275.1. Taxonomy (GTDB): domain Bacteria; phylum Pseudomonadota; class Gammaproteobacteria; order Granulosicoccales; family Granulosicoccaceae; genus Granulosicoccus. The sequence goes on from CALIMV010000061.1 coordinate 713, forward strand.
GGTCGATAACGACTTTCGTTGCAGTGCCATTTTTTTTCAGTTTCTCGTAGGCTTGCGGGAAGGTCACAAATGGGTTTGTGCCGTGTAAAACAGCAACGTCGCAACTATCGAGCTCATCAAATTGGCTGGACGTAAAACTGGCTTCATTACCAAAATTTAGAACATGAGCTGCACCGGCACTGGTCAGGCAATGTTCAGAATTCGCCCCCATGGTTGGTAAATTAAAAACCAATTTGTACAAACTTGCCATCCAAATGGCTTCCATGGTTTTCTGGCCGTTGCCATACACTGCAACGGCTTCGGGACCGACCCACTCTCGCGCATGCAAAAATAACCAGGCTGCACGGTCCAGTGCCTCATCCCAACTCACTTCATGCATTTTCCCGTCGTGACCCCGAATCATGGGCGCGCGAATTCTGTCGTCTGCAATACCGCGTTTGCTAAGCCGTTCTGAACGTTCTTTGTCACCGCCTGTTATCAACGAGGTTTTACCCTTTACACACAATCCTAAAGAAGACAGTGGATAAACCTTTTGATTTCCACGATTGTTTTTTTCAACCGTGTATGGACAGCCGACACCGCAAAAACTGCATACGCTGGAATTAGCCAGCAAAGCGTCATACCGATGACGAATGTGAGGATCTTCAAGTAGGGAACTATCTGCTGAAACAGATGCGATTAATTGTTCAGGAGTTTGCTTGCGAATTGACTGGTGGTTAAGCTCGCCCTCACCCACTATGCTGCTTGTTTGAGGATATTCCATAACAAACTCCCAAATACTGCGTGGATTCTGTAGAACTATATCATCGATGCTAACGCCACCAACCTTGTAAAAATTACAGTCGAAAAATCAATCAGAGTAAAGTTTCTAACGAAATATAATTGACTGTGTAAACTGCAATCCAGACTGCCAACTCAGTCAACGTGGTAAAGACCTGTAAACCATTAAACGGATTCGAACTATCATTTTCCGTGTTTCCAAAGTTTTCCAGATATCCATAGATGAACGTACGGCAAGTATTTCAGACTAAATAATATTTTGAGAGCGAATAAATAAACAGTCATTGAAAAACACTCCTGACATAGGGCTGTCAGCTCTGTGCATTAACTTACCAATCGAGGGTTAGCTATCTGGCTGCCTAAAACTCAATGCTTCCCCAAGTGAAGATAAATCAGGAGCTGTAAAATGAAAAGAACATCCGTAAACCCATGGTCTTGGTCGCAACAATTTGGTTATAACCAAGCCGAAATAATCGAAGACACATCTCGACAACTCATCTGTTCAGGGCAAACAGCCGTTGACGCCAATGGTGCTCCTCAGCATCCAGACGACATGCGAAGCCAAATGACGTTGGCACTGAACAACCTGGAGGCTGTTCTAAACGAAGCTGACATGGGGTTTGCCAATATCACCCGTCTGAACATCTACACCACCGATGTGGATCAAGCTATAAATTGCTTCGACGCGTTGGGTGCAAAACTAAGCCCTGCTGGCGTAACACCGCCGATGAGTCTACTCGGTGTAACCCGACTCGCCATTCCTGGTTTGATGATCGAAATTGAGGCTACGGCAAACGATTGATTAAGTAATGATTACACCAGGAAACATTTATTGGTTGACTAACGGTTCGATGAGTTTTATTAGATTGGACTAAATATACTCATCACTATTGTCAGGTTCATTTGATAGCAATTCAAAATCAACTATGCTACCAGACAATCCGTTTGCATCATTGGGGCCCCACAGAATCACATGCGCATTTGAGCTTGATACGCGATTGGTGACTATGTGGGGCCATATCTTAAATTGTATGTGCATAGTCATTTTTATCACACTTATCCACTTTGCACACATTGTCTTTACGATTAAAGTCCAACCTTCTAACGAATAGCCAGTGAAGCTGGAATGCAATGTCGATTTAACAAACCTTTGGTTCGTTCTGTTTGTCTATCGCTGATATGCAGCGCTATTGGTCCTCTATTCCAATAAAACCACCAGATTGCCTATTCCAAAAATCTGCGTACAAACCATTGGCTGCCAATAGCTGAGTGTGTGTGCCCTCTTCTACAATTTTCCCTTCATTGAGTACGATGACTCGGTCCATTTTGGCAATCGTTGATAATCTGTGCGCTATTGCAATAACGGTTTTGTCTTGCATAATACTACTCAACGATTGTTGTATTTCCGCTTCTACTTCACTGTCGAGTGCGCTGGTGGCTTCGTCAAGAATTAAAATAGGAGCGCTTTTCAAGATAACGCGAGCAAGTGCAATGCGTTGACGTTGTCCGCCGGAGAGTTTGATACCACGCTCACCAACATGCGCATCATAACCTGTGTTACCTTTTGCATCAGTGAGTTGCATGATGAACTCATGCGCACGAGCTTTACGCGCAGCCGTCTGTATTTGATGTTCTGTAATATTTGTGCGACCTAGAGCGATGTTGTCTCGAATTGATCGATTTAATAATGCAGCCTGCTGACTTACCATACCAATGCAAGAACGAAGGCTATCTTGTTCAACTTCAGTTATATTTTGCCCGTCAATGTGGATGCTGCCACGCTCAGCATCATGAAACCGCAATATTAGGTTAACCAACGTGGACTTACCTGCACCCGATCGCCCAACCACTCCGATCTTTTCACCCGATTTTATTTTCAAGGAAATAGTATCGAGCCCGCCCTGCTTCAAACCATAGTGATGCTGCACTTTATCAATAGTAATTTCTCCACCCCTGACTTGTAGTTTTGGAGCGTCATTTGTTATTGGAATGGCTAGTGGTTGGGCAATTGTCTTAAGCGCTTCCCGCAAACTACCGACGCGTAAAAATATCCACCGTACAGATTCAAATACCCACTCAGCCATGGTGGTGATACGCAAACTCAATGCTATGGCAGAACCAATAAGACCTATGGTGGCAGCCTCTTGCGACCACAGCCATAGACCATAACCAACAAAACCGACCATCATCACGCCCTCAAGCATCGTTAGTATTGTGCGCAACGATACGCCTATTTGACGTGTAACAAATAATGCCTGACGGGTGTTCTCCAGGCTCACTTTATGATCGTTAATCATAAGTTCGCGATCAGAAAATAGTTTTAAGGTATCAATATTGGAAAAACCATCGACAACAACGCCAGTTAGCGCAGACTTTGCACTTTGAAACGTCTGTTGTGCCGTTACCATCCTTGGAATAAAAAGCAACAGCATTGCAATATACAACAACAGCCACAAGAACAGTGGTAGTGCAAGCCTCGGATCGGTGTCTGACATCAGAATAACAATGCCTATCATATAAACGAATCCGAATGCCATAGCGTTAAGACATTGATACAAAATATCCGCTACATGATTGCCAATATCAACCAATCGAATAGCGGTACGACCAGTAAGGTCTTCTTGAAACCACCCCACAGATTGATTGGCCAAATGATTGTGTGCGCGCCACCGCACCAGAGTTGCTGTATTACAGTTAAGCCCGATATCGTTAGTTGCCTGCCGAAGCATTTGAGAAAGTGGCCTGAACAACAAAAGCATCAATGCAGCTACTGCCAGTTCGAAACCGTGCACTTGCAGAATGTTTTCTTTCTCGGTGAGTGCCAACGTATCAATGAGCTTTCCGGCGTAACTGATAAGCCAGACTTCAACGCTTGCCGCCAGTACGGTTACGCATAAACTGATGAGTAATATGTTTCTAAGCGGTTGTAAATGAGATTTTAGATACGACCAAACGGTACCAGCAGGTGGTTTATCTGACGATGAGTAGGGTTGCACCAGGTGTAAAACAGCGGTTGTAAACCGCAAGTAAGTTTGAATCATCTAATGTTGATTTCCAAAACCTGTTTGCAGAGCTAAATACAACGTATAACTGACTATTACTACTTACATTTTTGCTTGAGTTACAGTTTGGTGCACCTGTCAAGATAGATTTGCAATCGGAATTATTTAGTTCGATCAATCATCGAAATAGTCAGCATTTTCATCACGTATAGTGTTGATTGTTGTATCCAGACGGGACAGATGCAGCATACCAATGTTCACAGCACCCTCCTCGTCATTCTCAGAAACGAATTGTGCGATTTGTTTATGATCTTCAAATAATTCGTCGAGCTGATCATCGCGAGCCATGCCTAATACACAGAGCCGATCAACCTTGGCTTTATTCGCAGCAATAACATCAATAGCGAATTCCGTTTCAGCTACGGTGCACAATGCTGCGTGAAACGCATAGTCCAGTGAGCGAAACCGATCATAGTTATTCTCTTCGACGGCCAGTTGTTGATCTGTGATGCGCGCCTGTAACAAGTCTGAACCATCCTGCCCACAGATACGCGAAGCGCGGCGCAACACTTCAGTTTCAACAGCTGCGCGTACAAATCTTGCTGTTGTTATCGCGAGCGAAGAAAATCGTTTCACTTCGGTGGCTTTTTGAGGCCTTATCATTAGCAAGTCTAGATTTTCCAGCCGACTAAACGCATCGCGTACAGGCTGGCGGGAAATACCAAACATTTTTGCGATTTCTGCTTCCGAGATTTTTGTTCCAGGAAGCAGGCGCATAGATACTATTTCATCGTACAGATATTCGAAAACTGCATCCACACCGGTACGACGCTCAGTGGGTTTCAGGTGTTGCTGCACCATGATTCTGTTCTCCAATGCTCACCAGTGTGTTACTACCAACTCGCTTTGCTTGTCCAGGTATATAAAGTTCTTTGTCCGCTATATTTTTAAATCGATTTATTTAAATTCAATCATGTAGCAACGCGATCATTCCACTACCTGTTCTTTAACTACCCCCTACACACTGACTGATTAGTCTTGCTTTAATGGAGTCACCACGTGTAACCACAGCGGAGGATAAATTCGTTTGCAACATGAGAAATACTAGTATACCATCGTCGCGTCAATAACCAAAACTGGTGTCCCTATGACGCCCGGTCAAGGGTGAAATCGGGCAATTTCCTCATGCGCGATCATCAAATCTGAGCGGCGTTGGGGTATTTCAAATTCAGCTACTTATTGGATTTTTGGAGAGAACGTGTCTGGCGTCAAGCTCGAAAAAATCGTGAAAGCTTATGGCCGATTAGAGGTCGTCCACGGCATTGATCTTGAGGTCAAGGAAAAAGAATTCGTCGTACTTGTAGGTCCGTCCGGATGCGGCAAATCCACCACCTTGCGAATGATTGCCGGCTTGGAGGAAATTAGCGCGGGCGATATCAGTATCGATGGACGCGTTGTTAATCGCGTAGCGCCTAAAGACCGGGATGTCGCAATGGTTTTTCAAAACTATGCGCTCTACCCGCATTTAAGTGTTTTTGAAAATATCGCCTTTGGTTTGCGCATTCGCAAAGAGTCCAAGGGTCATATCGAAAAAACCGTCAAAGAGGCCAGCGATATTCTTGGCTTGACCCCTTACCTTGATCGTAAACCAGCTGAATTGTCTGGTGGCCAGCGGCAACGCGTCGCAATGGGCCGCGCCATTGTTCGGCGACCAAAAGTATTTCTATTTGACGAGCCGCTGTCGAATCTGGATGCAAAACTTCGAACCCAAATGAGAGCGGAAATCAAACAGCTTCACAGGCGCCTGGGAGCTACGTCAGTTTACGTGACACACGATCAAGTAGAAGCAATGACATTGGCTGATCGAATTGTGGTTATGAACGACGGGAACATAGAACAAATCGGCTCACCCATGGAATTGTTCATGAATCCTGCCAATACTTTTGTTGCGGGGTTTATTGGCTCACCCCCAATGAACCAACTGCAAGGGAATATAGAAAAAGTCTCTTCTGGTTTGCAAGTAAGGATAAACGACACTGTTATTGACTTACCCAACAACACTAACGTTGAAGACGGTCAGTCAGTAGTACTGGGAATACGTCCGGAGCACATTTCACTTAGCAACAATGAAGGCACTTCCGCCATGTCGATCTCTCTGAACCTGGTTGAAACGCTAGGCTCTGAAGCACTATTGCATGCCAAATTCGGTGAGCAAGATATGATTGTCAAAGCTGAAACCAATGGACAAATTGATCATCTATCGGAAATCTCAACCGTTTACGCTCCTACTGACCTTGTAAAAGTATTCGATGCGAAATCCGGGCTTGTGTTGTCAGAACCCTTTTCGCAAGGTAGCAATACGTGAGTTCGGGCCAGGATGAAAAACCTGAGTCTGGCGTAACTGAATATGACTCAAAAAAATCATTCAAAGATAAACTGATTTGGTTAGGCGATCACTTTAGAAATGAATGGCAGCTCTACGTTATGCTGGCACCAACCATCATCTGGTTTTTGGTGTTCCTTTACAAACCTATGTACGGGCTACAGATTGCTTTTAAGGACTATTCAATATTTCGTGGCGTTGCAGCTAGCCCATGGGTTGGGTGGGAGCATTTTCATACGCTGTTTTCTAACGATCAGTTTATCCGGGCTTTTTGGAATACGATAAAAATCAGTGCACTCAATTTATTGTTTGGATTCCCAGCGCCGATTCTGCTTGCTTTGATGTTCAATGAAATTCTTCATGTAACGTATAAGCGTGTAGCCCAAACCATTGTGTATCTGCCACACTTTATTTCAACGGTCATTATCGCCGGGATCGTCACTACCGCGTTTTCGCCTACTGCGGGAGTCGTCAATACCATCATGGGTTGGTTTGGCCTGGATTCAATTTACTTTTTAACCCGTCCTGAATGGTTTCGCCCGATATTTGTAGGTACAGGAATTTGGCAGGAAGCCGGGTTCGGCTCGATTGTTTTTCTAGCAGCCATAGCTGGCGTTAACCCATCCCTTTATGAAAGCGCTGTGGTCGATGGCGCTAGCCGTTGGCAAATGATGTGGAAAATAACACTGCCTTGTATTCTACCCACCATCATTATCATGTTGATCATTCGCATTGGCAATATCATGGAGGTGTCATTCGAAATGATAATTCTGCTCTACCAGCCGGCCACCTATATAACTGCTGATGTCGTTAACACGTGGGTGTACAGACAAGGCTTGGAAAGCGGACAGTACGATATTGCGGCGGCAGCCGGATTGTTCAATGCTGTTGTGGCATTTGTACTTGTTATGGTTGCCAATACATTGTCACGGCGCTACGTGCGCACTTCACTATGGTAGATGTGTAAATGGCAGTGGGCATGAATTTATACTCTCGCGGTGACAAGCTTTTTGCACTGGCCACATCAGTGCTTATTGGGCTATTCACGGTTGCAACGTTCTACCCTTTCATATACATTGCAGCCGTTTCGTTTAGTGGCGGCTTTGCCGCCGCCGCCGGAAAAGTGGTGCTCACTCCTGTTGATTCCACTTTAGCGGCATACAAATACATCCTGACACAACCGAAATTCTGGATTTCGTACGGCAACACGTTTATTTACACTATCGGCGGCACAATAATGAGTTTGCTGATCATTATTCCTGGCGCCTATGCCTTGTCCAGACCACAACTTATGGGTCGCCGGTTTTGGAATTTGTTTGTCGCGTTTACTCTGTGGTTCAACGCAGGACTTATTCCGTTTTTCCTGAACATGCGAGATCTTAACTTGCTCGACAGCTACTTTGGCATCATTATCGGTTTTGCTGTTAATGCATTTAATTTAATACTACTAAGAAATTTTTTCGAATCTTTGCCACAGAGTTTTCAGGAAGCAGCGCGCATGGACGGCGCAAATGACTTTCAGATTCTATGGAAAGTATATATTCCACTATCCAAACCGGCCATTGCAACCATCACGCTGTTTTGCATTGTTTCGCGCTGGAATGGTTTTTTTTGGGCGATGGTACTTTTGCAAAGTGAAGAAAAGATTCCATTGCAGGTGTTTTTGCGCCACACCATCGCATTTTTATCAGATGATCACGAGTTCACAGCGACTTTATCTTCTCAGCCTTACAGTGCTGAATCTGTGACGGCCGCAATTATCGTGTGTTCGATCATTCCGGTTTTAATCGTCTATCCATTTATCCAGAAATATTTTGAGAAAGGGATACTGCTTGGAGGTGTCAAGGAGTAGCCAGTTGTACGGAAGTAAAAACACCAACCACCTAGGAGAGTAGATATGAAAATGCGTTATTTAGTAACGGCAATGCTCGCAACTAGCGCCCTATCTGCAGGGGCGTTAGCGGAAGAGGATTACAAAATTGTCGATGAGCCTCTGGAACTGAGTATCCAGATGAACCATAAACGTTATCCTGTGTACAAGGAAGACTGGCCAGTTGAAATAGAAGCAAGAAAGCTCACCAATATCCATCTTAAAGATGTGACTGTCGGTGCTAACTTGCGTACTGACAGTGAAAATACCGGTAAAACAGAAGCCCTGAACCTGATGCTTGCATCTGGCAAAATACCCGATATTGTCGGCTCCAGTCGCATCAAAGATTTTGTTAACCAATTTGGCCCGGAAGGTGCGTTTCTGCCATTGAACGACCTCATTGACGAGCATGCGCCTAACCTGAAAAAATTCTTTGAAGAAAAGCCGGAGGTAGCATCAGCGCTCAAAGCTGCCGATGGCAACATGTATTACATACCTTATCTTCCCGACGGGAAATACGGCCGCGCATACTGGATTCGCACTGACTGGTTAGAAAAGTTAGAGCTTGATATGCCTGAAACGGTGGATGAGTATGAAGCCGTGTTACGGGCATTCAAAACGCAAGATCCAAACGGCAACGGCGAAGCCGATGAAGTACCTTTTTTCGCTCGTCAATGGCCGGAAATGCTACGACTTGTCACTTTGTGGGACGGTCGTTCGTCAGGCTCAGACACTTATCATGATTTCTATGTTGATAACGGTGAGATCCAACACCCCTACGCTGGCGAAGGCTACCGCGAAGGTATCAAAAATATAGCTCGCTGGTATGCGGATGGCCTAATCGATGCAGAAATATTCACACGTGGTAGTTCATCAAGAGAATTTCTGTTATCCGAAAACCTTGGCGGTTCAACCCACGACTGGTTCGCATCCACCTCTGGTTACAATCGATTATCAGAAGACATCGATGGGTTTGAGTTCAAGGCATTCGCACCGCCTGCATCTATTTCAGGTAAACGAATTGAAGAACACCGACGAATTCCAATCAAGCCAGATGGTTGGGCAATTGGCGGCACAAACAAGCACCCAGTTGAAACAATCAAATACTTCGACTTCTGGTTTACCGAAAAAGGTCGACGTATGGCCAACTTCGGCGCCGAAGGTGTGCAATACGATATGGTTGATGGCAAAGCCATCTTCAAAGACTCCGTACTCAACAGTGACGAGCCAGTGAATAACCAGCTTTATCAGGTAGGCGCTCAGCTTCAAGGACGTGGTTACTTCCAGGACTATAACTACGAAATCCAATGGTCAAACGAGTTTGCGTTGGAAGGTATAGCACTGTATGACGAAGGCGATTACCTGATTGATCAATTTCTGGGTGTGGCATTTACCGCAGACGAGCAAAAAGTCTACGATAAATATTGGGGGTCTATTCGTGACTACATGCTCGAACGTCAACAGACTTGGATATTGGGTACAGGCGATGTCGAAGCAGAATGGGACGACTACCTGGCTCAGTTAGACCAGAAAGGTCTGAGCGAAGTACTTGAAGTAATGAACTCAGCCTATAAGCGCCAATACGGCGGATAAATCGTTAGACAGTACCATTCATGTGGGTGGCACCTACTGCGCCCACGTGAAATACGAATTGCGATGAACGTTTGTGACGAGTGCATCAATGTCCCACGTCACCTGTCTGGCTTAATAAAAAGATAGCAATTTATCATCTACTACGGATGCTTTTAAAGTGATGTCCAGTTCTGAATTATCCAATACAAGTCTGCCTTTGCTTGATGAACCCTCACCTGGACGTTTGACCATCCAGTACTCGCCGACTGAACATACTGAGATCACAGAAAATCCGCCACGCTTTACATGGTTACCAACGATTGAAGATGGTGCAAACTATGTTGTTCGCATTTCAAACAACACCCAATACAATAAAGCAGACACCAAACTGTTTACTGGCATCAAATTAAATTTTTTTACGCCAGATTTCGCGTTCGACGCCGGCGAATATGTCTGGTCATATGCTGTTTGGTCGCCTGAAGATAAAGCGCGAGTGAGTAGCTGGAGTTCTGATCGCCACTTCACACTTGAACCGGATTTACCGACTACACCATTGCCTAATAGGAACGAGCGGTTTGCGAACACAAACAGCACGCACCCACGACTGTGGATGAACAAAGATCAAATTTCATCGTTTAAAGACAATCTAGTTAAAGACCCAACCCATTGCACCTGGGATAATTTTTACAGCAAGTCTTCTCTGCCCTGGATGGATAGGGAGATCATGAAGGAGCCTGCCGGTTATCCAGATCACAAACGTGTAGCGTCTGTATGGCGACAAACCTATATTGATTGCCAGGAACTAATCTATGCCATACGACACCTGGCTGTAGGTGGAACTATAACCGACGATGCGCAAATGCTGTTACGCGCTAAAGAGTGGTTGCTCGAGGCCGCATCGTGGAATCCTTCAGGTACGACTTCGCGCGCCTATACCGATGAGTGGGCATTTCGCGTTAATGGTGCGTTGGCATGGGGATACGACTGGCTGTACGAAGAATTATCAGTCGATGAACGTGATCGCGTGCGCACAGCGCTACTGATCCGCACACGTGAAACAGCAGACCATATTATCAAGAACGCTAATATTCAGCTTTTTCCATTTGATAGTCATGCGGTTAGAGCCGTGTCAGCGGTATTGATTCCAGCAGCCATTGCTCTACTGAACGATGAGGAAGAAGCTGAGGACTGGTTACACTACGCCATTGAATTTCTGGCTACCGTGTATTCACCTTGGGGCGATGCGCAAGGTGGTTGGGCGGAAGGTCCGCATTACTGGATGACAGGCATGGCTTATTTGATTGATGCGCTGAACCTTTTAAAAGGCTTCACAGGTATCGACCTGTATCAAAGGCCCTTTTTTCAACACACCGGAGATTTCCCGCTCTTTACCAAAGCGCCAGACACTCGACGTGCCACTTTTGGCGACGACAGTACCATGGGTGATTTGCCATCGTTGAAGATTGGATATAACTTACGTCAGTTTGCTGGTGTTACCGGCAACGGTGCTTATCAGTGGTATTACGATGAAATCAAACGCAATGATTCCGGTACTGAAATGGCGTTTTACAATTACGGTTGGTGGGACCTTAACTTCGACGAGCTGGCTTACCGGACCGATTTTCCAATTGTTGATGCAAAACCACCGGAACAGCATGACTCAATGCGTTGGTTTAAGGGTATCGGTTGGGTCGCTATACAAACGAATATGACAATGCCTGATGAACACATCCAGTTCGTCATGAAATCATCAAGATTCGGGTCGGTCAGTCACAGTCACGGTGATCAGAATGCATTTTGTCTTGCCGGTTTTGGTGAAGACCTGGCGATTCAGTCAGGGCACTATGTTGCGTTTAACAGCACAATGCATCAGAACTGGCGACGCCAGACTCGCTCAAAAAACGCCATACTTATTGATGGCAAAGGTCAGTATGCGGCTAAAGACAAGTCGCTTGCGATGCGTTCATCCGGGCAAATAGTTACTGCCGAACAGCGTGAAGATCATATTTATGTGCAAGGTGATGCTACCGCGGCTTATCAATCTCTCACTCCAGAAGTAACCCAGGTGCTTCGCGATGTGTATTTCGTGAACAACACCTATTTCGTTATTGTCGATGCGATTGATGCAAAAGAGCCTGTTTCAATTGATTGGCTACTGCACACCAACGAACCGATGACGCTAGGTGACACTACTTTTCGATACACCGGGCAAAAAGCCGGCTTTTATGGACAAATACTGTGGTCTGAGGCGGGTGCCGCAGAATTGTCTCAATTGACAGATTTCCCGGATGTTGACCCGATCGATTATGAAGGCTTGCCGGTCAGCACCTATTTGACTGCGCGTTTTCCAAAAGCAGTACGTCATCGCATTGCAACACTAATTGTACCCTATTCGCTTAAAGCACCTCGTAGGATATTCAGCTTTCTCGATGACCAGGGATATGATTGTGATCTTTATTTCTCCGATGCCGATGATCGAAGTTTCAAAGTAGTAGTGCCAAAAACGTTCGATGTTGGCGCTAGTCTATAAAAATCTTTTTTACTCTTTTTTATACTAAGGAAAAATGTTATGAGTTTGAATGGTATGACCGCAATTGTTACGGGTGCAGGTCGAGATATCGGTCGTGCCTGTGCACTACGGCTGGCTGCTGAAGGAGCAAAAGTTGCGCTTAGCTATCACGCAAGTAGTGATGGTGCAACAAGCGCAGTTAATGAAATCACTAAAAATGGTGGGCATGCAATCGCTGTAAAAGCGGACCTTAACAAACCTGAAGATGTCGAGTCACTTGTTTCAAAAACGGTTGAAACATTCGGTGGAGTCGACATTCTTGTTAATAATACTGGTGGGTTAATTGCTCGAAAAACCATTTCCGAGATGTCGTTGGAGCACTGGAATGAGGTTATGTCGTTGAACACAACCAGTACCTTTTTAATGATAAAAGCCTGTTTACCGCATATGAAAAAAGGCTCAATTATTAATTTGGCCTCGCAAGCTGGTCGCGATGGCGGCGGGCCAGGCTCAGTAGCCTATGCCGCTTCCAAAGGCGCAGTAATGACCATGACACGCGGATTAGCTAAGGAGCTGGGTCCCGGTATTCGCGTTAATGCTATATGCCCTGGTATGATTGATACAGATTTTCATAATGTATTTACCAAGCCTGAAGTACGAACACATGTGGCAAACGCATCGCCAATCAAACGGGAAGGCGTGCCCGAAGATATCGCCAATTTGGTCTATTTTCTCGCCAGCGCTCAGTCTGCATTTGTGACCGGTGCAAACTATGATATTAATGGCGGAATGGTGTTTAGTTAATTACTCAAATGAAGACAGTCTGGCTTGAATATTTGGCCAGACTGTTTATTAGTACATATCAATATGAATGTTAGCCAAGCACACTATTCTAGTGATTTTTATTGAGCCGTACTTTTTGGTATCGCTCTCCATACAAGTAGATATTTGATTTAAGCATGTTGGTGCCGTTTGCAATATAGATTGAAGAAGTGGTACCGACTCAAATCTATGTTGGCCTTCTGAACGCATTCACTTTAACGACTCTGCACTCACACCGTTTTCCTTGAGAAGGATACTCACCGCGTCTGCAAAGGCTGGTACCTCCTTGTAAGCACTTGTCCCGGTATCTAACTTCGGCAAACTTATATTTTTACGTTTTGCAGATTCTAATTCCGCATCCCAACGACCGTTTTTATCGGTAACTGCAAAAAACCTAAGGCCAGCGGCTTGACCAGCAGCACCGTCTGTGCGCTGATCCCCTACCATTGCCAAAACTGGAACCTCATGTGCCGCAGCCAATTGTTTGGCAAATAACGGCATACCGCCAGCTGGTTTGCGAGCATCATAACTATCGGGTGCCTTACATTCCAGACTCTCTGAGAATGGACAAATAAAAATCGCATCTAGATGGCCTCCAGCATTTGATATTTGTTGCGCGACCCTGACATTGGTGGCGATTGTGACGTCGAATGTCATCATCCCACTTTGAAAACCGCCCTGATTTGTCGCAATAGCCAAACCTATGCCAGCTTTGTTCAGTTTTTCACATGCATCTAGAGCTGAGGGAATCATTACATCAGCTGCGCTTTGTGCATCGGTTTCGTTCAGGAAAGTGGAATTCTTAACCACACCATCGCGATCTGACAATAAAAGTGCGCATCGATTGTCAAGAAAATCAGTTAGCCTTAAAGCCGTATCAGGAATGAACTGCGCCATCAAAATAGTGAAAACTGGTTTGTGGTTTATGTAACTTACATAAAGTACCATGTCATCAGATTGACGAAGTTTTTTGATTGTTAGCTGACTATCAAATTCGATTTGCTCCGGAGCTGGGCTCGGAAGCTGACGGGAGTTCAATGGCTTCATACGATGACACCCACTTCATTTGCTTAAACTAATAAAATTATGCACTAAGTCAATAAACTCAGGTTGAACTGTATAGATAGCATTTTTTTGACGTTGCTTTTATAACTGTAGTGGTAATTGACAGCTTATAAATTAACCTATAAAACAGAGCCTGAAGAATGACTGGACCATAGCTTCTTCATCCAAAACCGGAGGTGTCGTGGTATCCCCTATCATTGGTGGTGACATTTGCAAGCAACGACTTGCGAGCCGACTTATACTCGCCGATCCACGTGAGCTCACTCATGCAGAGATAAAAGGCCTGTGGCGTATCTTCGTTGCAATAGGGTCTGTCTGGGAAAACGCAACTGATGATTCTGCTGGACTGAAAAGTTCATGGCTTGAGTTCATTAAGGAAAAAACAATACGAAGGCCAAGTTTTATAGGCGAATACGTGAACGCACTTGAAGTAGTGGACGAGCTAGAACACATCTACGGCGATGAAGCATTTTCAAAACTATTTCTAGACAATGGTATTTCGCTTGACAAGTATGGCGCACCGGCTCAGCTCGACACCCGTCTGGCGCATGCAAAATATTTTGTTATTGATGAATTTATTCGAGTGCAAATTGTCGCGGGCGGGTTTAAGAACTTTATTTCACCAAACCGTCCTGTTATCCAGCCGCAATACGTTGTTAACTATAACGGATTCATAGCCGGGTCTCGTTATAACCGTATAAAACCGGTTCGTCCGTACAAGGAAACTGATCTGTGAATGCGAGCACCAAAGAATACGCCTATATCATTATTGGCTCTGGTGTCGCCGGTTCGACAGTTGCCAGCAAATTGCTTGAAGCTGATCCACAAACCTCCATTCTGATGCTCGAAGCAGGTCCAAAAGTGGCGATGAAAGATCGACGCTATTGGTGGGACTACGTGGTAAACCGAGCCAGCGGTTATAAACCCTATAATCATTGCGAAGATCGTGATGCAGACAACCCATCGGTTGGAAAAACTGACTGGCACTCGAACGGTTCGCGCACCATGATGTACGGCGGATCAGCCGTTCACTGGGGTGGTTGGTGCATGCGCTTTAAACCAGAAGACTTTGAGTTAAAACACAAAACCGGGCGCGGAGGTGACTGGCCATATGGTTATGACACTTTAGAACCCTACTACTGCCGCGCCGACGAATACTTGTCTGTCTGCGGTGATGAGACCGTTCAGGGTCCGGATGGCCGATGGGCTGATGATCCATGGCGTAGTAAACCCTACCCGCTGCCGCCATACCCATGGACCGAATCCGATGGTGAAATGGTTGAGTCGTTTAAAAGACTCAGCATAAAACCCGGGCATATGCCGCTTGCACGTTATCGAAAATGCATGGCCACAGGTTCCTGTAAATATTGTCCATTCGGTGCACGCTTCTCAGGAGCACAAACCCTCGACGATTTGCTTAGCGAGCCAGCTTATATAAACCTGGAATTTATCGGAATGGCAGCAGCTACCCGACTAGTGGCCTTGTCCAAACGCAGTATCGGGGGGGTTGAATATATCGACCCTGATACCGGATCGCCAGTCGTCGCCATGGGGGATCGTGTCATCGTGTGTAGCGGGGCCTACGAAGCGCCCAAACTCTTGATGGGTTCAGTTAGCTCTCATTGGAAGCACGGGATTGGTAATGATAATGATCTGGTGGGCCGTTATGCGATATCCCATCCGTTCCTCTCAGTAACTGGAACAAAAAAAGAGAATAAAGAACGTTGGATTCAGGAATATGACTTTCCAAGTTTGATGTCACGCTCATACGACACCGAAAAGCAACAAGCTAATGGAAAAATATTTCTAATGAAATATGCTGGATCACCGAACGTGGACATTGCAGATCAAATGATTCGTGGTAATAGTAGGCAGGCAATCGATAAGAAAATCAGTGGCTCGCGTACCATTCAACTATCAGCTTTCATGGAAGAAATGGGACAATACGAAAATCGATTCACGATTGGCGAGGGAACAAACCGTTTCGGTTTGCCCCGTACCCGAATCAACTTTAGTCACCCTGAAGATTTTAATTCCCGTGCAGGAGTTAATCTGGATTTGATGCAAGAAGTTATCAACGATATGGGATACGATGTCGACCCAATTAAGGGGCGAAAAATTGGAGATCAAGATGGACACCACACATCATCTACATGCCGAATGGGTAAAGACCCAACGGAAGGCGTGGTAGATGCAGATTTAAAAGTGTTCGGCACAGAAAACCTGTATGTGTGCTCGAACGCCGTGCATCCCACGTGTGCGGCTGTCAATCCAACACTCACACTGGTGGCCGTTTCGTTGAAATTGACCGATCACCTGCTATCGCAGCAACTGTGAGCGTGAATAAAAAATCACTGTTAGAACTAGTCGCTGGAAAGCATCATATTGAGCGTATTGATAGTTTAGTCAGCCAGCCCCAAGAGTATCGCGATATTGAGTGGCTAGAGCTGGCGTTGCAATCCGCAGTATCAGTAGAGTTTTCAACCATACCGCCCTATTTATTCGCGCTTTGGTCAATCAAAGACGAAACAGACGAAGTGGCAGAATCCATACGTAATGTTGTCCACGAAGAAATGTTGCATATGTCGCTTGCCTGTAACATGCTCACGGCCCTGGGTTGCATTCCGCAGATTAGCAACCCCAACATGGTGCCACGCTACCCAGGCCCTATTCCGGGTCATGTTCATCCAGAACTAACGGTTGTGCTTTCGGGTTTATCCAACAAAGCCCTTGATCTCTTCATTGCAATTGAGGCCCCTTCAGATGAGGAGCCTGCGCTGTGCTCAGAATCACAGCGCGGATTTAAAAGTATAGGAGAATTTTACGACGCAATCCTTGACACATTTAAAAAACTCAATCCTAAACTTGCTACAGATAGACAAATCACTGGACCACTGGCCTGCATGGTAATGGAAGATCTTAACTCAGTCGAATCTGCAATTAATATTATAAAAGATCAAGGAGAAGGCTCCGAGGTCTCTCCAATCGTTGAACACACCCACGAACTTGCACATTACTATCGTTTTCTCGAAGTCCGAAAAGGTAGAAGGTTCAGCGGCGTTGACGAGAATAATCAAGCCATGTTTGATGGGCCTATATTGGCACGACCAGATTCTTGGCCTGCGGTTGTCGTACCATCAGGGGGATACCAGCAGCAAGATGTTCCAGCCGATGTATGGCAGCTAATAAACAGTGCAGACCAGCTATTTACACAAATGCTGGACCGCCTTCAGGTCGTCTGGGAAAACGGTGATCAAGGCGCTCTAGTTCACGCCATAGACACCATGTTTGAATTGTCCACTTGTGCACGCTCCTTGATGAGCATGGAGATTATTGGCGAACAAGGTAACTATGGCCCGTGCTTTCGCTACCTAGGGGAATCGCGAAACTTTTAATTCGCTGCTTTGCCAAAGAGTCATTTTTACGAATCGAAAACACAATTGGGAAATTGATATGACCAAGAAATCCAATTCCGGTGTTTACCAACATTGGCATGTTGTACGCTGTGTCGAACTGGGTGCGCCTGCGGCTTCTGTTTGGGATGTCATTGGAGGTTTCTACACCATCCATGAATGGCATCCAGATATTACAAAAACCGAAATCCGGGATAATCAGACACAAACAAATCAACTTCGTAGAGTTCTCACATTTCCAGGCCAACCCACCACTACAGAAGAACTTGTGTCGCTTGATAACAGTGATTTTCATTATAAATACAAGTGGCATGAAGGTCCGTGGGGCGAGGAGGTGAAAAACTACAAAGCCTCTATTCGATTGCTTTCCGGGGACTTGGACAAGACTTGTATATTTCAGTGGCAAAGTACGTTCGACTATCCAAGTGATGCCATCAGCGATTTTTACTGGCATGGTTTCGAAGCCTTACAAAAACGCTTTCCAATCGAAACGATTAGCCGAAGCCATCCAGCGATAAGTTGATACGACACTAAATAACTGAGAACCTACAATTATGGGAAGTTTTTACGAAATCAATGACACGTTGCTTATAAATGAATCACAGGGATTTCCATCTGATATTCTCAACATCGAATGCCATCAGAAAAACCCGGTTACGCTAAAAGATGTGGAAGATAAGGTATTCCACTTTAAAGACAAACCTACCGCTAGAGCCTTTCAACTCGACCCTATCAGAGTCTTTTTTTTTGAACGTACAAAAAATGACAAATGGCTGGCCTGGGGAAAAGTTTTCATACAGTCGCTGACTATCGAGCACAAACCACGCGAAAACTCGCACGGTGAAAGTGCGATATCCTTTATACCCGGCGACTGGGTAACATCAGGTACTTATAAAATCGTTGAAATTTATGATCCTGAATATCAAAAAATCTACACTTCACATGAGGCGCCCAAGGCTTGGAACTATTTTGCGGACAATTAAGTACCTGGTCAATATTCGCAATGCAATTCGAAAGCCTTAACTGTCAGGATCATTATCGATTGTCACTGGATTCAAACCATGATCACGTTAATTTCAAAATGGAAGCTGCGAAACGGCATGCAACCTCAACTCGCTCAGGCCTTAAATGAAGCCGTAACTAACGTGCTGGCGCAAGAACCCGGCACACTCGTTTACTCTGTACATCTTAGTGCAACGCCTCCGCAATCAGTTGAACGAAAACAGCCGCATCCACCACCTGCTGAAATTGCTCTCGAACAACAATCTGAATTGGTTTTTTTCGAAGTCTATGCAGACGCCGATGCCTTCGCAACACATATCAATGGACCTATTTTCACTAGGTTCCGCGATGAAAACATCCAGTATTTTTATGAAAATCCAACCAGACCAGGTAGGCCAAACACCGACACAGTCTTTCTCGACCGTCAGGCTGCTTTTTTTCGCTGTAGTACGCACAAGGGAGATTAATAGTTCTCGGCGATGAGCCCTAGACTTTGTCAGGAATTTGTCTGACTTCAAATCCTGGCTAAATAAAATGATTAAGTTGAGAGGTGATAATCAAGACAGTTGTTCGTTCAAGCCTAATCGTCGTTTCGTAGCGACGGAACATAACATGGAACGTTCAGGAACAAACGCCTCTGTGAGCGTAAATGGAGTAACAAATATGCGTATTACCCATTACACCATAAACGGGAGATAGAGTCTGTGATGCTAACGCTATTACAACGCTTAATCATTGAGCTTGGAACCAACTTCACCTTAAAGCTAAGTCAGACAAGGGATCCAGCGGTTTTTGTCCGTTTACGAGGGGTAAACTCTAGGACACCTTTTTAGAGAAAATCGTCGCGACGAGGCGTAAAACTATCAATGAGCTTGCCTGGCTCAATACAAACACACCCATGAACGGCGTTGGTTGGAATAACGAAACTATCCCCTGGACCAACTTCTCGTTCTTTACCATCAATGGTAAATAAAAAACGCCCGGACTCAACGAAAGTTGATTGAATGTGTGGATGATTATGCAGTTTACCGGCCGCACCTTTGTTGGCGAACCTGAATGCAACAACCATAAGTTCGGGATGATCAGCGAGTACTTGGCGGGTAACACCGGGCTCTGCCTTGATTTCGGGGAAATTTGTCATTTCGATTCACTTGGCTACTGGATGTAGATGAGTCTACAATACTAACTCGAATTGTACATCTGAAATCAGATTGATAATGCAGGAGCAACAATAAATTGCGTCACTATTATCGCTCGTTTACTATGTACTTAACTAAATTACAATACAACTGGCGCTACTAATGCACTACGACCCTCGGTGCGATGAACGACCCGTGCAGTTTGATCCTTTCAAGAGTTGCACGGTCCCGAGACCAATCGGTTGGCTCTCGACTGTCTCTACAGAAGGTATCGACAACCTGGCACCGTACAGCCAGTGGCAAAATCTAACTTTCGACCCGCCGATGGTTATGTTTGCAGCTAACCGTTACCCAGATGGAACACGCAAAGATACCGTTGTAAATGCTGAAAGTACCGGTTGGTTCGTTTGGAATATGGCGACTTGGGAATTACGTGAAGCAGTTAATCGGTCGGCACAGGCATTTACATCAGATATCGATGAATTCGTCGAAGCTGGAATCACCAAGGCAGACTGTATTGATGCACCAGGTAAAAGAGTCGCTGAATCACCGTGTCATTTTGAATGCCGTTACTTATCTACTCAGCATTTGGCAGGAAACAGTCCGGTCGGTGGTGTGGATGTCGTGTTTGCTGAAGTAGCAAGAATTCATGTTAAAGATAACGTTATCACCAAGGATGGCAAAATAGACATTCCACGCATCAAGCCCATAGCACGCATGGGGTATTACGACTACTGTGTGGTCGAAGATGTATTTGAAATGAGAATTCCTGGTGGGGGTGCCG
Organism: uncultured Granulosicoccaceae bacterium; assembly: GCA_938045275.1. Classification (GTDB taxonomy): domain Bacteria; phylum Pseudomonadota; class Gammaproteobacteria; order Granulosicoccales; family Granulosicoccaceae; genus Granulosicoccus. The sequence continues at coordinate 21,054 of CALIMV010000061.1, forward strand.
CTGCGGATGGCTTAGAAGGTCGTAAATAACCAGAAAAATCTCAGTCGCCTGCAACGTAAAAGCGAACACTAACACCTGGTTGCTGAATCAATCGTTTGATGTTTACAAGGCATGATCACGCCCTGCACTCCTACGAATCCCGTACTAAAGGTGTTCGAATTATAAAGAGTAATTGCCTCCATTTTCGTCTACAAAAAATCCCCTGCCGTGGATTTCTGGCAAATACGAGAAGAGTACTGGACCAGATTGTCCAGGATTAAGTACACTACCCCTTCTTTTATAACAACCACTTATTCGTGGGCCTGTCTTTATGTATATAGAGCCATTTGGTGTCGAACTTTGGATGAACGAGTTTGAACTGAAGTGTAAATATAATTTAGCTGAAACTTGTTGTGACAGCATCACTATAGCTGAGTTACTGTCATTGTCAGGTGAGAGCCAAGACGCTATTAATGATCTGTTGTCATTAAAAATGACCTATGGTGCCATTGAAGGCAGCGATAAATTAAGAAGTGCCATAGCCGCATTATATTCAAACCAGTCGCTGACTAATACATTAGTCACTCACGGCACAATAGGCGCCAACTCACTTGTTTATCAATCGATGCTATCTAAAGATGACAAAGTCATATCGATTGTACCGTCATACCAGCAACACTATTCAATACCAGCTAGCCTTGGGTCGCATGTACATATGCTACACCTGACAGCTGAGAATCGTTTTCTTCCGGACTTAGATCAACTCGCGCAGCTAACCACCCCGGACACCAAACTTATCGCTCTTACCAACCCTAACAATCCAACTGGCAGTTTGATTCAATTGGAAATGCTACAGGAAATAGTGGCTATAGCCCGAAAAGCCGATGCATGGATTTTATGTGACGAGGTGTACCGAGGTTTAGATCAAACAGACCCTGGAACAACGGCATCAATCGCTGACCTATACGAGAAAGGCATTAGCACTGCAGGTCTGTCAAAATCGTTTTCGCTTGCAGGTTTAAGGCTCGGATGGCTAACCGCTCCATTGGAAGTGATAGAGGCAGTAATGATACATCGTGACTACAACACGATTTCTGTGGGTATGATAAACGATCATCTCGCAGCAATGGCCCTTGAGAATCGGCACGCCATTCTAATGAGAAACCGTGAGCTGACTCGTAGAAATCTTACAATATTAAGCGACTGGGTAAACAATGAACCTTTGATCAGCTGGGTAAAACCTCACTCAAGCACAGTAACATTGTTAAAGTACGATCTGGATTTACCTTCACGGGAATTCTGCGTAAATCTTCTAAAGAAAACGGGTGTCATGCTGACACCCGGGTCAACAATGGAAATGGAGGGTTATGTCCGTATTGGATTTGCCAACAGTACAGATACTCTTAAACAAGGGCTACCGCTAATTTCTGATTATCTAAGAACATTAACGTGACTCATTAATCATAATATTTGAGTATTATCAGTCAACGAAATAATGCTACGATTGAGTTGTAACAGCAATAACTTCGATCTCTATTAGCATCTTCTTGTACACCAAATGCGGTACCGGTATGCCAGAGGTGGCTGGGCCAGGTGCATTAAACGCATCTGACCTTAAGATAAGATTTTTATGAAGCGCATCTGCAGATGCGTTACCTTGATAGAACGTTGTTACCTTTACAACATCATCCATTGTGGCACCTAAATCAATTAGTATCGTTTTGATATTCGCCAGTGCAATTTTGGTCTGCGCAATTATATTGTCGGGGTGTAAAACTTCGGCGTTAATATCCAACGCGACCTGCCCACCAAGATGAATAAAGCGACCAAACCGATTGCCGTGTTTGTAAGGCAGTTTCGATGTCCAGTTCCAATGTCCATCTGGCCAGGAGTAATGAATTTCATTTGCTTTATCCGCTATATCAACACTTAAGCACGCCGCAGTAACGGCAATTTTCGTCATTAATTCAGCTGTGGCAAAACTGCTTACTGCTATACCGGTTGCTGCAGGACCTGGCTCGGAGAAGTAGGAGGCGCGAATAGCGGCAGGCTCAGTCCAGTTCGATGCGGTACCGTCGCCCTGATAAAACACATTGATCTTTAAAACGCTGTTTAGTGTGACACCAGCCAACCCTAACGTATGCTCAAGATTACCCATCATGATTCGAGTTTGTTCGATAAGGTCGCCACCGGCTGGAAGCGTTCCATCTGATTGTATTGCCGACACATCGCCGGTGAATACTAAATCGTTGCAGCGAACAGCATGTGAAAATTGATCAGGCAATGCTGCCAAAACATCACTGCGAATGAATTGCGGGTTTGTACTTGAACGTAGCATTGGATCTACAGCGATCGCTTCCAGCTCAATTCTCATGCCGGGATAACACAACTCTGGCACACAAATAGTTGATACTACCGGCCGTGTATCACCGCTTAATTGCGATGCAATAATATTAAGTATGAGCGTTTCATCTGAGTGATCGCCAACAAAGTAAATGACCAATTTCACCAAATCATGAAGTGATGCATCCAGATCAATTAGAATTGCATCAACATGCCTCAACACATTGTGTGTTTGCTTAACCAGATCGTTGGGATTTACTACCCTACCTTGGCTGTTCAGGTCGGCTTGACCACCGGTAAATATCAAGCCTCCTCGCCGCACTCCGTGAAAGTGGGACAACTTGATTGGCCAGTGCCAATGATCATCGGGCCAACTGTGTGTTTTCATCTTTTGATACTTGATGAATAAATTTTCGTTTACAGGTCTTTTGCAAGTCGTAATGCATCGTAAATAGCCGCATGTGTGTTTCGTGCACTAACTGCATCGCCTATGCGAAACAACTGAAACTGACCTGCAGGATTACGAAAACTGACCTGCGTTTCACCGTTGATTAGCGCATTGTGATCAACAGCCCCGCCATTTGAGCTTAGCGGTTTTAATACAAAATAGAGATCGTCAAGCGGCATCGTGCCATAGTTCACAACGACCTGATCATACTCAGCTGTGTAAGTATGATCGCTGTAGTCTGTGCCGATGGTTGCCAATAGTTTATTGCCGCTACGCTCAACACCTAACAGGCGGCGCGTAACTGTAAACGTAACGTCTTTGTCTTGCAGAGAGCGCATGTAGGGTACCAGGTTCATCGCCATTATATCTGGCGCGAATACGCGATCAGGTGTCATGATTTCAACTTTTGAACCGGCAGCAGCAGCGATCTCTGCCGCTTGTAGCGCCGGGTGATCACCACTTTCATCATAAATGAGCAATTCGTCTGCAGGTTTAACATCGCCTGTAATTATGTCCCAGCTGGATTCCACCATCATGGTGTGCTGCCCACTTTCAAACAGTTCCAGATTCGGTAAACCTCCCGTAGCAACGATGACCACGTCGGGTGAAAGAGCGATGACATCATCCTTTTCAGCGTAGTGATTGAATTTGAAGGTAACGCCTTTAGCCGTACACTGTTCCTCACGCCATTCGATAATTGATATCATTTCGCGGCGGCGAGGCGTCATTGAGGTTATTTTTATCTGACCACCAGCCTGAGCTTGTGCTTCGAACACGGTCACCTGGTGACCTCGTTCCGCACACACCCGAGCAGCTTCAAGACCAGCAGGACCAGCGCCAACAATGACAACATTTCTTTTTGTTCTGGCCAATGGTATGTCGTGAGGCATGGTCAGTTCACGTCCAGTTGCAGCATTATGCATGCACAAGGCTTCGCCACCCTGGTATATGCGATCAAGGCAATATGTCGCTCCAACGCATGGGCGTATATCATGCTCACGCTTTTGCATGATTTTACGAACAATATGAGGGTCAGCTATGTGAGCTCGAGTCATTCCAACCATATCAAGCAAACCATTTTTTATAGCATGACGCGCTGTCGCGACATCTGGAATTTTAGACGCGTGAAAGGTTGGCATGCCAGTGGCTTTTCTAACCTCACCAGCAAAATCCAAATGGGGTGCGTTTGCCATGCCTTGTACTGGTATAAGGTCAGTCATCGCAGGGTCTGTGTGAATACGGCCACGTATTACATTCAGAAAGTCCAACTGACCACAAGCACTTAGTTTTTTTGCAATCTCAATGCCTTCGGCAGCAGTGATTCCGCCTTTTTGCGCTTCGTCTGCAGTAAACCTGAACCCAACAATGAATTCCGGACCCACACGCTTGCGAATAGCGTCGAGCACATCCATTGGAAAGCGCATACGGTTTTCCAAAGTATCAGAACCATAGGGCCCAATCAGATCATTGGTGAGCGGTGACCAGAATTGATCTAACAGATGACCATAAACCTGTAACTCTATTCCATCCATGCCGCCTGCCTGCATACGCTGCGCAGCATCAGCAAAGTCGTTAATTATTCGATCAATGTCCCAATCCTCTATTAACTTAGGAAAAGACCTGTGCGCAGGCTCTCGATGTTTGGATGACGAAACAGACGGCAACCATTCACCCTTGTTCCAGTTCGTTCTACGACCCAAATGAGTCAGTTGAATCATTACTGCGCAACCATGCTCATGACAGCTGTCTGTTAAATCTTGAATCCATGGAACGACATCGTCGGAATAAACCAGCACGTTGTTAAACACTGGCGGGCTGTCTTTGGAGACAGCAGCAGAGCCCGCAGTCATTGCCAGTGCCACACCGGCTTTTGCTCTTTCCTCATGATAGGCGCGGTACCGTTCTTTAGGCATACCCTCCTCTGAATACGCCGGTTCGTGTGAGGTGGTCATGATGCGGTTTTTCAACCTTAGGTGTTTCAGGTCGTATGGTTGTAATAATGGATCTGTTGACATGATTTTGTTCTATTTAATGCGTGGTATGAATTATTCTTTGTGCCCTAATAAGATTTTTATAAGTCTCGTTAATCGAAACAAATATTTATATTGGCCAAACAAAATTGTAGAGGCTCAATATGTTCGCTTTTGTCTGTAATTTACTTCATGCTGTGTCCGATGGCAGCTTTACCACTGACCAGCAAAAGGATATCCAGCCACATACCAATAACACACCGCCTACTGGTGTGACAATACCGAGCGAGGTTAACCCAGTTAGTGCCATAATATATAAGCTTCCACTGAATGCAATGACGCCAGCGCAGAATAAACCCGCAGTACGATTTATACCGCTACCAGCGGGCAACAACCCACACGCTATAATCGCTATAGCATGAGTACTTTGGTACCTTACACCAGTTTCTATCCAACCCAGCGGCTTTTCACCCAGCACAGATTGTAGCGAATGTGCACCAAATGCACCTACGAGCACGGCGACACCAGCAAGAACACCGCCAGAAATCAAAATCCACTTTGTCATAATTGCGCACTAGTTTTATTACTTGTTGTACTGCTTGCAGAACCAGCTTGCTTTTTCTACTACGTTCGAACAGCCGTAGGAATCATAAAAGCAGCGAAGAACGTCACCAGCTCATCAAAATTGTCCAACGGTAGAACATTTGCAATGTGTTGATCTGGTCTGACTATGACCATACAACCATGAGCAGTATCGACACCACGTAATTCGAAAACGTTGGTACCGGATTTATGATCGATGCAAAAGCATTTCTCATAGTCATGTAAACTGTATCTCCCTTTAGTGGGAAATAGTAATTTTGGGACTTCAGTAATTTCAATGTCTGTATGTTGAAACACCGCTCTTACGTCAATCACACTATCGATATCTTGGTTACCCGGGGTATATTGACGCAATGGTGAGTCATTGGAATTATTTAGTAGTCCACATAATCTCGATACTAGCGAGCTTTTTTCACTTGGCCGTGAATCCTCTGCAAACAAGAATACACGCCAACGACCATCAGCCTGAACCAGATGCCCTAATTCAACTGGTTTAGCATCACTTAAACGAATAACAGGTGCTGAATGAAAACGGGTCCCGACTTTGAAGCCTGTGGCCAAATGCTGATACTTATTGTTTGCACAAATGATAGACCGCTTATATTGAATCTCAGTGCCAGCTGTATATCTGCCATGTTTAATAAAATACTGTTGAAGTTCCTCAGGCGCAATTGGCGTCTTTTTTGGGGTATTCGTAACTGTTCGATTTACCGCTTGACCCTTTTGCGCATCTGATTGGCTGGCAGAGCTAACAATCTTCGACCATTGTTGGTCAAACTCAATAAGCTCCTTGGCTACCGCCTGTCGTTCGCTGGTGTAGGAATGCAAAATATCCTCTGAACATTGACCCATAATGACACTAGCTAATTTCCAACCCAAATTAAAACTGTCCTGCATTGATACGTTCATGCCTTGCCCTGCTTTTGGGCTGTGTGTATGGCATGCATCTCCAGCAATAAACACACGTGGTGTTTGACAGCCTGAATCTGTTGGCGTCATATTGTCAAAGCGATCACAAAGACGCTGACCGATTTGGTAAACAGACCACCAGGCAATTTCTTTAATATCCAGGGTAAAAGGTTGAAATATGTTTTGTGCTTTGGCGATAAGGTCTTCAGAGGTAATATTTTTTGAATTTACGCGCTCGTTAACACCCAGCTCACCAAACTCCACATATAAGCGGAACAAGTATCCACCCTCACGCGGTATAAGTACGATGGACCCAAAAGTAGATTGAATTAAACACTTGAATCGCACATCAGGAAAATCGGTTACGGCCAGAACATCCATTACGCCCCAGGCTTGGTTAACTGAATCCCCTGCAAGCTCTAATCCAATCGATTCACGAACTACGCTACGCGCGCCATCACATCCTACGAGGTATCGTGTACGAATCTGTTCTATCGATAGTTCTGATTGACTGCTATCATTATCGCCAGCCATAGTTTCAAAGCTAGCTTTAACAGGGTAATCACACACGCTTACTTTGTTTTCAGCGTCAACCATTACTGAATTTAATTTTCGTGAATAGTGTGGATTCAACTGTGAAGCCGATGTATGCATGACATTAAGAAAAAAATCATGCACCCTTGCCTGATTCAAAATCACGTGAGGAAACTCTGACAATCCGTCTTCGGTATCCTGTACTTTGTCGTGTCTGGCAATGTGATTTTTATTTGCCTTATGCGGCTTCCAAAATGCGGTCTCATTTACCCAATAAGCCTCTTTCAATACACGATCGACAAATCCGAATGCATTAAACATTTCCATGTTTCTACAAGCGATTCCGTCAGCCTGGCCTAACTGAAGCGGCCCTGCCTTCTGATCGACTATACAAACATTAATCGAATCAAATGAACTGAGCTGCGCTGCCAGCGTAAGCCCGGCCGGGCCACAACCAACGATAAGCACATCAACCTCTTTTGGTAATGGAACAATTGGTTGACTGGAATCATCGCTCCTGGTTTGCCAATTGGTTGCCGGGTCACCGGGTACGAATCCGTTGAGATGAAATTGCATAGCTAAAGTACAGTGAATGTCGAATTATAAAATAATACTACCGTGCTTAGTTTTTGTAGTACATCATCAGCAGGATGAAGCGTTGCGGTTGCGTTAATGCGAACCCAATGCGCCTTATGAAACACTTGTGTCGTATTCCTCTGGCGACCGAACCCCATTTTATTTTGGCGCTAGCCTGACCGCACCATCAATGCGAATATTTGTACCATTCAAATATTGATTTTCAACTATTTGCGTAACCAGTAAAGCAAATTCTTCTGGATTACCCAACCTTTGCGGGAACGGAACCTCAGCAGCAATTTTTTTTGTAACCTCTTCTGGCAAGCCCTCCATCATGGGTGTATTAAATAGACCAGGGGCTATTGCCATGACGCGGATTGCTGACTGTGCGAATTCTCGAGCAACGGGTAGTGTCATTGACGCTATAGCGCCTTTAGATGCTGAATAAGCAGACTGACCTATTTGTCCATCCTGCCATGCAACCGATGAAGTGTTTATGATTACTCCCCTTTCACCATTATCTAACGGATCTAAAGCCATCATGAGTTTGGCAGCATGACTCATTACATAGTAAGTACCGAGTAGGTTGACGTTGATTGTTTTCTCAAAAACATCAACCGACAATTTACTCTCTCGACCAACCACGCGCGCCGCCAACCCTATACCGGCGCAGTTGACAACAACCCGTGGCGCACTGCCAAGCAACTGCTCTGCATTGTTAACGGCGTTATTGACTGCACTTTCATTGGCGACATCTACCTCTATGCATTTACCACCAATAGATTCAGCCACTGCTTCTGCTCGTTTAACATCAAGATCGAGAACCGCAACTCGAGCCCCCCGGTTTGCCAGCAATCGAGCTGTTGCCTCACCCAGCCCACTGCCACCACCTGTAACCAATGCCGTTGTTCCGGAAATATTCATGGGCGTTGCCTTTAATAGTTAACTCAATATATCGCCAAGTATAGTCACTATAACGGGCGCTTGGGCAAAGGCATTTTCCAAAGACTTGATTCAACTCTTTACCAATTCAAATGGGCTGGATTGTTTGTGTACGTCGCTCAACTAATCATATTTTGACTAAATCAGCTACAATGCATGGACCAGTTTGATATTCAATGTGCGCATTTAATAAACTTCAATGACAGTTTCAACAGAGTTACCACCAAATACCTACTATATTGAAGTCTCTGAAGCAGGTTTACCTGAAGTAGACGGACTGTATGTACCTTCAACCGCACCCGCTGCAGAATCTGAATCCGGAACACTTTCTACTGTTGGCTATTGGAATAGCAGATTTGCCTGGGACCGGGCTGATGGAAAGAGCGCCAGAAGCCCTGCGCTGTCTTATTCCAACAGTTATAAATCGTGGCGTATCTGCCGCCTCGATGGACACCTCGCGTACGACAATACTTGCGACGACTTGCTTCCACCTACAACAGCTAATTGGCATGTCTACAAGAAAGGTGTAGCACCTGCCCCAAAAATTGTGCTCCATCATTTCGACCCTAGAATGCCGTGTCCTCGGCCCAATGTCGTGTTTGTTATTGGCGGCCCTGGAAGTGGAAAGGGAACCATGTGCGAACTTGCCGAAGAACAGCTGGGGTGGGCTCATTTGTCAACAGGCGAGCTGCTACGAGCAGAACTCAGTAACAACGGGCCAAAATCTGCAACTATTGAGGAATACATTGCCAAAGGAGAATTGGTTCCAAATGAAATCATGGTGACCTTGCTTAATGACGCTATGGATCGCCACATTAGAAGCACAGGCAATTTAAATTTCTTATTAGATGGCTTCCCTCGATCACTGAACAATATGGAAGCCTGGTACGATATTTTTGGTAGGGATTCTGAATTACCGACTATGTTGTACTTTGAGTGCCCCTATGAAGTTCTCGAAAAACGAATTATAGGCAGAGCTAAATATTCAGGGCGTACTGACGATAATGTTGAAAGTCTAAAACTGCGATTCGATACGTACAAATCAGAGACTTTACCTACTGTGGAGTTGTTCAGAAAGAACGATAAATGCATCGAGATTGATTCAAGCCCCGACCGTGAATCAGTCTACGCTGAAGTTGTTGAATGTCTGTCTGATTACACCGATAAAAAACGTGTGGACCAGCCACTAACTGACAAATCTAAAATTTTGTTGGGCTTAAAGCCGTATCCCAAATCACCAAAGACATAATCGCACTACATTAAAGATTTCAATAGAATCTACTGGTCATACGGAAAAACGAAATAGTGAATGTATTCTGAACATTAGGCTAAGCAGTTAATCTCTGCCAAATCTGATCACACGCGAAACTTCGTTTTTTGCGCGCCACGTAGGCTACGATGTCAATTTCAGCGCGTATTTTGGGCTGTTCAAGCGCAACCAGTTTATCGCTGTAATCAGAATGCAATAAGCTTGCTGGTATCCATCCCAATCCCATATTACGAGCTGCACAATCGGCGACAAAATGCGCCATTTCAGTTTCTACTACCAGATCACCCAATAATTGGGTTCTTGACTGATCCAAAATCTCACTGACAATTTTCGAAAAGTATGCCTTTGACGAATACATCAGCAACGGTATTGATTTCAGCGTATCAATCTCTGCATCCCGCTGAATATGAGCGCCATTAGCGGCTATGACAGGTACTAGCTGATCTGTTTCTATTACGTGAGATAAGTAATGGCGAGTATCGAAATGCCGAGGTAGACGATTGGATTGGTAACATATCAGTACATCCGAATAACCGGCCAGGAACGCGGCGACGACATCTGATAACCCACTGATGTGTGTTTCCAGGTTAATGCCTAAATCGTTGCACCAAACGTCCCACCAGTCACCAAGTTGAGCAGCAGCAATCGTTTGCGTTACCGAAAGGCGTATCGTTGATCTGGATTCACTTTTGAAACCGGTAAGACTCGCACGCGCATCCATTAAGCGTGCTACGGTATCTCGAGCTTCACTTTCAAACCGCTTGCCCTCTGCCGTTAAATGCGCCGGCACCGTACCGCGTTCAATCAAAGTAACCCCGAGCCAGCTTTCGAGTGCTCGTATGCGCCTGCTAAAGGCTGCCTGAGATATATTGCGGCGACTTGCTGCCTGTGTGAAATGCCTGGTATCTGCCACAGCAAGGAAATCTTGTAGCCAATTTATATCCATACGGGTAATCTTACGTGTTGATCATTATACGAATAATGCATGACATTACCAAGTTAAACACAAATATCGTGCACAAATTCAAATTATTTAGATAATCTTATGCAATTATTGCATTGGAATTCAAATCCAAACAGTTTCATACTGGCTGCACTCTCGATATGTGCATACTCGCCGTACCCAAAACGACGATTAACGGCAGTTATTGCCTGATTTTTAAGCACAGCGAGATCACATGCACGGGTGCTTGCGCACCTGTCATTTAGATAACCTAGTTGGAGAAATATTTTGAATAAGTTCATGAAGGTATTGGGTCTAGCCACCCTGACCACTGTTGCTGCCAGTCCTGTGAGTGCCCAAGATCAGCAGTTCATCTCGATCGGCACTGGTGGTGTTACCGGAGTTTACTACCCTACCGGTGGCGCAATCTGCCGTTTGGTTAATAAGAATCGTAAAGAACATGGTATTCGTTGCTCAGTTGAATCTACTGGTGGGTCGGTCTACAACATCAACACTGTCAGAGCGGGTGAACTAGAATTCGGTGTAGCACAATCCGACTGGCAGTACCACGCATACAACGGCACATCAAAATTTGAAGATCAAGGTAAATTTGAAGACCTTCGAGCAGTATTTTCAGTTCATGCAGAGCCATTTACGCTGATTGCTCGTGCAGATTCTGGTGTAGACGGCTTTGAGTCGCTGAAAGGCAAAAAAGTCAATGTTGGAAACCCGGGTTCAGGTCAACGCGCCACTATGGAAGTTGTGATGGATGGCTTTGGCATGACAATGGACGATTTTGCAGTAGCGGCTGAACTAAAAGGCTCAGAAATGGCACAAGCGGTTTGTGACGGCAAAATTGATGCAATGATCTATGTAGTCGGTCACCCCGCCGCCGCCGTTAAAGAAGCAGCCACAACTTGTGATGTTCAGTTGGTTTCGGTAGCTGGTGAGCCAATCGACAAGCTTATCGCTGATAACTCTTACTATCGAGTAGCCACCGTTCCAGGCGGTACTTACAAAGGCACTGACGACGATGTAACTACTTTTGGTGTAGGCGCAACTTTTGTCTCTTCTGCCGAAGTTTCAGAAGAAGCTGTTTACACAGTTGTAAAAGCTGTGTTTGATAACTTCGATGATTTTAAGAAGCTTCACCCTGCTTTCGCCAACTTGAAAGAAGAGGAAATGATAGCTGATGGTCTGTCTGCTCCATTGCACGACGGCGCTGTAAAATACTACAAAGAACGAGGTTGGATGTAATTAGGCGTTAACGCCTGAGGCGGTCGCGTCATAAGACGTGACCGCTGTTCATCTCAGCAAAAATAACACTGCAATTGGTTGTGCCCTTCTTTTTAGTTCAAGCTTTAATGCCACATACCAATCGTCAATAATAAAATTTTGAGAATTGGTTATGAGCACAACTGATCCAAACCCTTCAAGTAATAACTCACCTTCATCTGCAGCAGATGACATGGTTGCGCAGATCGAAACTGGTGGTCGAGATGCCCATGGATTTGCAGGCAAACTAATACTGGTTGTGGCATTTCTGTGGGCCGTTTTCCAACTGTATATTGCCTCCTCGATTCCGTATTTCTTGACAGAAAAACTCGGTTTTAATGTTGTATTCAACAATCAGGCTGCCAGGCAAATACATCTCGGCTTTGCCTTGTTTCTGGCGATGCTGGCCTTCCCGCTTTTCAAATCGTCAGCCAAAGACCGTGTGCCAGTTTATGACTGGATTTTGGCTATCGTGGCCACAAGTTGCTGTTTGTATTTACTCGTGTTTAAGGTTGAAATAGCTGGTCGCGCAGGATTACCAACCACAGCCGATCTCGTCATATCAATTACCGGTATGTTGTGTCTTGCCATAGCTGTCTATCGATCTTTGGGTCTGCCACTGATGCTGGTAGCGAGTGTATTTGTGTTCTACGTGTTCGCTGGTCATTTTTCGTGGATGCCTGATGCAATACAATGGAAAGGTGCATCAGTAAACAAAGCAATGTGGCATTTCTGGATGCAAACCGAAGGTGTGTTCGGTGTTGCACTCGGTGTTGCGGCATCGATGATTTTTCTGTTTGTTCTTTTTGGCTCGTTACTCGAAAAAGCCGGTGCTGGCGGGTATTTTATTAAGTTGGCATTTGCTCTGCTTGGGCATTTTCGCGGTGGGCCAGCCAAAGCCGCGGTGGTAGCGTCGGCGTTGTCCGGACTCTACTCCGGTTCATCGATAGCAAACGTGGTAACAACCGGAACTTTTACAATACCACTAATGAAACGCACCGGTTTTTCACCAGAAAAATCTGGTGCTGTTGAAGTTGCCTCTTCTACCAATGGTCAATTAACGCCACCTGTAATGGGTGCGGCAGCGTTTCTTATTTCAGAATTTACCGGCGTGTCTTACCCTGAGTTGGTCAAACACGCCTTTTTACCTGCGGTTATCTCCTATATCGCACTGGTTTATATCGTTCATCTCGAGGCGCTAAAACTGAACTTGCAAGGCATGACAAAGCCATCAGCGGTGGGAACACTCGCACAGCGACTCTCGGGTGTATTGTTCGGCTTTCTGGCCATGCTTGTATTGGCGGGTATTGTTTATTTCGGACTCGGCTGGATCAAGACGGCTTTTCCTGGCATGGGCTTTTGGACTGCTGTAGGTTTGTTTCTGGTTGCGTATTTGTTTCTTTTGTTTCTTGCATCCAAACGTCCTGATCTGGCTGTGGATGACCCTAATGCCCCGATGACTGAATTGCCACGTGCAGGTGACGTTGCTATCACGGGTTATCACTACGTTCTGCCGATCATTATATTAATTTGGTGCATTCTGATTGAACGCTTGTCCCCGACGCTCTCTGCGTATTGGGCCACTGTTGCAATGATATTCGTCGTGCTGACGCAAAAGCCATTGAAAGCAATATTTCGTGGGCAAGGCTCATTGGGACAAGCGTTTACTTCCGGTGTTCGTGATTTTGTTGATGGCATGATTGCTGGGTCTCGCAATATGATTGGTATTGGCGTGGCCACTGGTGCTGCGGGTGTTATCGTTGGTACGGTATCACTGACTGGTGCCCACCAGGTGGTTGGTGAGTTTGTGGAATTTCTCTCAGGTGGTCATTTGTTACCAATGTTGTTATTGGTTGCCGTCATGAGCCTGATTCTTGGCATGGGGCTTCCAACAACGGCCAACTATATTGTTGTGTCGTCGTTAATGGCTCCGGTAATTGTTTCTGTTGGTGCTCAATCGGGTTTGGTTGTTCCGCTAGTCGCTGTTCATCTGTTCGTGTTCTATTTCGGAATTCTCGCTGACGATACACCACCGGTGGGTTTGGCAGCGTTTGCAGCTGCTGCCATATCCGGCGGTGATCCGATTAAAACTGGTGTTCAAGGCTTTACATACGACATTAGAACAGCGCTGTTACCATTTCTATTTATATTCAATACTGAATTATTGCTTATTGATGTGGGGCTCTTCAAAGCAGTCTTCATATTCCTGGTATCGGTTGTCGCCATGATGTTGTTCGCGGCAGCAACTCAAGGATATTTTTTAGCCCGCAGCCGATGGTATGAAACTCTGGCCTTGGTGCTAATTTCACTAACTCTGTTCAGACCCGGTTTCTGGCTGGATAAAGTCCAGGACCCATACGAAAATATAGCCGGCACTGAAGCCGCTACTGTTGTTGGTGAAATGCCCGCGGGGAGTCATTTAAGGATGGTTATTAGCGGTCCTGATTTTGACGATGCAGATAAAACACTGCAACGCACGGTGCTGGTACCGATCGGCGACGAAGCCGATGGAGCACAGCGACTGGATGCTGCCGGGTTAATGGTATCGAATATTGATGATAAAGCCGTATTAGAAGAGCCAATGGCTGGAACACAGTTCTTTTCAGAATTATCAGACTACGACTTCTACGGTGATGAACCCGTCGAAATTGCCCATGTTCAAAAAGAGGCGAAACGCTGGTTTAAGGAAGTATTTTATATCCCTGCATTACTGTTATTAGGACTGGTTATTCTGCTGCAACGACGACGGCAAACTGTTCCGGCATTTTAACAACCGTAGGCCCATCCAAAGTGAGAGTTACGTCGGTAGCTCTCACTTTACAAGCAACAGTTACAACAAATTGAATAAATAGTAGCGCGTTCCATCAGCCAGTTTTTATAGCCCTGCAAACCGAATACAAAAACCAACATTTTTCACTGACATGATCGGGATAAATCGAAACTTCATGCTCGCATCTGTCAAGGCAAAAAAATAGAGACATGTCTGTTTTAAACACACCAATTTCTTTTATAGCAACTGCAAAAGCGGTGGAGTCACGACATTTTTATGAGGCTGTATTGAACCTCAAGTGCATTTCAGAGGACGCGTTTGCTCTGGTTTTTGATCTTGGACATACTACGCTTCGTATTCAAAAAGTAGAGACAGTCGCTGAAGTAAACTATACGGTGCTTGGTTGGGAAGTGAGCGATATCCGAAAATCTATAGAATCACTATCCGATAACGGTGTCAGATTTGAGAAGTTTTCACAGTTGCAACAAGATGACCTGGGTGTGTGGCATTCGCCAAGCGGAGCATTAGTAGCGTGGTTTAAAGACCCAGATGGAAACTCATTGTCATTGACTGAACTGTGAGTTGCTCACAAATTACCTGGTAACGAATTGGGTACCACAAAGATTAAAACAAAACACATATAAATTAGGCATGGCGCCGTTAGCCCACGATGTCAGCATCAAAAGCTTGTGGTTCGATTTCGTGTTCAAATTCTGGACACGCTGGAAGTGTGTACATTATGTTCATGGTTTTTTTATGCGTACTGCGAAATTGCTTCGCATACGCGTGAGCCGCGTCCACACATTCGGATTTTACTGAATATTGATATTGACTCGGTTCGTACTCTACCCAATTTGAAAACCCACACCGATCTATATTAGTACCATCACAGATAATATACGCTTGTATCATAAAGGCTGCCAGATAATAAGTCACAACATCCCTCCTTTCCAATAGCTACTGGGCAATTATTTTTAAGCATCAACAAGAACGACGTGTGTGTCATGCTCTCTAAGTAAAACCAGGAAAGTATTTTTATGGCTATCTTAGACATAACCGTTACAACTCCTGGCGGCGTAGTGCATTTGTATTGATCTATGGTGCAACAAACACTATTTAGGTTATGTGTTGCTGCATCAAAATTCGTACCAATACAACCGTATTGTGGTATCTGTAACTTTGAGTGGCTCAGGAAATTACAGCCGCAATGCCGTTATTAGGGAAATTGAAATTTAAAATGAAGTTACTGATTGAAGTACAACGTTAGAAAGGCAAATACGGATGCGTACGAAATCGATCGCTTCTTTGAACCAGGATTAATATAATTCAGAAGAGTTACAACTAACTGGAGTATGTTTAGGGAATGAGCTAGCAGACTGGATATTGCTGGAGATTAGTTTGCTACTAGGAACGAAATTCTTTACGGCTTTTTGAGGTGGCTAAAACAAACCCGTCGCAATATATCACTGCAACGGGCCGTAAATAAGTTTGCAGCTCTGGTATCGAGCTGCAAACGCACTTTTAACTACACATCAAACCGATCTAGATTCATTACCTTAACCCATGCAGCAACGAAGTCATTCACAAACGTTTCGGATGAATCATCGGTTGCATAGACTTCTGATATGGCACGTAGCTCGGAGTTAGAACCAAATATCAGATCAACCGACGTAGCTGTGCAGGTTGCCTTACCCGAACTATCAACACCATTAAACACGTTATCTGCACCTGACGTAGGCTCCCATGATCTGCCCATCTCAAGAAGATTGACAAAGAAGTCATTGTTCAGAGCATCTTTCTTATCGCTAAATACACCGTGCTGCGTTTCGTTGTAATTCGCACCAAGAGCACGCATTCCGCCAACTAATACCGTCATTTCAGGTGCAGAGAGTGACAACATATGTGCTCGATCTACCAGCAACTCCTCTGCCGGTGTTTTAAGACCGTCGCGCACATAGTTTCGGAATCCGTCAGCGACCGGCTCAAGAACTGCAAACGATTCAGCATCTGTCTGCTCTTGAGTTGCGTCAGTACGGCCTGGCGTAAATGGCACAGTGATATCAATGCCAGCATTTTTCGCTGCTTGCTCCACGGCTGCACAACCACCAAGAACAATAACGTCTGCCAAAGAAACGCCTTGTCCAAAATCACTTTGCACTTTTTCGAGCGCGCTAAGCGCAGAAGCTAGCTTTGCAGGCTCGTTGGCAGCCCAGTCTTTTTGTGGAGCGAGACGAATGCGGGCACCATTTGCACCACCTCGTTTGTCGGTGTTTCTGTAGCTCGAAGCTGATGCCCACGCTGTTGAAACCAGTTCTGATATAGACAAACCAGAATCCAGTAACTTGGCTTTAAGTGCTGTGACATCGGCATCGCTCAAGGTAGAGCTGGCTTTTGGAACAGGGTCCTGCCAAATCAATTCCTCGCTCGGTACTTCAGGGCCGAGAAAACGTGAAACGGGGCCCATGTCACGATGCAACAGCTTATACCAGGCTCTGGCAAATGCATCAGCTAACTGATCGGGATTCTCATGGAATCGCTTCGAAATAGGCGCATAGTCTGGATCAAGTTTTAATGCCAGATCGCTTGTGAACATAACCGGTGCGTGTTTTTTTGATGGATCGTGCGCATCGGGAACCGTTGTTGCAGCCGCGGGATCTTTTGGAATCCACTGCGTAGCGCCAGCAGGTGACTTAACCTGCACCCATTCGTCATAACTGAACATATTGTCAAAGTAACCGTTATCCCATGCAATTGGATTACTGGTCCACGCGCCTTCCAAACCACTGCTGATGGTGTCGCCACTATGACCTTTACCAAAAGAGTTTTTCCATCCGAGACTTTGGTCTTCCAGAGCACCGCCTTCAGGTTCCGGCCCAACGTATTTATCCGGGTCGGCAGCTCCGTGTGCTTTACCAAACGTGTGTCCACCGGCAATTAGCGCAACAGTTTCTTCATCGTTCATAGCCATACGAGCAAATGTTTCCCGGATGTCTCTGGCCGAGGCAAGAGGGTCAGGGTTACCATTTGGTCCTTCTGGATTGACGTAAATCAACCCCATTTGCACAGCGCCTAGTGGCTCTTCAAGTTCTCTATCGCCAGTGTAGCGCTCATCATCGAGCCATACTGTTTCTGAACCCCAGTAAATATCTTCTTCAGGTTCCCAGATGTCTTCCCGACCACCACCAAAACCAAAAGTTTTTAGCCCCATTGATTCAATCGCAACATTGCCAGTTAATAGAATAAGGTCAGCCCATGAGATTTGCTTGCCGTACTTTTTCTTGATTGGCCAAAGCAGCATTCGCGCTTTATCGAGATTAACGTTATCAGGCCAGCTATTTAACGGTGCGAAACGTTGTGACCCAGAGCCACCGCCGCCGCGCCCGTCGAAGGTTCGGTACGTGCCCGCACTGTGCCATGCCATGCGTACAAAAAACGGTCCGTAGTGACCGTAGTCAGCAGGCCACCAGTCTTGAGAATCGGTCATTAATGCGGTTAGGTCTTTTTTCAACGCTGCATAATCGAGCTTGGCGAACTCTTCCGCATAATTGTACGAATCACCCATTGGATTGCGTACGGCCGGATTTTGATGTAACACTTTAAGGTTGAGCTTGTTCGGCCACCAGGTTCGATAAGAGACGGCGGTTCCAGCTGTGCTACCTCCCATTACTGGGCACTTGGCTTCTGTATTCATAAAGATAAACCCCTTATTTTGTTAAATAGAACTTTTAGTTTTGTGTGTAATTGAGTACTAAGTTAAAGCAATAAAAAGAGAGATTAAGTGCGACAGTCAGGGCAAATGCCCCAATACACCACTTCTGCCTCATCGATCGCGTACCCGTGATTATCATCAGCAATCAAACACGGTGCCTCACCTACAGCGCAATCGATATCAACTACCGCATTGCAATTTCGGCAAATCAAATGATGGTGATTATCGACTCGATGCTCGTACAGTGCTGCCGATCCGGCAGGTTGAATGCGTCTGATCAATCCGTGATCAGACATGGCATTCAGTGCGTCATAAACAGCCTGGCGCGAGATAGTGCCAATTTCCGACTCCACTGTGCTAATGATTTCATCCGCCATTATGTGCGGACAGGCCTTCACAGCACGATAGACCGCCAAACGCTGTGCTGTAACCTGCAACCCAGCCTGTTTTAGCGTTGCACGGAAGTCAGAATCGATGTGTTTAGACATAAGCAGCGAGGATAATGGATATTCTGGACTGAGTCAATAATCATGTTTATTCCAGAATGGTATTTTTTCAGGATATTTAAGAATGCGGTGGCTGATTAGAGTCGGTGTGAGTAAATCCAGCTCAATTACACAATGCTCACTCAACGTTCACTTATTTAGTTCCGGCTAAGTCAGGATGAGTGGCTTCTGGTATTTCCAATTTGGATAAGCACAAGCGTGTATGTGTTATCCACAAACAGTACCTTCGGCCGCCTACTAACCGCTACGCGTTTATAAGCCTAAAGCTGTTAAATCTTTATAGGATAAATTGCTTGGCGATACGGTCCACTGGTGTACCATCCATTAATGGAACACCTGTTTGAATGTCATAGTCATTGAAGCCCATCTTTGCATAGTAAGCCAACCCAGAATGATTATCGGCTCTGATACTTGCATTAATGTGTGTGAAGTCCCCACCTTTTAAATGCCGGATTGTGGCATTAAACAGCGTCGTACCCACTCCTCTGACTTTTTGGTGTGGGCGTGCAAAGGTTGCTATATCTACCCAGCCCACCGGTAGATCGGATCTGATAGACAACGCCTGGAAGCCAAGAATTGAATCATTATTATTATGCGCAACAATACAACAAATGCAATTATCCCCGGTTAAAAAATATTCGAAAAAACGTAATTCGTCAAACTCTATTTCGTAAGCCGTTGTACCACCAATAACAATAATGTCATTCAGCAATGTACACATCGAAGCGGCGTCTTGTTTAGTAGCATAACGAGTATTTATTTGATGATTCATCAATTGAACTTGGGAATTAATACACGTGTGCGCTGGCGTTGATGCTTGCATTATACTCAGGAGAGTAACAATCAGCAATTTACAGGGTAAATGTAAACTCGCGTTGTTTTAAATTGCTTAATTTGAAGGAAGAGCACTCAGTAAAATAGGCCAATGACTAATACTTCTCCCAGTAACGCTGATCTTGAACGAAATTTGAGGCTCTATCCCTGGTATCAGGCATGTGCTGGATTCATGCCTTGGCTACCAATATTTTTCCTGTATTTTTTTCAGATTGTCAGCTTGGCTAGTGCTTTGCAGCTGAGTGCTGTCTACTATTTTTCTGTTTTTCTACTCGAAGTTCCTTCAGGTTATTTCTCAGATCGCTTCGGCCGTCGCTTAATACTGATGCTATCGGCAAGCTTTGCGCTTCTTGCTTATTTAATCTTTATACTAAGCGACAGTTTTATTGGTTTGGCCATAGGGCAATTTGTACTTGCCGCAAAATTCTCGTTAAAATCCGGGAGTGATAATTCACTACTATTCGATACACTACAGGCCTTAAACAAGACTTCTGAATACGCGGAAAGAGAAGCAAATGCAAATCGATACAGCATGCTGGCATTTGCAGTTGCTGCGTTACTGGGTGGGCTTACAGGAACAGTTAACTTAACTATTCCATATTATTTGTCAGCATTGGGTGCATTTGCAACCCTGATTATTTGCTTTAAATTCTCTGAACCTGCAGCAAATGAATCGGCACAACCTTTTCTGCGCCAGCTTGTTACTTGCATT
>CALIMV010000062.1 GCA_938045275.1 uncultured Granulosicoccaceae bacterium
TCGAGGCCTGCCATCATCAGCGCAGAGAACGTAAAGTACGGGTTGCCAGTTGGGTCAGGAAAGCGCACTTCTATACGACGTGCTTTCTGGCTTGATACCCAAGGAATGCGAACCGAAGCAGATCGGTTACGAGCAGAGTAGGCCAGCATAACTGGCGCTTCAAATCCTGGTACCAAACGCTTATAGCTGTTGGTTGATGCATTGGAAAAAGCATTGATCGCATGAGCGTGTTTGATTACACCGCCAATGTAATGCAGTGCGGTTTCAGACAAGCCACCGTACAGATCGCCTGCAAACATGTTCTCGCCACCTTTAAACAGCGACTGGTGTACGTGCATGCCACTGCCGTTATCACCGACGATAGGCTTGGGCATGAATGTGGCAGTGCGGCCATAGTGATGCGCAACATTGTGTACAACGTATTTCAAAATCTGCACACCGTCGGCGCGTTTAACCAATGTGTCGAACTTAGTGCCTATCTCACATTGACCGGCTGTGCCAACTTCGTGGTGGTGCACTTCGGTTTCAACACCCATCTCGTCCATAACCATACACATATTGGCGCGCAGATCACTCAGCGAATCCACTGGAGGTACTGGAAAGTAACCGCCTTTGATTCCGGGTCGGTGGCCGATATTACCGCCATCCATTTTCTTGCCAGAGTTCCATGCTGCTTCTTCGGAATCGATGTTGTATCCCATGCCTTTCATATCGGTATTCCAGCGAACATCGTCGAATACGAAAAATTCCGGCTCTGGGCCAAAGAAGGCTTGATCGGCAACACCTGTTTGCTGCAGGTAGGCTTCGGCACGTTTAGCAATGGTTCGCGGGTCGCGATCATAGCCTTGCATAGTGTCTGGCTCCACAATATCGCAGCGGATATTAATGGTGTTAGCTTCGGCAAACGGGTCCATCACTGCAGTTGAAGCGTCAGGCATCATGATCATGTCAGAGGCGTTGATGCCTTTCCAACCTTCTATAGAGGAACCATCAAACATGTTGCCACCTTCGAAAGTGTCCTCATCGACCTGACTTGCTGGCATGGAAAAATGCATTTCCTTACCGCGTGGGTCGGTGAATCGGAAGTCGACGAATTTCACGTCGTTGTCTTTAATCGTCTTTAGAACGTCACTTGCGGACATTGTCTGCGTTCCTCGGCTTTATTTTCAGTCATTGTATGGGTTTAGTACGGTAATCGAACCGACCGTGTGCATTAGAGCATCTCTTGTACCAACTTTGTATCGGTAGAAAAATGCATATATATATCAATTAGCTGCGATGTTTAGTGTTATATTGCATGCACTATAATGGTGCGTTTGCACTATTGTGTGCACGGTATTGTGGCGTTCGGCATCTGCAAGCGACAGTGTAACTGAAGAGTTCATATTGTTGGGTGATATGGGCCAGATCGATTGCGCTAATGTCAGGAGCAAGTGTTGACGACGATAATTTTCAATCGACGAAATAACCGCAACCTTATTGCGGTTGTCCAGTAAACTTAGCGGCTTAGTGAAGATTTATTCGGAGATAAAGCAGTGGCTTCGGTGCAGCAGCACGATGTAGAAACCTTTCAGGGCATGGTGGCCGTACTTCAACAGTATTGGTTGGAGCAAGGCTGTATTGTTCAGCAACCCTATGACATGGAAATGGGCGCTGGTACATTTCACAGCTCAACTTTTTTGCGGGCCATTGGTCCTGAGCCCTGGGCCGCCTGTCATGCCCAGGCATCGCGTCGACCCACCGATGGGCGTTACGGTGAAAATCCGAATCGCTTACAACATTATTATCAGTTTCAGGTGGCCATGAAGCCATCGCCACCGGATATGCAAAATTTATATTTGGGTTCGCTCGAAGCGCTAGGTTTCGATGCTCTTGAGCACGATATTCGTTTTGTTGAAGATAACTGGGAATCGCCAACGCTCGGAGCGTGGGGGCTTGGTTGGGAAGTCTGGTTGAATGGCATGGAGGTCACCCAATACACTTACTTTCAACAGTGTGGTGGTTTACCGTGCAAGCCCGTTTTGGGAGAGCTGGCTTATGGCATTGAACGCCTTGCCATGTACATTCAAAAAGTGGAAAGCGTGTACGACCTTGTGTGGGGACACTCAGGAAATCGTGTTGTTACCTATGGCGATGTTTTTCATCAAAACGAGGTTGAACAGTCTGCGTTTAACTATGAACATGCCGATGTTGAATCGTTATTTGCAAGCTTCGACGAGTGCGAAAAAGCTTGCACTAAATTAACCGAACTCGAATTACCTTTGCCAGCTTATGAACAAGTGCTGAAGGGATCCCATTCATTCAACTTGTTGGATGCTCGTCACGCTTTGTCGGTTACCGAACGTCAGCGTTATATTTTACGGGTTCGGACCATGGCTAGACAGGTTGCACAGAGCTATTATGCCCGGCGTGAGGCCTTGGGTTTTCCTTTGGCTGCACAGGAGCCGGCGCATGGCTGATTTGCTTATAGAAATCGGTTGTGAGGATTTACCAGCGGCATCTGTACAGCCCTTGGCTCAGCACCTGGGTAAAAAGCTTTATGAGGTTCTGAACAACGCTGAGTTGTGTACAACCGAGCCTCACATATTCGCTACGCCGCGTCGCATCGCAGCACTGTGGCCCAATGTGGATGAACAGCAGCCTGATCAGCACATTGAACGCAAAGGTCCGTCGGTGGCCGCGGCCTATGTCGATGGTGAGCCATCAAAAGCGCTGGCCGGATTTTTAAAGTCAGCTAATGCCAACGTTGACGATCTATCCACAATAGATACGCCCAAAGGCGAGTGGGTGGTCTTGAAACAAGTGCAGGCGGGTCGTTCATTGCAGGCTGTAGTGGCGGACGCGATGCCCGACATCATCAAAACCATGCCAATGCCAAAACGCATGCGATGGTCAGATTTGGATCACGAATTTTTACGACCGGTTGTGTGGTTATGCGCAATGCACGGTACCCAAACGCTTCCACTGACGGTCCTTGGACTAGCATCTGGCAATACAACGCAGGGTCATCGGTTTCATTCTCCAGAACCTGTGACGTTGAAGGATGCGTCCAGCTATTCTGATGCGCTGCACAAGCATTTCGTAGTAGCCGACTTTGCACAGCGCCGAAATATTATTAAGGTGGCTGTGAATAAAAAAGCCAGTGAGCTTGGGGGTACCGCGGTTAGCGATACCGATTTGCTCGATGAGGTAACAGCGTTGGTTGAATGGCCGGTTATTGTTGCTGGAAAATTTGAAGAAAGCTTTCTTGAAATTCCAAAAGAAGCGCTAATCCAGACAATGCAGGAAAACCAGCGATACTTTGCACTGCTCGACGATTCCAACGCACTAATGCCCGGTTTTATCACCGTGTCCAACGTGAAATCTAAAAATGAAAAAACCATTGTGGAAGGCAACGAGCGTGTGATTCGACCACGATTTGCCGACACGATGTTTTTCTGGGAACAAGACAAGCGCAAAAAATTGGTCGACCATCAACAAAGCCTTGAATCCTTATTGTTCCAGAAAGAGCTTGGTTCGGTTGGAGAAAAAGTTGATCGCATGCAAACTGTGGGGGTCTGGTTAGCATATCATCTGGGCGTGCCAGCTGAGAATGTAAAGTTGGCTGCCAGCTTATGCAAATGTGATTTGAATACCGAAATAGTAAAGGAACTGGCTAAGATGCAAGGTATTGCCGGGCGTTACTACGCACTGCGCGATGGTTACAGTGCAGATGTAGCCGCTGCCATGGAAGAGCACTATTTCCCCAAGCACGCTGGTGGGCCATTGCCGGAACACGGCGTGGCACAAGTGGTATCAATCAGCGACAAAATTGACACACTGGTTGGCATTTACGGCTTGGGTATGAAGCCAACGGGTGCAAAAGACCCATTCGGTTTACGTCGCGCGGCTATTAGTGTGGTGCGCTTAGGCGTTGAAAAACAACTCGACTTCGATCTGGCCGAACTCATTGCCCAATCGGTGCAAGCCTATGGCGATAAACTACCGAAAGATTTCGACCAACAAACATTGCTCGACTACATCATTGAAAGGCTCAAAGGCTATGCACAGGAAAAAGGCTATAGCCTCGATTCGATAGATGCTGTACTGGCAAAGTCTTTGTCCAATCCATTGGATATTTTTGCACGGCTGCAGGCGATAGATGAATTTCGTTCAACCGATGCAGCAGAGTCGTTGGCATCAGCTGCTAAACGCTCAGGTAATATTTTGAAGAAAGCTAAAAAAGGTGTTGAGCAAACCGTCGATACAACCTTGTTGGCTGAGCCTGCTGAGCTTGGATTGTTTGAAGCCATGCAGGCTATCGAACCACAAATAGAAACTGATCTCTCTCAGCGCGACTATGCGAAGGCCATGACTGCCACAGCAAGTTTACGTGTCAGCGTTGATGCCTTTTTTGACAATGTGATGGTCAATACCGACGATGAGCCAACACGCAATAATCGGCTGGCTTTGTTAGGTCAGCTAAACGAACTGTGCTCACGCACAGCGGAATTGTCACG
>CALIMV010000063.1 GCA_938045275.1 uncultured Granulosicoccaceae bacterium
AACACCAGGCAAACGACATCATTGATTCTGGCCTGGGGCTTTATTGTTTTACGGTTAACGAGGTCGATGAAGCACGCAGGTTGCTGGCATTCGGCGTTAATGGCGTTTTCAGTGATTATCCGGCGAAGCTCATTCGCGCACTTTAGACTCCAGGCTATCTCATCGTCTGAGTAGAACTAGTGGCCCATCCACATGATACATTCGGGTTCAGAGCCACAGAGCCACTCCAGTGCAAGGCGCAGCTTGAAGGCAATGGTTGTTCCATTGTCAAGAGCTGCAACGCAGCAATGGAGTGGCTCTGTGGCTCCCTTTGCACCCTGAAGGGTATAAAGGCGTGGCTGTCTGCGTTCGCAGACTACGTTGCTCTTCCTCGACATAGGATGGCTATGCCTTCGAAAGAGCGCCTTGCTGCTAACGCAGACAGCCACGCTGAACTCCAAAGTATCATATGGATGGACCACTAGAGTCTGTCACCATTTTGCGCAAACAATGAGGCACGTGACGGATTAATGCCAACACTGAGTTTATCGCCAGGTTTAACATCTGATTCAGAGTCGGTTCGGATAGTTAAATTGTTCCCAGCAATATTCGTCCAAAGCACCGTGTCAGCCCCCATGGGTTCAACTATTTCCGTATCGACTGTTAATTGAACGGCAGCGGACGCCACTGCTTCGCCTAAAACGATGTTTTCAGGACGAATGCCGATTTCAACCGGCTGGCCTGCTACAGGCGCTTGCTTAAATGCATAGCCATTCAGTGGTATACGCAAATCAGGCGTGGCAAAATTCCATTGATCTTTTTCGTTATTACTTCCATTTTCCAATCCGTTCTCAAGCGTACCATTGAGAAAATTCATTCCCGGAGAACCAATAAAACCAGCTACAAACCTGTTGGTTGGATTGTTGTAAACCCCGTGAGGTGTATCGAGTTGTTGAATTAAACCGTCTTTCATGATTGCTATGCGATCAGCTAGCGTCAACGCTTCTATTTGATCGTGGGTAACATAAATCATGGTGTTACCAAGACGCTGATGCAGACGTTTTAATTCAACACGCAAATCGGTTCGCAGCTTGGCATCCAGATTCGACAATGGTTCATCAAAGAGGAACACGTTAACGTCTCGTACCAGCGCACGACCAATTGCCACTCGCTGACGCTGCCCACCCGAAAGCGCGGCCGGCTTTCTTTTTAGTAACGACTGTATTTGCAGTATTTCAGCAGCTCGGCTGACACGTTCGTGTACTTCGTGCTTCGGTAACCCTGCTACTCTCAATCCGAATGATAAATTTTTCTCAACACTCATTTGCGGATATAGCGCATACGATTGAAACACCATGCCAATACCACGATCTTTGGGCTCATCCCACGTAACGTTCTTACCGTCGATGAATATTTGCCCAGCGCTCACATCCAGCAACCCGGCAATGCAATTGAGTAAAGTTGACTTACCACATCCTGATGGACCCAGCAGTACCACGAACTCGCCTTCATTTACTTCAAGGTTGAGATCCTTTAATACTTTGACGGGGCCAAAGCTTAAAGACAGATCAGAAATAGTTACGCTGCTCATCCTTTCACTGCACCTGCGGCTATACCGCGAACAAATAACTTACCGGAAACAAAATAGACAATCAGAGGAAGCGCGCCAGTTAGCAGTGTTGCCGCCATATTGACGTTGTATTCCTTGACCCCTTGTGTGGAATTAACGATGTTGTTCAGTTGAACAGTCATGGGAAAATTGGTTGTGCCGGCATAGATAATGCCGAACAGAAAGTCGTTCCAAATACCCGTCACTTGCAGAATAATAGCAACGACAAAAATGGGTAATGACATCGGCAGCATAATCTGAAAAAAGATGCGCCAAAAACCAGCGCCATCAACACGTGCAGCTTTAAACAGCTCATCGGGCACTCCGGCAAAATAGTTGCGAAATAACAAAGTCAATATTGGCATACCGAATATGGTGTGGATTAGCACTACGCCACTCAAGGAAGAAAACAAATGAAGCTCGCGCAATATAATAACCAATGGATACAACATAACCTGGTACGGAATGAATGCGCCGAACAATAAAATGGTAAAAAATATTTCCGACCCTTTGAAACGCCAGAACGACAAGGCATACCCATTCACCGACGCTATTACGATCGAAATAATGGTACTGGGAATCAATATTTGTACACTGTTCCAAAATCCGACTTTCAGCCCCTCGCAGTAAAGGCCTGTGCAGGCAGAATCCCACGCCTTAACCCATGGCTCAAAAGTCAGCTCCATCGGTGGTGAAAAAATATTACCCATTCTCACTTCGGGCAAACCTTTTAACGAGGTAACAATCATTACGTACAGTGGCAGTAACCAATACAACGCCGCAACAATCAGAAAACCGTAAAGCACAATATTTCTTGCACTGATTGCACGCTTCGGTTTCGGTCCACTTGGTCCCTGCATTGCCATGGCAGTAGTGTCAGCCATTCGACTCTTCCTTCTTCTGGCTGAATTCTAGATACGCCCAGGGAATAAGAATGATTAAAACGGTTGTCAGCATAATGGTCGATGCAGCCAGTGCCTGGCCAAGGTTAGCGCGCCCAAACATAAAGTCGTACACATACTTGGCTGGCAGCTCTGATGACCCACCCGGCCCTCCCGCTGTCAGCGCGACAACTAAGTCAAAAACCTTGACGATGCCTGAGGCGATGATGACCAGGGTAGTAATGAAAACCGGCTTCATCATTGGAATAACAATAAAAATGTACGTCCGCCAGGCTGGAATGCCGTCGACACGGGAGGCTTTCCAGATATCCTGATCGATACCACGCAATCCAGCCAACATAAGCGCCATTACAAAGCCGGTACCCTGCCAGAGGCCAGCAATAATAATGGCGTATATGGCATATTCCCGGCTCGATAGAATACTGAGTTCAAAATTGGTAAAGCCAATATCCCGTATAACCTGGGCTATGCCAAAATCGGCGTTTAACAACCACTGCCAGACCAATCCGGTAACAATGAAACTCAGTGCGAAAGGGTAGAGAAAAATCGTTCTGAAGGTATTCTCGAAGCGGATTTTTTGATCAAGTGCTACCGCCAGCAGAAATCCAATGGTCAGTGAAAACACCAGAGAACACACACCATATATCGCCACGTTCTCAACCGATACTTGCCATCGTGACGAGTCAAAAAGTCGGTCGTATTGCTTGAAGCCAACAAAGTTCTCTTTTGGCAGTGATTTTGATGAAGTGAACGAATAAACAATTGACCAAACTGAACACCCGACGAAACCGACCAGGGCGACGGCTATCATAGGTAAAGCAGCAATTTTCGCCGACAGGTTTCGCAGGATTTTGGGTCGCCGCTTCCACCACGTTTTTTGTTCTATATTGCGAATAAAAGACAGAGTGCCAGTCATACGAGTACAGGTATCCTCACGCAGCGTCCTGTTGACGTTAAGCCTATGCAGAAATGGATGAAAAGGCCGGATTCACTTTTCCATGAGTCCGGCCAATGTCGATCGAGAGAGCTTATTCAGCTTCCTCAATGATAGTGGCCCAGGCGTCATGGGCTTCTTCTGGTGACATGTCTGGATTAGTCCAGAATTCTGCTAATAAATCTTCCATTTGACCTTGGGCATCAGGGCTGAACAACTGATCGCCACCAGGCACTATGTTGGCTGGGTCTTTGAGAATTTCCAGGCCTTTCTTCATGCAGTCGTTGGCCGCATCAAGATCAACATCTCCGCGAACGGGCAATGAACCTTTCTTGAGATTGAAGTCAACCTGTACAGGCTTACTGATCATCATTGACGCCATGCGCAATTGTGCTTCGGTTTTCTCAGGGTCGTCTTGATTCGGGAAGTAAAACGCATCGCCCCCAGTATCAAGCGCTGGTGCTAGTCCAAGACCCGGCAAACAATCGTATTCAGTACCAGCGGTCTGACCGGCAACCTGAAACTCACCTTGTGCCCAGTCACCCATGATTTGTGCTCCATGCGAACCATTAATAACCTGGCTGGTTGCATCGTTCCAATTCTGGATACTGTTCTCTGGATCGTCAAGATCGCGAGCGTCGCCAAACGCTTTCCAAATAGCCACCATTTCCTCTCCACGCAGGGCTTCTGAGTCACGATCAATTGTGGTTTTTCTAAATAGATCTATTCCTCCCAGGCCCATACGAATAACACCGAACATGCCATTGGTTTGCCATGTTTGCGCACCGACTGCTAAAGGGGTAATTCCAGCTTCGCGAAGTTTCGGCGCAGAGGCTACAAATTCGTTCCAGTCTTTAGGTGGCTCTATCCCGGCTTTTTCATAGGCCTGAAGGCTTGTCCACATCCATTGAAAACTATGGATATTGACTGGTACGCAATAAATTTTTCCGTCTAGTGTGCAGGCATCAAGTAGCGAGGATGGACGAACAATATCTTTCCAGCCCTCTTTTTCGGCCAATTCCGTCAGATCAAGCATCAGGCCTTCTTCGACTAACTCTTCTGCCTGACGACCATGGTTCAACTGAGTGGCACCCATTGGGTCGCCACCAATAATGCGGCTGATGATTACCGGGCGTGCAACACCACCCGAACCGGCAATGGCGCCGTCTTTCCAGGTATCACCTCCAGCATTGAATGCATCAGCAAACACTTTTACCGCAGCGGCTTCACCACCGGATGTCCACCAGTGTGTGACCTCCAGTTCTGTAGCTGATACTGAACTTGCCAAACCAAATGATGCTGCAGCAATCACCGTAGCAACCATATTTTGTTTAAGCTTCATCGGTTTTCCTCTTTGTTTGATACATAATCGAATGTGTTAATTTAATGTTGACGTACTCATTCGCTTGCAGGAACAAGTGAACCAACCAGCATGCAATCCGCTGTAGGACACTTTACACTGGGATTTTTTTTAACTCAAAGAAAAAATGCTTTATCCTGCTAAATTTGTCAGCTGGCACAGGCATTTTGGCTTGGCTGTAAGCAGTGCAGAGGCCGTTCTGACTTGAGTTATCAGCCGTGGCCTAGCGTTTCGTCTTCGTCGCGAGACAAAAACCCACCCGACTGGCGTGCCCACAGCTGCGCATAGAGCTGCCGGGCCTCAATGAGCTCGTCGTGCGTGCCCTGTTCGATTATGCGTCCCTCATCCATAACTATCAATCTGTCCATCATGGCGATGGTCGACAGTCGATGAGCAATGGCAATAACCGTTTTACCATGCATAAGTGACGATAAATTGTCTTGTATTGCAGCTTCAACCTCACTGTCTAATGCTGATGTTGCTTCATCGAGTATAAGAATCGGTGCATCTTTCAAAAACATACGAGCAATGGCAATGCGTTGTCTTTGACCGCCAGACAACTTTACCCCTCGCTCACCCACTTGAGCGTTATACGATTCGACACCATTTGAGTCGACAAGGTCTTCGATAAATTCATGTGCATTCGCACGTTTGGCGGCATTGACCACTTCATCGTAAGTGGCGTCGGGTCGGCCGTAGGCAATGTTATCGAAAACGGAGCGATGCAATAGCGCTGTGTCCTGGGTAACAACACCTATTTTCTGCCGAAGCGATTCCTGGGATATTGACTTTATATCGACACCGTCGATAGTGATTAGTCCCGATTCAACATCGTACAAACGCAACAGTAAATTAGTTAGCGTCGTTTTTCCTGCACCGCTGCGACCAACCAGTCCAATTTTCTCGCCACCGCTTATATTTAACGACATGGTATCTATAGCGCCCGAATCACGACCGTAGTGAAAACTAACCCGATCAAATTTAATTTGACCGTGCGGCACTAACAATGGCTGTGCATTCGGAACGTCTTTGACATCGTTGTCGCGAGAGATCATATTCATACCATCATAAACAACACCAATACTCTCGAACAAATGCGATAACTCCCACATAATCCACTGAGACATACCTTGCAGTCGTAATACCAGACCAACACCAACAGCCACAGCGCCAACACTGACACTACCTTGTACCCACAAAGAGACGGACAGCGCACCAACACTGAATAAAAAGAACCCATTTAGCAATTCCAGTGATGTTATGAACATCGTGCTGAATCTCATTTGCGGGTGTACGGTATCGAGGAACAGGTTCATGCTGTCTTTCGCATATCGCTCTTCTCGTCCACTGTGGGCAAAAAGCTTCACCGTCATAACATTGGTATAGCTGTCCACAACTCGACCCGTCATCACTGAACGCGCATCGGCCTGAAGTCTGGCAATGGCCTTCATTCGTGGCAAAAAGTATTTAAGCAATATTACATACAGTGCAAGCCAAACCACAAAGGGCAAAACCAGCCATGCGTTAAGCGACGCCATTAGCACCATTGCCGAAAAGAAATAGACGCCAACATAAGTTAGTGTGTCGAGCACCTTCAAAACCGCGTCGCGTATGGCAAGTGATGTTTGCATCACTTTGGTTGCAACACGGCCCGCGAATTCATCCTGAAAAAATGAATAGCTCTGACCCAGCATGTACCGGTGAGCCTTCCAACGAATAGCCATAGGGTAGTTGCCTATGACCGCCTGATGCAGAATCAGAGAGTGTATAAAACCGATCAACGGCAGCAAAACCAGAACAATTACGGTTATCCAGATCAGCTTCCCTGCCTCATCACTGACAAACGTGTCGCGCTGCGATGAAGTCAGCCAATCAACCAAATTGCCAAGATAACCAAATAAACTGACTTCCAATATAGAGATGATCGCAGTCAGTACTGCCATGGTTAATAACCACGGCCAGACGCTGCGGGAGTAGTGCCAAAGAAACGGAATCAGTTTGCTCGGGGGGCGAGTCGCTGGCTCCTCAGGGAATGGCTCAACGAATGATTCAAACAATGAAAATAAACGCATCAGGGATAAACTTTAAGCATAATCTTCAGTATACCGTCAGCGAGTACAGCTGAATCCAAACATAAATTAGAATACAGGAAACCACGACCGTCAGACCCGAGGTAACTAACCCAGCAAAACGGGAACTCAACCAACCCAGCATCCCCAGCGATAAAACAAACAGACTCAGAGCGATTGTTGCACTGGTTGTTCCAATAAACCGAATGTGCGAGACGCGTTCCAGCAAGGCTGCAGGCAGATCTGTTCGACCCGCCAGCTCAATTGTCAGACGCACATCAACATAAAGCGCAACGACAAACAGCAGTGAAGACAATACTGAAATCGTAAAGGCAAACTGGGCGACACCCGTGCGCATGCCATGTCGAAGGATGTGCAGTGCCGATGTCATCGCAAACCCTGCCATCAGGCCACTCAGAAAAGCGACCTGCCCGGTTTGTAACTCAATCAGTTCGCGCACGGCTCAGCTTAAGTCCGGTGCGGGCGGCAATGTGGAGCGCGAATGATTAATGTGATTGGTCATGTTGGTGAAAAAAATGGTGCTCATGCCCATACAAATATCCACAAGGTTTTCGTCAGAGAAACCGGCTGAACGAGCATCGTCCAGGATGGTCTGCTCCAGCGTACCAGGTTGCTTGAACAACGACCGCACCAACCGCACAATGACATCGAGTCGGGCGTTGCCCGTCGGTTTGCATTGGCGAATCAATATTTGATCAGCCTGGTCAATACCGGCCTTTTTCGCTTTAAAGCTATGAATAGACAAGCAATACTCACATTGTGTCAACTCGCTGACGAGCAATTTGATACATTCAAGCTCTTGATCGTCCAAAGAGCCGCTCTGTAGCGCCGCCTCCATGCCCAGATAGGCTCGAACGGCAGGTTCACTGTTGGCAAACTGAAGATAGATCTCGGCCAGCGCGCCGTTTTGACGCACCGGTTCCAGCGCCGATAAGGTAGACGCAGAAAGAGCAGACTCTTTACGAGTTGACAGACGGGACACGATAGCATTCACTCCAGTTTAACTTTAAACATTATGCACCAAGGTTTGTACAAGCTAACTGAAAAACTGATTACCAGCATTCTATCCTGGTGGGTGAAGCCAGATGTATTGCCAGTAGAACCACACAGTCTGATCAACCCTGAACTGCCAGTGCTGTACGTACTTGAAAAAGGTGGGCTGGCTGACCGAGCAGCACTGAGTCTGGTGTGCCAGAAATTCGGACTGCCATTGTCTACGGCCCCGCTCAAATATGGCCAATCCTCAGAATCCAGTTCAGTTGATGTTCTCAAGCACCGCCGTGGTTTCGTGTTTCGGCGTCATCGCCTGGTCAAGTCCCAACGCCTGCAGCGCCTGATAAACGCGCGGATAAACGATACACCAGGGGAGATTCAAATTGTGCCTGTCGCGGTGTATTGGGGGCGGGCTCCCGACAAAGAACAATCACTGTGGTCAGTATTTTTTAGCGAGAACTGGCAAATTGGTGGGCGCACGCGCAAATTGGTTACCACACTGATTTACGGTCGCGACACGCTGCTGGCAATAAGCGAACCGCTATCAATGAATACGCTAATTGACAGTGAATCCAATTCAGCCAAACCCACTCGCCTTAACGAATCACCATCACTCAAACCAATCAATCCAGAGTTATTACAGCGCAAGCTCTCTAGAATATTGCGAGTACATTTTCGACAAAGACGCATTGCCACCCTGGGCCCCGATCAATCGCATCGTCGCATGCTGGTCAGCCATGTTTTGGCAGACCCTGGTGTGCGGGAGGCAATTCAAGCCACTGCCACGAACGAGAATAAAAAAATTGAGCGGGTGCAAGCACGCGCTGATGGCTATGCGTTGGAAATTGCAGCCGACGTGTCTTACCCTACAGTGCGGGTTTTACATAGAGTAATGAACAGGCTGTGGACCGAACTTTACGACGGCGTGAAGCTGTCCGGTATCAGCCGTTTGAAGTCTGTCGCTGATGGCCGGGAAATTGTGTATGTACCATGCCATAGAAGCCATATTGACTACCTTCTGCTCTCCTACATTTTGTATATCAACGGATATTCGCTACCTCATATTGCAGCTGGTATCAATTTAAATCTGCCAGTCGTTGGTGGGGTGTTACGCCGTGGTGGCGCGTTCTTTCTGCGCCGCAGCTTTTCCGGAAACAAGCTCTATGCAGCGGTGTTTAACGCCTATCTTAAGGAAATTCTCCAGCGTGGCCATTCGCTGGAATACTTTGTTGAAGGCGGCCGAAGTCGTACTGGGCGCTCATTACCACCAAAAGGCGGCATGCTTGCGATGACCGCGCACGCCTATCTGCGCCATCCACGCACACCGGTCGTGTTCATACCAGTCTATTTTGGCTACGAAAGATTGCTTGAAGGTCGCGCGTTCACCAGTGAATTGGCAGGCGGAAAAAAGCAAAAAGAAAGTGTGCTTGCATTGCTAAAGTCCCTTAAAACCCTGCGCGAAGAATACGGCAATGTGTATGTCAATTTTGGCAATCCAATCGAACTAGACGCTCTACTTGATCGACACCGAGCACACTGGCGATCAGATACCGTTGAGTTGAAGCGCCCCGAGTGGCTAACGGCAGTTGTCGACGACTTGGGTGAGAACATAATGCAAAATATTAACGATGCTGTTTGTATTACCCCAATCAGTTTACTGGCCATGGCACTGCTTTCCACCAACCAGGGCATTCTGGGTAAATCTGATTTATTAGATCAAATGAAGGTTTATCATAAACTCTTCACAGCAAGTGCTGTCGGTACAACAGCAGTAGTACCACAAATTGATTTCGCGGATGCGATTGAACGCGGAAAGAAGCTTGGTTTCGTTCAATCCAGTGACGATTCACTGGGTGCTTTGGTGTCTATCCGCCCCGGAATGGCTGCGCCAATGATGTACTTTCGTAACAACGTTCAACACCTAATCACCGTCCCCGCACTGCTCGCTTGCTGTTTCGTAGGTAACGCAAAACGCTCACACCAACAACTATTGCGATTAGTGCAATACGCTTTTCGATTTTTGCAGAACGAGTTATACCTACCACCACAATCAACCGAAATCGCTCTCAAAGAAGCGTTGGATGTATTGATCGACTGCAAACTAATCAGTCGCGTTGGTGACAACGAAGGAAATGCACATTACCGACGCGCTAGCGGTGGGTCACTCGAGACTGTAACCCTGATTCGTTTATCTGAAGCGGTGATGCCTGCACTTGAGCGCTATTTTCTCGCCGCGGCATTGCTTGTACAAAGCGGTAAATCTGGACTGTCTTTAACTGAACTGGAATCCCGTTGCCAGGCATGCGCCGAGCGACTTGCCTTGACACACGGCCGTGACGCGAGTGAGCTTTATGACAAACACTTACACAAAGTACTTATCCAGACGCTTGGCGAAACAAATTATGTAGTAGTGGCTGATGAGAATATATCGGCAACATCCGAATTCCTGATGCTGGCAGATGAAACTCGAACAGTGGTGTCAGAGCAGATGCGACACGCTATAGTGCATGCAGCCAGTCACTTCAGCTAGCGGCAAATGCATCTAAAATCAGCTCAACAAACAGCACAAAGCAAATTCCATGCTGTAAATTCAAACTAACGCCAACACCGGCCCGTAAAGTGCTTTCCATAAATAAAGTCAATCCGCGAACCACCGTTTTTATATTGTTTCGGAGATTAATAACATGCTCAAAAACACATCAATTCTGCTGCTTGCCTCTTCTCTCGGCTTGCTCATAGCTAGCCCTGTGCATGCGATTGATGCTCGATCAGCTGCGGTAGGCGGGTCAGCCATCGCCAATGGATATGGCGTACACGGCGCGCTTGATAATCCTGCGTCGTTGATGCGTCTCCACCGTCAGCAACAAAAGTTCCACTTTCACACAGGGTTTAGTTTCGATATCCAGGACAATGCTGGCATTATCGATACAGCAATTGACGAAGACTCACTGTTAACTGACCTCGAGCAAGAAATCGACTTTATCAGTGGCCAGACGCTCACATGCGATATCAGTGACGGGCCTGAAACAACGTGCTTGAATAACACCCAAACTATCGGAGAGCTTGCGACAACCGTATTCGATATTCTAAATCGAGCAGATGATCAACCAATCAAAGCAACAGCGGCTGCTGAGTTTGGTGTTGCTTTTTCCACCTGGTCTACTCCAGTGGCATTGTATTATCGAATTTCAGCCAGTGGCGCCTCAACCACCGATGTCGCCAGTGGTGACTTGGACTACGTTAATTCTTTTGCCACTGCGCTCGTCGACGATCGTCTTACGCTAAATGAGCTCATTACCAATATACCTTTTAGCATATCGGCCGACGGACAAACCCTCAGTGTGCAACAGCCAGAAGATGTATTGGATTCACAAGCCGAGGGCAGTATTGTAGCCAGAGAACAATTCGGACTTAGCCTGGCACGCACCTTTCCAATCGCGGGCTTCAACGTCGACATTGGCATCACACCAAAGTTCTCCAAATTAACAGCAGCTGGCATAACTACAGACATTGGCGATCAATTCGATGACAACACTGACACGATCAGTAATCAATTCGAAGACAGTGAAACTACAGAAAACACGTTTACCATTGATGTTGGCGCCAGTACACAGTTGCAAAACCTGCCACTGCATATGTCAATTGTTGCAAGAAACATGATAAAGGAATCAATTACCACCAATGAGAATCTGGTTATTGAAACGACACCCCAGCTTATTGTTGGCGGCGCCTATTCTGTTGGGCCGGTCACATTAACAAGCGATATCGCATTGAACGAGGCAAAGATCGATCATATCGATACTCAAATATTTGCTTTTGGCGCCGACTTTACCCGAAATTTTTTTAGTGCGCGTGCAGGCATCAGCCATGACAATGCCCGCGCATCTGATGCAACTGCACTGTCGCTGGGAGTCAGCCTTGGTCCACTGCATATTGGTGGCAGACTCTCTGAACTCAAATCGGCTCAAGCCGGTGCCCAATTGGCTTTCAGTTTCTAATTTGCAGTGGGTTATCGATTGAGCTCCAAAGGGCGCCTGATTATCCAGCGAGCTGCGTGTTTCATAGCAGGCTTTAATGTGGTCGCATCCAAATGAGTTATCCAGTCGCCGGGTGATACAGGTTCCCGAAAAAATACCCCGATCGCATTATGGTATTCAGGCAAGCTCCAACGATAAGCCTGCACGTACCCGAGCGCCGAAAAACTGTTAACACCCTTTAATAATTCAGCTCGCCCAATGCAGTTAGCCACAACGGTTCCACCTGGGTTCAAAGCGTTGTCGAGCCTCGCTACCCAGGCATGATTCAACGGTTGCACACGTTGCGGTTCATTGTGGGAATGCCCAAATAAATCATCAATTATTAGATCAAATCCTTCGCCTGAATATTGATGTAACCATTCAATTGCATCAGCGTGAACAACATCCACATTTTTTTGGTTTATGCCAAACCAGCGCTTGGCAATCTTTATGTGTACAGGGTCGATTTCAATCGCCTGCAGATAGTCAAACTCCACCAGAGTTTGAAGTTGTCTCACACCTGCCCCGCCCCCAAGGCCGAGCAGCAGCACACGTTTGCATTGTTCGACCGGTCGATAAAGGCAAGGCAGACTTAAACAATCCCATACAGCGCCGGCGAATGGTCGTTTTGGATTCCATTGACTGTGAAACACACCGTTACTGTACAAACGCACAGAATGTCCAGCTTTTCTCACCGAATAGTGTGTACCACCACTGGTTGTTTCCCACAACAAACTCATGGGTGTGATCTTAGTTGATTGAATATCATTTAAGTATTGTAAAACAAGCGGCTGCATAACCGACAGCCTCTATCACCAAGCTGCACACTATGGCACACTTCATTCATGAACAGACGACCTTACCAATGGCCTGCTCGCTGTATTGTCATACTCTGCGCAGCACTAAGTGCTTGCGCGGAAAAACCTCCCCAACACAGTCAACTATCCGAAGCGCCACCACCGGCAACCCAGACAGCCGCATCTTCAAATGTACATCAAAGTCGACTCAGTACACGCGCCCGCATTAGTTATGCCGATCTTGTGGCATTGGCAAGTGAGGAAGTACCGGCTCAGCATACCGACGACGGTCGCCAAAAGATCTGCAAAAAAGTAATAGGCATAAAGGTGTGTGGTACCGCGCAATGGACGTACACCGTGGCACGCGAAGGCCAGATTCAAATCTCCG
This sequence comes from uncultured Granulosicoccaceae bacterium, assembly GCA_938045275.1. Taxonomy (GTDB): domain Bacteria; phylum Pseudomonadota; class Gammaproteobacteria; order Granulosicoccales; family Granulosicoccaceae; genus Granulosicoccus. Next base: position 13,069 of record CALIMV010000063.1, read on the forward strand.
GCCACGAGGATTTTGTGGTAATTAATGTGCCCATGCGTTTCTTTGGTGATGCAGGAATACGCGGTGATGTGGCCAAGGTTTTGAAAATTGATGCAATGGATTTCACTGGAGCGCTCAATGCACAACTACGTTTAAAACTCGATGTGAACGAAAACTGGTGCCCAAGCATTCAAACCGACGTGACATACCAATGGACAGAACAACCTCGTCTGGAATGGGTTGCCGGAATAGACGTTAACTTAAAAGACAAAGCAGACAAAGCAATAAGGAAACAACTAGCCGGGTTGGAAAAAAGGACAACCGATGCCCTCGATTGCAATCAATTCCGGGAAACAATCCAGGCGCAATGGAAACCACATAATATCCCGCTGGAACTACCCGACAACAACGCCATGTATTTGAATATTGTACCAACAGGGTTTTCATTCTCTGGTGTCAGAACTGAATCAGACAAACTTGGCCTGGCATTTTCACTCGATGCGCAAACCAGCGTACAAAGCAGCCTCGTATCATCAGAGCCACAGTCTTTACCATCATTAACGCGAAGCGAGTATCTGCCTGGCAGCACACAATTTAATGTACTCATCCGAGCTGCCTATTCCCAACTGACCGAATTGGCCGATCAACATTTAAATGGCAAAATATTTACTGAATCCAGTGCTGCAGGCGAGGTATCAGTTACGGTTAACAGCGTTATTTTATCTGGCAACCCCGATGGCCTTACCATGAACCTTGAATTTAGCGCCAAGCTTCCTGGTAAGAAGCTACCTGTGCCAGGAACAGTTTACTTAACCGCAACCCCAGTGCTGGATGCGTTCACACAAACTGTGCGCTTAAAAAACATTTCACTATCGAATGTACTCGACAGTACCTTATGGAATACGCTGGCCGCTGTGTTCAATAAAAAAATCATCGCCGACCTGGAAGACCAAGCCGTTCTTGAACTCGGTTCCGAATTAAGCAAGCTTTCAAGCACGCTTGAAACACAACTGGCTGACCCGGCACGAACTGGCGGTCTGAACTTCGGCACACCCAAAGTAAACGTTTTTTTGGAATCGCTCGTACCTGAACAGAATAATCTGGCTGCGTTGGTCAGGGTAGAGACACAGTTGGATATACAGGTGCCGGTGCAAGATCTGTTTCAAAAACACGCTAAACGCTAAAACGAATTGGACTGCATGCAGGAAAGTGTTGTATTGGTATTATATGTCCGAACAACGAATTGGCATAACTTAGACGCGTTACAGGCATGCACAATAAAGCACAGCCTTTAGCTGCTCACTAAGATTCCAGCACTCGCAGCTTTGCTTTAATAAACTCACTGTGTCGAACATAGATCAATTCGCTGAATTTTCTTATTGTGTAATCTTCGTAGCGATCTAAATTGCCATCTGCAGCTGCAACACGCCACATTTGTTCTATCAGCAATAGCTTATTCTCTCGATCAAAATGCTCATTGACCAGCCGTATATGCTCATGTAATGACAATGTACTGTCTGCATCTACAACGGCATTATTTACAATGGTATCTATCTCGGCATCTGGCAAAGACGATGATTGTTTTAACGCTGCGCTAATCGATGCCGTTTCAGCATCATCGAGCTGGTGATCAGCACGGGCAATTTCCACCAGTAATGCCGCGCTGACTCGCTCAACGTCGGCCGAGCTGCCAGATTCAACATCTGGCTTTTCAGCAATGATGCGATTGATCCATTGATTAAACATATAGATTAAACATATAGAGTCTATTTATGGTTAACTTTTCTAATAGACAATGGTGAAGCACTGTCAGTTCCAAGCCTATAGTTTAGCGCAACTCAACACGGCCGAATTAGGGGTCGACCTTGGCATTCTCATTCCATGCTCGTTCAACAATGCTGCGCATTCGTGCCTCATTCATCAGTATTGGCAGCTGAACACTCTCGAGTGGCACAAACTCGGACTCAACCCATTGTCCAACTAAAAATCTGAACACAAAGCTTGCTTCCACTCCCATACGAAGATCGTTGATGATTAGGTCATCTTCTACACGGCTGGCCGATATCATGCCATTGGTAAACCAATCCAAACGCGATATAGGCCAGTGCGAAGCATGCTCTTCTATTATGTGGCGGTTACTGTTGTAAGTCGCAAACCGAATTTGTTTATTTTGATCGAGTAGCGAGTAAAAGCCTTCGTGGTAGTGCTCACCATCCATAGACACCACTCTCCAGAGTACCGAGAATGGCGAAGGAGCAACTAACACCTTGGTGCTATTTAACTGCTGATCTTGCAGGGATTGTACGCTTATGGCCCGAACGTGCTGTTGGATTACCAGTGTAATTCCCAGGTAGGTGGTACTAATCAACAGGCCAGTTAGCGCTGCACGGCGAACCGCATGCCTGTTTCTGTATCCAACTACCAGCCCAACGATCAATGGCAAAGTATAAAGCGGATCGATGATAAAAACAGAACCCCACGCAATTGGCAGAGCCGATAGCGGCCACAGCAATTGTGTGCCGTAGACGGTAAAGCCATCGAGAATAGCATGCGAAGTCAACACGAGAAAAACAAACCAGAACCAGTTTGCATACCGAAGCGGTTGCAAGTCCGGCTCAGATTGCTCAGCACGGGAAATCCATCGATGATGAAAAACGCTTTGTAAAAACCAGGCGAGAAAAGGACTTAACGCACCTAGCACCAACAATGAATGACTCCAACTGCGATGGTAGGTAAAACTGGCGACCGCATCAGAATAGTGAACCAGCACATCAAGATCAGGCAAACTACCGACCAAACCACCCACCAATATAGCTTTGCGGCCAAGTCGATGACCAAGTGTTAACTCACCAATAGCCGCGCCCAGAACAAATTGCGATATTGAATCCACCGCTACCCTGTACTAATTCGGTTAGTTTTAATCAAGGCGTACCAACTGTCATCTCACCTTTAGAGTTGGTTATTCAAGCTAGTCATGATGAAAACCTTCAGGGTGCACTATATTATCTGTGCGCATCATTTCTCTGAACTGCGGTCCGGTCATTTGCGCTTCAACTAGCTCTGCCGATCGGGGTTGCAAACCAGATGGAACAAAGGTATTTGACATTTGATTATCACACCAGTGAACCTGATTGGTCATCAACTCAACTATTCCAAGTCCGCTTTCCAAATAATTAGTCAGTGCCGGTGTCGTGTTTATCGCTAATTCGGTAGCAGCGTGTGCGCGTACGGCAACTAACGGGTCAGCTAAGCGATTTCGCTGCCCCCACGCAACGAGTAAATCATTACAGGTATAGCTATCTTCATTCAAAGGTTTTTGTGTGAATGCTATATTGGTTAGTAAACCATAGTGATGACCCATCATGACACTTTCAACCAGCTGCGCAAGGTCTTCATACTGTGATGAATAGCTGTAGAATTTAATTGCACCATCGACTGCCATCAATGCGCCAACCTCGGCAGAGCTTGTAGATTTCTGCGTAGCTGACGCCTCGCTCCCACGGTATCGAACTTCGGCAAAGTCGCGCAATGTCTCGCTGTTGAGCGGATGCGTTACTTGCAATTTGTTCGATAGCCACTCATCTCTGTTGCTATCGATGGTGTCGTATATCGATAAGTCAGTATTTGAACCGGCAATCAGGTGTCGTGGCATAAAGTCCGTTGCGTGTACAAGCTCATGAAACAGCAGTCGTTGTAGCGGAAGCTTTATATCTTCAATCGGACGTACTGAATCATCGTCAAGACTATAATACGGTGCGAGCCGGCTACCATCCGGATTTGCCAGGCGGCTTCGAAACCAGAATTGCAGGTCTTTGCCAAAGTCAGATCGAAAGTCCTCTTCTTTTGAAATACTGCGTTTTTCATCTTGCGTGGTCCACAGATACACAGGGTCGAGTTGAATTGCACCATTGAGTCTTGTGTAAAAGGATGGTCGGACTTTACTGCCAATCAGAACAGCCGTTGATGATGAAAATAGAGTTAATAAGGAATCAGGTGCATCGCGCAGTACTTCCTCGAAGCGCGAGCCCATCCAGCTGTGGGTGACCAGCACTCGGTCCATGACTTGATCGACGGTTGGTGTTGTAACGCCATCACCAATGAGAGGTAACTCGCTGAGTGTGCAAGACTCAGCAACGGTATTGACAAGAACGCACTTGTTTAGAACACCGGCATGCGGACTTGTGCTGCGGTAAGCGAAAGCTGTCTCAGTTTCGCGGATTTCATAGTCGTCACTGCTACTTTCGCGGCTATCACAACCAGAAACGATATTTACAATGATGGCAACTGCTATTCCGAAAAGGGTCTTGCCGCGACCCAACGCAACGATAGTCATTCGCAATCATTATCCTGTAGCTTTTGTTATCTAACGCGAATGTCCACCCTTCTGTTGCTGGCGCGACCTTCGGCTGTGTCATTTACTGCAATTGGTCGTGTTTCACCGTATCCACGCACGGACATTCGCGCGCGGTCAATCCCTCTGTCTTCCAAATACCGTCTAACACTTTCAGCTCTATCAATGGAGAGTTGTTGGTTGTAACTCTCAGACGCTATCCAGTCTGTGTGTCCTTCAAGCATGATATTTGTGTTTGATGAGCCTAATACAACAGCTACCTCATCAAGCTTGTTAGCGGCCGCTGCAGAGATATCTGACTTATCAAAAGCAAAATTTACCGTTGGAACACCCGTAAAATTAGTCGCCTGGGGCGTATTTTCAACAACTTCGGGCTGCTCAAGCTCAGGCACAGCGTTTACTTCAGGCGTCGAAACAGCTGCTGGCAAGGCCGCTACAGCGGCGGGAATTACTACGGTTTTGACTTTTCCGAACCGCTTCACAAGACTCACCGAACCGTAATGCTGGTCAGTGTCCAGAGCTCTGTACTCACCGCGAACGGCAAATCCATTTCTAAATCCGTACTCTGCGCCCAATCCCAGAGCCAGGTGCGTTCGGTTATTCACTTTGTAGTCGAGGTCAGATTCTGCATTTATACCGCCTAATCCAACGCGACTAAACACCGAAAAACCTTCGCGCGTACCCATACCGGAACCTTGAGATCGTGCTTGAAATCCGGTTCGACTGTTGTACAGGTAGCCAATCGCACTCAAACCGAACACCTGATATTTAATGTCTCCAATATCCGAACCCAGAAACGCGATGTCAGCTGAGCCTAAATCGGCATAATAAAGTTCTGCCGAGAGCCGACTGGAAAAATCGTAACCACCCACAATGTGAAAGCCAGAAGACGAGTTTGAGCTTACGGTAAGACTGTCATTCGGTGTTCGCGGCTCGAGCATAGTTGCACCGCCGCCAATACCGATATACGCTCGACGCGTAAACTTTGAGAATGATTCATCTGCCTGCGCAACAACCAGCACTCCTCCACCCAACATCATGGTTGAAGCCGCCAAGGCGATTTTTCGACGCATGTTTCGTGAGCGTTCAATAAAGTGCAGTCTAACCGCCCACTTCGAACCTGCCAAAGCAATTTGGTCCCTGCAATTTTGCAAGAACCAGATTGTTCTCTGACTGATCAACCTAACTGATGTCAGATAGGCAATTTTTCGACTGAACTTTTTCACACGACTAGGTCGATTGTGTCTGACCACTCTCGTTGAACCCGTAGACGTAAATTTATTTCTGATGCTTTGTACAAAGCCAAGGCGATTGTGCTTTGCCAATCTCGACGAACCGAATGTAGTGATCAATCGGTCAGCATCTCGCAATGAACGAGCACCTATGCGCTTAAGCAAGCTCATATTCCAGCTCCTAAGGCCGTACCGCGACGAGTACGGAATACTCTTCGCACACCAACCATAAAAGTAAGAATCAGGAATGAGATAAATGACGTTCCGCCCAGCGCAGAACCTTCCAAACCAACTTCAATCGTTAAACTGTCACAATTACATTCAACGTAATCGTTCAGTCCGTTTTTGTTAAGGTCGGCGAATTTCAATACATCGACTGAAACTGTACCTGTGCTTTGCGTACCGGCACCATCTTCGATTGTGTATAGAAAATTATCCATACCAATGTACCCGAAGTCTGGCGTATAGAAGATCTGGTTTTCTATTATCTCAACAGTGCCGTTCGGGGGTTCTGTCGTGCTAACGATGGTCAACCCATCGCCAGACGCATCTGTATCGTTGGTTAATACTTCAATAAGCGCCATATTCGAGCCCTGATTCACCGACGCTGAATCCGGATTAGCGACAGTTGCGTTAGCACCATCTGCTTGCTGACCGCCATCTGTGGCGCCAGTATCGGTCGCACCAGCATCAACTTCGCCCGGAACACTTACGCCTACATCTGCATTGCCCGCATCACTTGCACCGGCATCAGCAACACCTGCATCACTTGCACCGGCATCAGCAACGCCTGCATCACTTACACCCGCATCAGCATCGCCTGCATCACTTACACCCGCATCAGCATCGCCTGCACCCGCATCAGCATCGCCCGCATCAGCATCGCCCGCATCACTTACACCGGCATCAGCATCGCCCGCATCACTTACACCGGCATCAGCATTGCCTGCATCACTTACACCTGCATCAGCAACGCCTGCATCACTTGCACCCGCATCAGCATCGCCTGCATCACTTGCACCCGCATCAGCATCGCCTGCATCACTTGCACCGGCATCAGCATTGCCTGCATCACTTGCACCGGCATCAGCATTACCTGCGTCACTTGCTCCAGCATCAGCAGTTGCGCCGCCTTCGGCACCTTGCTGTGCTTGGTAGATGTCTTGACTTGCTGCTTGCCATGCTTCATTCATAGCAGTTGTAGCAGAATCAATTTTATCCATATCCTGTGATTGGTGCGCTGCTTTCAAATCAGCCAAAGCTGTTTCGATCACTTGC
>CALIMV010000064.1 GCA_938045275.1 uncultured Granulosicoccaceae bacterium
CAGACAGCGCAGAGAACGCGCAACTTGCCGACTACGAGTTTTCGTGGGGTGCTATTTTTGAGGATTTCAACCTCGATGGCAGAGATGATCTTGTTGTTTCTGAAAACTACGAAGGTTGGCCCTTGCACAAGCTGCCAATGTGGCGCCTGAATGGTCGCTTTTTATTGCAAACCGAAGCTGGTGTGTTTTCCGAAGCCGGCCCAGAAGCCGGTGTGGTTAATCGTGAATTCGGAATTTCGCCTCTAACAGCAGACTTCAATCAGGACGGGTATCCAGACCTAATACACGTTAATTTACTTGGTCCGCAAAATGTCTTCATTAGCAAAGCCGGTAGCAATGGATACCTGAAAGTTAAATTACCCAATAACGTTGCATCAGTAGGGTCAGAAGTACAGGTCACGCTCGAAGATGGGACCACCTTGGTTCAAACTTTCGTGGTCGGTGAAGGTCTCGTGTCAGATCAATCCCATGTTTTGATTTTTGGACTGGGCAATCAAAAAGCCACTCGTGTTGTTATTAATGGCCTCAATGGCGAAGAGCAAGAACGCGTTGGTGAATTTCATAATCAACTACTCGAAATATAACTCAACATCACAATTTTACTCAAGGGAGACTGCACTCATGATGAACTCTACTACAGCGAGAATCATATTGTGGGCACTGGTGTTGGTGGGATTTTTCGGTGCAGCCAAGATCAGCTATACAAATTTGACTGGCAACGCGTGTCCGTATATCGGATTTATTCCTGTCTGTTATTTAGTGTTAGCCGGCTACGGGTTAATGATTTTGTCGCTACTTATCCCACACATTGGCTGCAAGCATTATTTCTTTTGTGCGGGTTGGGGCACGGCCTTTCTGATCGCGTTAGTCGGCTCAGTCGCGGAAATTGCAGCCGGAGGGGGTGTCTGTCCAAGCACAGGAGGCGAGGGTATACGCGGTGCATCGAGTGCTTCGATTGGATCTGTACCGATGTGCTTTATATCGCTTGCTATGCTAATTGTGATTCTTGTTCTGTTCTTGCTAGGGCCTTATAAGCGTGCCTGCGAGCTGCAGAAATAGCATGCCAATCCAATGGCAGCGTCGAACAAACACGGGTTTGCATAAGCCACCGCGGCTAATACTGTTATGCATTACCGCGTATGTGAATTTTGTAAGGCAACTTTGTTTATAGAGTGAATCACCCGATAACAAGAATAGTATTCTCAAATATCGCAACTGATACGAAAAGAACCATCCAACGCTTTTGGCATAACCAGTGATCGCATGTTCAGCTCGGCAGACTTTGCACACATGGCCGCGCGTTCGGCGTCGTCGTCTACGTACTTCTGATCGTATTCAACATGAAACACCGGCTTGCCCACATCAGTAATGGCTTTATAGACGCCGCATTCGTCGAAAGCGAAGCACACTTCGTTAATGGCCAAGTCAAAGTAATCAGCAACATCAGGGATAGTGTCAACTGAGTTTTTCAATGCCACTGCCAGGTTGCGACTGTGCGCCTCATTTGCCAGCAATCGCTGATAAGCAAGTTGTTGCTCAACCGTGATATCAAAACCAGTCGGCTTCGGGCTCCAAAGGTCGGCTGTGTAGCCGTCAACGTTATCCAGTTCAACCCCGTCACAACCCAGCGCTACGGCCATATCCATTCGGTTCGCCATCACTTTTGCGGTTTCTGCTGAAGTGATGTCAACCCACTGCTCGTTATCGTAAGCGTAGTGCGCGTTTCCTACAGGCACATCGGCGAACAAACTGGCATCCGGACGCCATGGCTCATAGGTTCCGGCAGAGAAGTAACAAATCACCGTTTTATTTTGTGCATGCAAGCGTTCGATAACATCACCTTCGAGCTGTTGAAACATATCGAGTACGTACACATCCACATCGTAGGTTGTCCTGGTGTCGCCAAGCAGCTGCCAGGTCCATGATGTCTCTGGTGTAAACCTCGGCCAACTCCCGTCGGTTACCGGTGTGTCCCCGGTACCAAGCACAATGTCATCGAGCACACCGTCATTGAGTTGCAGGGTAATTCTCGCTGTGGATACCGTTGCTACCGGCGGCGCTTCATTCTGTGCCGGTGTAACGTCGTTCGGGTCGGTAGTGGTTTGTTGTTGTTCACTCGTTGGTGTTGGATTAATGACAACCGCTGGCTGTTCAGTTGTGTTTGAGTCAGAAGAGCATGCACCCAACAACAGACTGGCCAACAAACCAGCCGAAATGGCCATTTTTTGCAATAGCATGCGTTATTTCCAGATCGCAGTTCCGAACAGCTTTTATCGGCACAAACCAGCCAACATTGATATTTTTCGATAAAAACACTTGGTGAACTATTGTATTGGTGCGGCAACGTTAGCCTTTCTACCTAAATGAGACCCACAACACGCGTTGCGAACGATCAAAAGTACCTATGAAATGGCGTTAGAACTGGGTAGGTGGAAAGGAATACGGTAAACTGCCGCTAGTTGAATCACTTATGGAATGTTCGCTATGACGCCTTGCCCTTGTGGCTCAGGTAATGCCCTGAGCGCCTGTTGTGCACCGTTTATCGATTCAGCCACTAAGGCTGAAACTGCGGAGCAACTCATGCGCGCCCGCTATACCGCACACACTTTGGCCAAAATGAAGTTTATTGTGGAAACGCATCACCCATCTTCTCGTGGTGAGATCGATGAAGCGGCAACAAAAAAATGGGCAGCAGAGTCTGATTGGCTGGGTCTGGATATTCGGGATATTGACACATCAGAAGAAAACACTACACGCATTGAATTCACTGCCCGGTATCGCGACTCTGACAAGCAACGCCACACCCATCACGAAGTCGGCGTTTTCGAGAAGTATCATGGCCAATGGTACTTTCGCGACGCTGAAGTGCCGGAGATTAAACAATTCATAAGAGATACGCCGAAACAAGGCCGAAACGAACCTTGCGCCTGTGGCAGCGGCAAGAAACATAAAAAATGTTGCGGCCAGGCAAACTAGCTTGACTGGCTCAAACCTGCACTATTTGGAGAACTGCGATGGATAAACCCTGGCTAAATTCATATCAAGAAGGTGTACCTGCAGAAATAGACATAAACGTGCATCCATCTGTTGTCGATATTTTCACAAAAGCGTGTGAAGACTATGCAGCACTTCCCTCGTTTACCAACTTTGGTAAAACGATAAGCTATCGCGAGCTCGATAACTACACCAATCATTTCGCATCGTGGCTTATTCACGAGGCCGGTTTGAAAAAAGGCGATCGCATAGCGATCATGATGCCAAACCTGCTGCAATACCCCGTTGCTGTGTTCGGTGCACTGCGTGCCGGGCTTGTCGTGGTTAACACCAATCCGCTATACACCGACCGGGAATTGGAACACCAGTTAAAAGATTCGGGTGCAAAGGCCATTGTTGTGGTGGAAGCATTCGCATCAACACTTTCTGATGTGGTAAACGATACCGATGTTGAAGTGGTTATCACCACGCGCTTTGGCGATATGCTGAGTTTTCCAAAGTCGATGCTGCTGAACTTTGTTATTCGCCACGTGAAAAAAATGGTGAAGCCATACAATCTGCCCGGTTCATTCTCCTTTAAGGATGTATTAACCAAGGGCGCAAGCCTTCCAGCGGTTACCGCTGAGCTCAACCACGACGATCTGGCCTTTTTACAGTACACCGGTGGTACAACAGGGGTGGCCAAAGGCGCGATGCTCACGCACGGTAATATGGTCGCGAACATAACGCAGGCCTATCACTGGATTGTTGTTGACGATCTCGAAGAAGGCAAAGAAATCATCATTACCGCTTTACCGCTCTACCATATCTTTGCACTGACAGCGAATTGTTTAACTTTCATGAAGCTTGGTGCACTGAACGTACTCATTACCAACCCGCGTGACATGCCAGGCTTTGTTAAAGAGTTGAAAAAATTTCGATTCACATCGTTTACCGGTGTGAACACGTTGTTCAACGCACTAATGAACACCGATGGCTTTAAAGATGTTGATTTCTCCGGTTTAAAAATGACTCTCGGTGGTGGTATGGCCGTGCAAAAGGCGGTGGCAGAACGGTGGAAAGAGATCACAGGTGTGCCGTTAGTTGAAGCCTACGGCCTGACTGAAACCAGCCCAGCAGCCTGCATTAACCCAATGAACTTGCAAGAATATAACGAGTCCATCGGCCTGCCGATTCCAAGTACCGATGCCAGTGTGCGCAGTGAAGATAACGTTGCCCTGCCCGTGGGCGAAACAGGCGAGCTGTGCATTCGCGGACCACAGGTTATGCTCGGTTACTGGCAACGCCCGGATGCAACAGCTGAGGCTATAGACAGCGAAGGTTGGCTGCACACGGGTGATGTGGCTGTTATGGACGAAAACGGCTATTTTAAAATAGTTGATCGACTCAAAGACATGATTCTGGTATCTGGTTTTAATGTCTACCCTAACGAGATTGAATCGGTTATTGCGATGATGCCTGAAGTGCTGGAGGTTGGCGCCATTGGCATACCTGATGAGCATTCCGGTGAAGTGGTTAAAGTGGTTATCGCCAAGAAAGACGACTCGTTAACCGAAGAAGCAGTAAAAGCGCATTGTAAAGAAAACCTGACCGGCTATAAGCGACCCAAGGTTGTGCAGTTTGTCGATGAGCTGCCAAAAACCAATGTGGGTAAAATTCTTCGGCGAGAACTACGCGATTTATAGCGTTAAATGCAAAAGCCGTTTACTACATTAGTCTCTGTCGATCAGCTTGAAAGTGGTCTGAAACTACCACACTGGGTGGTGATCGATTGTCGATTCTCTCTGGCAGATACCAGCCAGGGAGAAACCCATTTTCAGCAATCTCGCATACCCGGTGCGCAATACGCTCACCTGGACAAACACCTTTCCAGCCCAATAGTGAAAGGCGTCACTGGCAGACACCCGTTACCCGATGCCGATACGCTCGAAGCCCAGTTCAAACACTGGGGCATTAATAATGACTCACAAATTGTTGCCTACGACGATAAATCCGGCGCTACTGCCAGCCGGCTATGGTGGCTAAGTCGATGGCTTGGCCACGAAGCTTGCGCTGTGCTCGACGGCGGGTTCCATGCCTGGACACAGGCTGGTCTGGCCTTGGACACAGACAATGCAAGCAAAATCAGTGCGGATTCAAGATCAGGGCAATTTCAACGATCAACATCGCTAACCACGGTTATTGAAAAACACCAGGTGCTCGACCCGTCGTTGTGTTTGCTTGATGCGAGAGAAGCGGCTCGTTATCGTGGAGAGCACGAACCTATCGACCGTGTTGCTGGCCACATACCAGGCGCGTTAAACGCACCGTTTATGGAAAATATAACTGAGGATGGAACGTTTCTATCGATTAGCGAATTACAGCAACGTTTCGACCCTATCCTTGCAAGCAGCAAAAACAAACAGCTCGTACATTACTGTGGCTCTGGTGTTACGGCGGCACATAATATGTTGGCCATGGCACATGCACAACGAGACCCAGGTGCCATGTATGTCGGTTCGTTCAGTGAATGGGTTTGCGTCAGTGACGAACAATTTCCAGTGACGAACCTGGTCGACTGAAAATATCCGCGCAGTGAACCACGCGAGTTCGGTCTTGTCTGCGCTCGAAGTATCGTGTAAGCGTTTCTGTTACCACAGGAAACGCCAGCTCATCCCAGGGAATCTCATTCTGGCTAAACAGGTTTACTTCCAGAGTTTCCTCTCCTGCTGCAGCGATGCCATCTTTCAATCGACCAAAGTACATAAAATACACTTGCGAAATTCTTGGTAAGTTGTATACCCCGAACAAGCGTAAGTCCTCGCATTCGGCACAGGCTTCTTCCTGCACTTCCCGCATTGCACCTTCACGCGTGGATTCGTGATTCTCCATGAAGCCTGCCGGCAGCGTCCAGAAACCACTTCGCGGCTCGATTGAACGTTTGCACAACAACACTTTACCGTGCCATTCGAGCAGGCAGCCAACCACGTTTTTGGGGTTTTCGTAATGTATAAACTCGCACGATTCACAAACCGCTCGAGGACGGTTATCCCCTTCGGGTACAAGTTGTTGAACGGCATGTCCGCAACTTTGGCAAAAACGTATTTCAGACATAGTTACACCTAGTGGTCCATCCACTTGATACATTCGGGTTCAGAGCCACAGAGC
>CALIMV010000065.1 GCA_938045275.1 uncultured Granulosicoccaceae bacterium
ATAGATTCACAAAACATTTTTATTGTTCGCGGCAAATCCGGAGAGCTAAAAGCCTTTTATAACGTCTGCCAACACCGTGGTCACGAACTCGTTGAAGGCACAGGAAACGCGGCCTTAATTGTATGCCCTTATCATGCCTGGACCTACGCGCTGGATGGCAGTTTGCACGCTGCCCGCAATTCAGAGAACGTGGCTGGGTTTAACAAATGCGAATTTGCACTGAAACCAGTTCGTGTAGAAGTATTCTGCGGCATGGTTTTTATCAACCTCGACGCTAATGCAACGCCACTTGCAGAACAGGCAAGTGAACTGGAAAAAGAAATTCGTGAGTACTGCCCGGCAGTAGACACATTGGCACTTGCACAACGTGACACCTACAATGTCAAATGCAACTGGAAAGTGATGATTGACAACTTTCTCGAATGCTATCACTGCCAACCGGCGCATAAAGATTTTGTTGATCTTGTTGATATGAAAAGCTACCGATCAACGCCCAAAGGCATTTACTCCAGCCACATATCAAAAACGGCCGTGTCAACCAACACAAGCGCCTATAAGTTTGAAGTGGGAGAGGTTGATTTTGGCTATGCCGGCTGGTTCCTTTGGCCGAACCTAACACTTTGGGCTTATCCGGGAGATGCGAACCTCTCGGTACTGCAAATGATTCCCGATGGCGTCGGCGGAACAATCGAATATCAAGATTGGTTTGTACCCGACGGAAAAGCCAGCAAACAACTGCAGGACGCCATGGACTATCAAAAAGACATATTGCAACCAGAAGACATAGGCCTATGTGAAAGTGTACAACGCGGCTTGAATTCAAAAGGCTACAATCAAGGGCGCTTTATTGTAGACACCGACAGAACTGAACTCTCAGAGCACGCAGTTCATCATTTTCAGCAAATGGTTGTAAGTGCCTTAGGCTCAGCTACAGATATATAACGATCAATAAAATGACTGCCTGCTCGAATCTCAATTAAGAAATCGCGCACCCCGAATAGCTGGCAATTTTAGAACTGAGATAGTCAGTAGTAAGTAGTCTTTTAGAAACCATCTCAAAATGAGGGGCACTACTCTCCCTGCACAATACCCTGGCTTTGTGCATAAGATATCGGTGGGTACTTGGGTGGATTGTCAGCGCTGCAGCAGCTTGATAAGCAGCTCATAACATGATGAGGATTTGCATTGAAGAAAAACGGAATTGAGTATCGAGAGTTTGTACCTGTATTGTTGTTTGCAAAATGACGTGTGCTTAAAAAACGATCGTTTGTCCATTGCTTTAATAGCTCGCCCGTATTAACAATGAACGCATTGTCTACCGCTGGCGCATTGACCCATACTTTTCGACGCTCACTGAAGATGGTTAAACCGGGCTGATCTTGCGCTAGCAATGTGCAAAAAGAGGTATCAACATGTGGTGCAATACCAAACGCGTTTTCCGAGTCTAACGTTACTGCCGGATAATGTGTCATACGCAGGCGAAAAAGAGGCTTTTCAAATGCCTCATCAAAGAAGTCGTTTGGCATATCCAGTGCTCGCGCGTATATTGGCAACATTTTTCTACCAAGTGACACCATCTGATTGGCGTATTGCTCAACCTGCTCTCGAAACTTCGGCAAACCGTGAGCATCTGGCCATTGGTTATCGTTCATGTCCAATTTATCGTCGCACTTTACAATAAACGCTTCGTTAACATTACCCGTTGCGCGAGCCGGTAGTTTGCGATTTTTCAACGGCAAATACCCCATACCACCGACAGGCCAATCAGGGCGATCCATGAGCACAGCATTTTTGTAGTCGGATGGCATTGAATGGAACTGCCGCACCTGATCAAACATGTTATTCAAGTCGTGGCTTGATATACCATGCCCTACTATGGAGAAAAAACCCGTTTCTTCGCAAGCAGTTCGAAGCGCTTCTGCAACCACATCCAGCTCGTCGTTTGAACCAGATTTGAAATAAGCTTCGAGATCAATTATTGGAATGTCGTCAGCGCGCGCATCTTCAGGTGTTGACGTATCCCACTGTTCAGACTCAGCTTTGAGCTGTTGCTCTTTTTCTTTCGGATCAAACATAGTGTTCTTTATCTTTTTATCAGTACGAACTTAAATGACGTTATTAATGACGTTGCTGCGAAGTAAACAGCGATGTCGGGATTCTAACATTACTACAAAACCAAACACCGATTGAAATCGCCCGCTAAGTGAGTACGTAAGCACACCGATGAGTAACAATGAGTTTTAGCCTGCAACCTCATAGTGACTTAGCTCCTCTTCGATCGCATAGCCATGACCTTGTTTAACGTTTTATCCGCTTTTAATTGTTGATATTCCGAGGATTCACACGCAACCAGAGCGATCTGCCCTTTATCGTTGGCATGCACACCCCACCCATAGGTTTTGGTTAACGGCGATGCACGAAAGCAAGGCTGTCCTTTAGAGAAGAAAGACAGGCGTTGCGATTCATATTGAGTCTTTGGTATTTCATTTCGAATGGCATGAATAGCGAACTTGACTTCATCGGATGTATATTTATACGGGTTTGCCGATAGCATTTCATATTCCAGGTTGGCTATCGTTTTTTTCTCTCCACGAACAGGAGGGATTTTACCCTGCGCAACTTTACTGTCCGCAGCAATTTCAATCAGGGTGTTTTTATAGTTGGTACTGTGCATATTGATTCTTTAGAAGTATGAGTTAAGTCACTCCCGATAGCATTCACCGTGAAGGAATAGCACGCGACGCCTAAAGCTGACACTTGATTCGAACTATATCTGGGTTCCTTCTGTTTAATTCTCATTAGACAGAAACCAGGACCATCTCCCACCGGCAGATGTTTTTCCAGCCACTATTTTTTCACCTACTATTTTAAGAACGGCAAACAATATGATATAGATAACCAATGAAAACGCGGGATGCATACTAGTACCAAGCATTGCGCTAATAAGGTATCGTAGAAACAACGTCAGAATTATCGCAAGCGGGATTACCACTATAGTGAGCTTTAATGGATTAATTTTTCTCATTTATAAAATCAACTGTGTTTCTATC
The DNA here is from genome assembly GCA_938045275.1 of uncultured Granulosicoccaceae bacterium. Lineage (GTDB taxonomy): Bacteria > Pseudomonadota > Gammaproteobacteria > Granulosicoccales > Granulosicoccaceae > Granulosicoccus. Next base: position 3,051 of record CALIMV010000065.1, read on the forward strand.
GTTCGACAACGAAGGCCTATAGATTTTTCTCAATAGACGCGCGGTACCTATCAAACGCCTCTGCTTCATTCGTCCAATGGTCCAGATGACCTTCTTCTTTGAGCCGCGCAGCGCCTTGATCTCCAATCATATTTTTAACAGCCTGCTCGCTCGACATATGGTGCAGAACCTCGCTGACCATATTCAACAATGCTTTGTCTGCCGGCACACCACAAATAGCGCAGAATTGCTTTAACCGCACACTATTGTTCATGGTATCAGCTACGGCAGCCGCTTTCATATCGTCTGCACTTTGCGACAGTGGCACTAGCCAATAGGCAGCGTAAGCTACATCCCGAGCACGTGGACCCGGACCCGCCAGGTCAAAATCAATGACTGCAATAAACCCTTGCGCACCACTAATCAGGTTATAGGGTGCAAAATCGTTATGACAGATAACCTCATGCATGGCTTTATCGGGATATTCGTATGCCCAGGTATCATTACTCGTGCGAATATAGTTGGCGCTGGCGACATGAAACGCTCTTAACAATTCACCCGCGGTAGTAAGAAAACGCTCATCTTTCCAATATTCTGGAACAACAGTACATTGGCCATCGATGTAAGAGAGAATCTCCCGATCTTTTTCGTCTATACCCAGAAATCGCGGTGCCTTTGTGAAACCAGCACTATGCAAAGTATCAAGCAGGCGATGAACCGTGCCACTAAAAGCTTGCGTGTTGCGCCGCACCGTGTTGCCAATGCGAACTACGCCGTTATTGGAGTTACCACCGTCGAGTGGTATTTCGTGCTCTTGCATACAACCGCCTCAAATCGAACAACTATAAATAGAGGCAATGTAACTCATCCAGGCTACTGTTGCCGATTGCCGGGAAAATCGAGCACCGCGCATAGCCTCTTTTTTTATCGATCACACAGTTGATACATAGCATCTAAACGGATGTTACGTACTTAAAATGGTTAAGTAGATCTGAAAAATTTCTAGTACAGTATAGGTGCCTAAGGCAGGTACTGCTTTTGGATGAGTGTGGAAATTACTCTACATGAAGTGATGACTTTATTCGTAAGGTTAATGCATTGCCAGGGAATATCAGGCTCTGTTTTTATGATTCAGAATTTAAATTGTAGATTGCGTTATGGCATTTTCAATCCTTCCTGACCTGGAGAGAAATCGAATCAGGCATTGTTCAATAGATGAGGGCCGACTCGTTGAGGATACTGTTTTCGAAGAACGCGGTTACGGTGCTATGAGTAAGAAGTGGGACAACATATCAAGTTTCATAGGCGTGTTCTCTGCAAACGGAGAGTTGTTGGGTGTGGTTCGAGCGATCGTGAATGATGCGAAAACCTTACCCGCGTTGAATGAAGTGCCGCTCCACAATGGACAAGCCCATGAAGTCGGAATGTCGATGGAATACGCTAGCATTGCTGTGTTATCTGAACACCAGAGTTGCTATGGGTTTGGGCTTACTTTGTTGCTGTATTCAGCCGGTTTTGTTTTTTCAATTTTGGCGAAGTGCGAACACATCTATATGGTTATGGAGCCGCGCCGTGCGAAGGCTATGAATCGAACCGCAGGGCTAGACTTCGTACCAATAGGGCCAACGGTGAATTACATGGGGGGCGAGGTAAGCGCCCACTACACAAGTACAATTAGCGTTATAGGCAGCTTGATGTTAAGAAACGAGCCGTTTGCTACATTTATTCTGGACCAGCTTCGGCGTGCATCGGCGGAGTGCTATTACGAATTTATTAACCAGCTAAGGCACTTGGAAAGCTACTGCCCCCAAAAAGAATCTAAGCTGATTGCAGTAAATCAAAAATTATAAGAGCCGACTGACTGTGTGAGTGTTAAGCCTCCTTTGTAATAACTCAACAATAAACGATCGCTGAGCTTCGTTAATCAGATTAGAATAGTGAGCATAAGTGGGTACATCAAAAACCTTGCCGAAGTAAAAACTCTGTAAATGATCATCCTCACTTAGACTCACAGCATTAAGCTCACACGCAGTCCATTCAGCAAGAATTTTTTCCAGCCGCCTTTTGTCAACAAAACACATGAAGCTTATCTTTTGCATTCACGTTATTGGTATTCACAACAAATCCCTGTGCTTTATCCATTCATCCTTGTGCAATTCCCAGATCTCATGCTCAGTGTATGCAGAATCCACAAAACCGGCAGGTTCGCACTTGATAAATCTGGCGCCCGTTTTTTCTTTAATTCGGGCTGAACGTCGGTTTCCTTTTGCGTTAGTGAACACCAATGTTTTAAAATCAAGCTGTTCAAACGCATAGTTTGTTACCAGCACAGCAGCCTCTGTCATCAGACCCTGCCCCCAATACTCACGACCCAACCAAAAACCGCGGTTCTCAGGTGTTCCCGGACGCCAAAGCTCAATACAACCAATCAACGTGCTTACATCACTATGCAAAAATATCCCCCATATCCAACGGTTGTTACCTTGTAAGGCGAGAATATGATCAATCACCCAATCGCTCACGCCATTCTCAGGGTAAGGCCATGGCACATTGTCTGTTAGATGGCGAATGACCTCATAGTCTATAAAGTGTTTTTCGTAGGCTGGAATATCGTGCCTTGTAACAGGGCGAAGTAACACACGCTCGCCATGCAGCTCTAAAGAATCTGACATAAACTCACAACACCTATTCGAAAAACGCACCTAAACGCACCAATATGAAAAACGCCACCAATAGGGCATCGCTACAAAGTAATCGGTATACGGAGCACCTTTACCATTGCCACTATCAATATAACGACAATCCGCGCGACAAATATTACTGAACGGCTGGATAGATTACCAACCGAGAATGACACTGCTGTATCTGCTTTTTCAAAAGGGTTTAAAGCAATAGTTAGCAATACGTATTGAAGGAATGAACACCGATAAACTGGCTTACCCTGTAATTGAATTGACAATGGCTCAAATAGATCATTTTGAACGGGTGCTGACCCGGAAATAGCCTCACAAACTCCAGTAAGTAAACACGGGGAAACAGTGTTGCGCACTTTATATAAGGTTTAAAAGACATCTAATTGACACGCATTGCTCGTATTTACGCAGTTTGTTCAAATAACACCTGCACCTTAAGGCAACAGCGAAATGCGCGTGCTGTCTTTTCAATTGTTTAAGCGATTAACGACTGCAATAGTTTGTGTATTGTTGTGAAAAACCGCTTAACTGGTCGCTTTTTACCCAAATTTAGGGTATTTCTACTAGTCTATAGGTCATCGCCCATTGCCATGGGTTCAATCATTTATAACTTAATCTTCGAAAACGCTATGAGATTCTATTTGTCGTGCCTACGACGTACCCGGCAAGCTTCCAAAATTATGGCGGGTACGATCAGCCTTTTGGCTCTCAGCCTTCCCGTCTTTGCTAACCCGCCATCCGAACCGGGCATGCCAACAGGTGAAGTCAGCGGCAGTGCAATCAGTTTAAACTGGGATGCATCAAACGATGATGTCGGTGTGGCGGGTTACAACGTTTATCAAAACGACAGCTACCTGACGACTGTGTCTGCAAACAGCTACAGTGGAACCATTAACAATAGCGAGACAACCCGTTTTTATATCGTTGCTTTCGATAACCCAACCAATGATTCACCACGGTTGTTTTCAAGCCGATCACCTACGCTAACCATACCCCCTAACGATTCAGAGGACGTGGGCAGCCCAATTCCAACCCGACCGACCGATCTGAATGCGCAAAGAACATCCCCCACCACAGTTTCACTAACATGGACACCTTCGAGAGACGATGTTGGGGTGGTGGGCTACAACGTCTATCGCAACAACCAGTATATTTCAACCGTATCAAGCCCATCATTGAACGATGAACAACTCACACCTGGACTTGAATACACTTACTATGTTGTCGCTTTCGATCAGCCACGAAATTTTTCCGGCCGATCGGCCGAAGTCAGCACATCCGAAGAGCCTCCAACAAACGGCCCGGATGCAGAAAAGCCCTCAGTAGTCACTGAATTGCAAGGGAGTGCATCTTCAGCTGGCGTGGCCCTTACCTGGGCGGCTGGTACAGACAATGTAGGCATTGTTGGATACAACGTCTATCGCGATCAAGACTACCTGGCTACGGTATTTACTAATTCGTACATTGATTCATCACCGCCAGATAGCGAGCGCGTCGATTATTCGATAACCGCGTTCGATGCGGCCAGAAACTTTAGCGCCAATTCTGACAGCGTATCTGTTTTGCTCAACGGTGACGACCCGGATGACCCACCTGATGATGACAAAGGTAACCCACCAGAGCTACGCGACCCGTTCGCAGACCCATTACCTTCGCCGCCAATATCCGACCCGTTTGGTTCATTACTCGAAATCGATAACGAAGCCAGTGTGGTAGGTGGTCCACCCACTCAACCGAAAAACCTCAGAGCTGAGCTAGTGTCGAATGACTGGGCAGAGATAAATTGGGCGCCAGCAAACGACGATGGTGAAGTGGTTGAATACCGAATCTATCGCAGTGATGGCGTGGTCTACAGTATTCGTGGAGACACATCCGACCCGAATTCTGGTGCACAGGCAGAGATAGACCGGTATTGGAATGGCACGCTGTTTTTGGATTGCAACTTCACACGCTTCGACACCCGTGTACATAACTGCCGTGATAACGCACCCAGAGCCGGCGATGAATTTTTCTACGAAGTATCTGCCGTCGACGATGAAGGTCAGGAGTCTGAAAGATCAGAGCCGTTGGAAATAATTTACCATCTCAGTGAGAATGCACCTATCCCTTACTACAACGACTTCTATAAGCTTCCTAATGACAACTTTGTTCAGGAACATGATTTGAGCAGGGTGCGTTATTTTATTGATGACTTCGAAATGGTATTTGCCGATGAATTTACTGGTAGTGAAATAAACGATAGCTACTGGAACACTGGATTGATCTGGGGCGATACTCGCATTATTAATGGAGAGCAGCAGCATTTCGTTAATACACAGAGCCAAGCAGACTTCGGTTACGACCCATTCAATTTAACTGGCGATACGCTGATTATCGAATCTATACCAACACCTGCAGCACTCGAAGACAAATTACCACCGGTATGCGATGAAGCCGACCCGTTTGGCACCGAACGTTGCGCATTTCTCTCCGGAGCATTGTCAAGTCATGATAAGTTCGGCATGACTTACGGCTATGTTGAAGGTCGTATGAAAGTGGGCAGCGCCGTCGGCAGCCTATCAAGCTTCTATTTATACCACCGCTATGCCGGTACAGGCAGAGACTTGCACGCACCGGAAATCGATATCGTCGAATATCTGGGTGAAAATCCATTCGGTGAGGAGCGTGCGTTCCAAACATATCATTATGCAAACGTGAATGATGGTTCAACAAACTCTGCCCCAACCATGTTTTATGATAATCCGGACGGCAGCAAGTTCGATGAAGATTTTCACACGTTCGGTGTATTGTGGGAACCTCAGCTGGTTATTTGGTACGTTGATGGTCGAGAGATTAAACGCATGACGGGACCACAAGTTGGCCGAAGACAAATGAATATTGTCGCTTACTTGGTTTCGGGAAGTTCGTGGGCGCCAACACCGGATGTGAACGCAGATATCTTCCCGCTACAATTTGAAATTGATTATATACGAGCGTATCAACGACCTCCGTATACAACCAATGGTTTATATCCGGACTAGTACACAACTACTATTTACAACTGTAATAGTTTTTTGCGGCCCTTAGTTTAGAGGGCCGTTTTTTATTCGGGCGATCAAGTCGATGCATTAACCGATGCAAACTCAAACAATTTCGTTGCCCTCAACACAAAGCAGCCCTCGACTCTGCAAGGTCTGCCTGTTGCTCAGGGCAATTGAATTTCTGTCACTAAATGCAGTCTAACGACAGGTTATTCGGCGTAAATATTGCTGTAATTGCGGTTCGTTAGGCTACGGGTTGCTCGAACAGACCCCACACCGGCATAATAGAAGTATTTTGAAACCCGAACAAAATTGAAACCGAACATCCGTGTGACCGGTTTCGGAAGTTTGACAACAAATACTGGACAATGTGAGCCTTTCGAATCACCCTTCTTTTTTATCGTATAAAATGTTTGTACACTGTTTCGTCTGGCATTTTTTGGCTATTCGACATATTTGTTAAGGACCAGCGCTGCGGGCAGGCAGCAGCCATAAAAATGCGCTTGTGGCGCTAAATGGAGCTAAATGTGACCATTAATTCTATTGCATATTCATCCAACCTTGCGCGTTCTGTGCTGTTAATTACAGCTAGTCTGCTGCCGGTTGCGGCTTTTTCCGACGAAGTAGTGCTAAAAGCTGCTGATGGCTCTGTCAATGTTGTCGGTGAATTGCTGGATTTTGTCGATGACAACTACGTGATCCGTACATCGCTTGGTGAATTTCGTATCAGTGCATCACGGGTTCGATGCGAAGGCGATGCCTGCCCAAAATTCGATACTACTGTAGCTGACGTGGTGTTTGCGGGATCTGAAACTGTCGGCCTTGGCATGATGCCCTTATTGCTGTCGGGTTATGCGTCATTTTTAGACGCTGATGCTTCAGTGAAAGCGACCGACAATGAGCGCGAAGTGTTGGCTAATTTTGTCGGCGAAGGTGGGTATGGTGAGGAATTGGGGTCCTACTTGGTGTCATCAACCACCTCTGGTGACGCTTTTACGAGGCTTTTAGATGATTCTGCTCAGATCGGTATGGCTTCACGTCGCATCACGCCCGACGAGGCTCGCGAATTAAGAGCTGATGGCGCAGGTAACATGATCGACCCGTCACAAGAGCACGTTATCGCTGTCGATAGCCTGGTTGTGATTGTGCATCCAGACAACAACGTTGAGGCGATATCGATAGAACAGCTAGGCGAAGTTTACTCGGGTGCGATCACCAACTGGAATGAGTTGGGGGGAGCAGATATGCCTATCAACGTCATTGACCGTCAATCAGCATCGGGTACACACAGCATTTTCATGCAGGCAATTTTTGGCGAAAACGCCGACACTATCGAGCAAATTGGTGAAGTCGCAGAAGATAACAACGATATGGCTGCAAAAGTATTTGCCGACCCTGCAGCAATCGGCTATGTAGGCTATGCGTTTCAACGTGGCGCGTCTTCGTTGGCGCTCGTGAATGAATGCGGAATACGTACAATTCCAGATGCATTCTCGGCGAAGACCGAAGAGTACCCACTGCAACGCCGTCTTTACATGTATAACCGAAGCGACAATTTAACAGTAGCCTCAGACGATTTCCTTAAATACGCAACCTCGAGTGACGCAGATGGCGTGATCGCCAAATCCGGTTTTATTGATCTTGGCGTTAAGATTCGGAACGTGGAAATGGAAGGCCCACGCGCAAAACAATTACTTGAACCCGATGCCGACCCTTACGAAAGTAGTGTCATGCGCGAAATGCTGAGACAAATGCTAGATTATGATCGGCTGTCTACGACCTTCCGATTCGCAACCGGGTCGTCGCGAATGGACGAGCGCGGCATTATAGATATGAGTCGCCTGTTGAGCTTCCTCGAAACACAACCAGCGGGTACAACCATTATGTTTGTAGGCTTCACTGACAGTGCGGGTGCATTTGATGGTAATCGCTCCCTTTCAAGTCAACGTGCTGCTTCTGTAGCGCAAACATTCAGTGAATTTGCCGGCGATAGAATCAGTCAATTTGAACTGGCGTCCACCGGTTACGGCGAAATTGCGCCAGTTGCCTGCAACACAGCAGAACTGGGTCGAGCAATCAATCGCAGAGTAGAAGTGTGGGTCAAGCCACCTAACTAAGCAATTATTTCATTGCAAAAAATAGCCATTAAAAACTATTCAAAGCAATCCAATTTTTTGCCTAATTAATTTTCAATGAACAGCAACCGACGGTTCAATAGCTTCCGTTGGAGCAGGATATTTGAATCATGATCGTAAAGCCGGCATTTCTTCGTTGCCTGGTACCCGCCTTAAGTGCACTGCTTTTGACTTTGTGCCCTTTTTCATTATCAGCGGAACAAAATAATCAGTTGGCCAGTGCGAAAGAACGAATTAATTTCTCTGGCAAATTACGTATGTTGTCGCAGCGAGCAGCCGCCGCTGGATGTAATCTAAGTGCTAATGTCAATGCAGAGCATAATCGTCAACTCCTTTCCCTCACAAGCGCAGAATTCTCGAAAATTCTCGACGCTCTGAAATTCGGAAACGCTGACTTAAATATCCAAGGTGAGGAAACGAATGAAGCCATACTGACGGCATTGGACACGACCAAAGCACAATGGCAAGTCTTTGAAGAAAATAACATGAAACGGACTAGCGGCAGTGCCTCCTCAGCTGACTCAGAACTCATCGACACACACAACCTGGCACTACTGGAATCAGCTCAGGCTCTTGTTAACGCTGTGCTTACATCATATTCAAATTCAGACGCGTCAAACGGTTTCAACAAGGTTATCGATATCGCTGGCAAACAACGCATGCTCACCCAAAAAATATCCAAGGAGGCATGTCAGATTTGGTCGGGTCAAGATTCCGATAAGAACGTGAAAACACTGCAAGCCACGATGGAGCATTTCGAAAATGCCATGGTATCTCTGCAAGAAGGCACTGATGGTTTGATTAAACCCCCAACTGACAGAATTAAACAAATTTTAGTTGGAGTCTGGCAGCAATGGAACGCTGTTAAACCAGTATTGCAAAAAGCATTGGCCAAACAATCTGTCGATTTACAATCACGGCAAACGCTGGCAACAGAGCTTGACCATATGCTCCGAGACATGAATACCGCTGTTGGCTTGTACACTGTCGCTGGACAACAGCAAGGCAACATCGTTGATGATGGCGCGACAGAGAGGCTTAATTTTTCTGGAAAACTACGCATGTTGTCGCAGCGTGTGGCTGCGGCAACTTGCAACTTCACAGCTGGTATTGAATCAGAGCAAAGCCGATCAATGCTGATTGGCGCTCAAGCTGAGTTCGTTAAAATCACGCACGCACTCGAATTTGGCGACGCAGATTTGCGCATTAACGGAGAAGAAAAACGCCGTAAAACCCTGGAGGCTTTAAGCCAATTGCGCAAAGAATGGGAGCCAATCAATACCGCAATCAATAATATTTTAAAGGGCGAAAACACCGAAGAAAATGCTGCTCAAATCTACGATAAAAATATGCCGCTGTTAGAAGCCGCAAACTTGCTATTCAGCGAAATATCAGGTGAGTATTCAGACCCAACATTGATGATGCAGTCAGATGCGATGCTGGTTAATATCTCTGGCCGCCAGCGCATGTTGACCCAAAAAATGTTAAAAGAATCTTGCCTATTCTGGTCTGGCCAGGAAGCGATGGCGGATGAGCTTAGTGGAACTATCGACATGTTCGACATGTCGCTGCAGGCTCTACGGGTTGGCCTCGAGGCTGCCGGCGTCAAAGCCGCACCAACTGAGGAAATTTCCCAAGGCCTCGACATTGTATGGAACCATTGGCATACCGTGAAACCGACGCTTGATAACGCAAGCTCAATGGACGTAACAGATTTTGCGCTGCGTGGTGTTCTGTTGCAAGAGTTAAACGCCATACTTTCAGAAATGAATGACGTAGTGAGCATGTACACAATTTATGGCAAAACCGGCCTTTAAAATTATTCCAAACGACATTATTTTTTATCCGTTTGTTGAACTTTATTGCTCTACTCTATTGTTCTACCCTCTTGTTGTAGTACAGGGTGATTAACCAGCGTTCTCGCACCAACTGGAGAAGGGTGTTAACGCAAGAGATGAATTGTAGTAACGGGAATCGTCAGACACCTCGACTCCTAGCCAGTCGGGAAAATTAAATTGTTGAGTTGCCGATTTGAGTTCCACTTCAGCAACAACCAGCCCTTCATTCGCGCCACAGAATTCGTCTATTTCCCAAATTACATCCCCGATTGGGAGTGTGTATCGTCGCTTTTCTATTATTGAATCTGAACACAGTACCAACAGCGCTTCTGCATCTTCTACTGGAATAAGGTATTCAAATTCTGGCCTGGATAGGTTAGTTGCAGTGCCTTTTATTGTAAGAAAGGCATTGGGCCCGGCAATTCTGACTCTAACGGTACGGGATTTATCAGTATTCAAATAGCCTTGCCGTAAGTGTATGGGCTGAGCCGTTTTCCAGGCATTGCCGTTAACCAGAAATTTTCGTTCAATTTCTACACCCATAAGTACCCTGTTTTCTTTTTCCCGAAAATCTCGACAACACTAATAATAACTTAGCTTATAGTTCCTTAACCACACGAAACCCTGTATTAAACTGACGTTGACCACTCTGATTATTCCAACCTCTATTAGCCGATCGGACTTCTCTGGCCGCTAAGTTCCAGCTTCCTCCTCGTTTGGCCATGGTGTAATCTGGCGTATCGGCAAGCTCCGGGTCAACACAAACTTGCTCGGCGCCAAAATAGCTGAGTTGCAATTCACTGCACGTAAACTCCCACACATTGCCATGCATATCGTAAAGACCAAATGCGTTCGGCGAGAACGAACCTACCGCTACCGGACGCTGACCGATAAATTCAGCGATTGGTGACGATCTTTCGGCGATGTTGTAAAGCAAACCTAATTCGCCAGTGTTGCTGTCAACAAGATATACCTGGCTGTTTGCCTGTGAGATCACAAGAGAGATATCTCGCGAACTATCCAGTATCAAAATTCCGGTTGTATCGCGCCTAACCTCTTCGAATTCAAAAGCCAATTGCTGCTGGTTGGTTGCAGCATCAAATGAGTACTCATTCCACACGCCCAAACCTTCATCTCGAAGCACACCTGTGATGGGGCTTAGCCCGGCTGCGCCAGGAGATCGCAAATAAACAGCATCCAATACTGTGGTATTAAAGTTGGCGTTATGGCTACTGATTGTTTGTCCGGTAACGTAGTTGGTAGTCGTATTGCCGCGTGCAGCGTATTCCCACTCAGCTTCTGTTGGCAACCTGTAAGTTTCACCCGTTATTTTTGATAACCATGCCGTATAGGCATAAGATTCACTCCAGCTGACGTTGGTTACCGGTAAATCACCACCGCCCCAATCGTTATCATCCGGTAAATCATGCGCACCTGTTGACTCTATGTACTTCTGAAACTGAGCATACGTTACTTCGTACTTGCCGATAGAATAGTTATTAGCAATAGCTGTTGTTGCAGCCATTTCATTTTCATAAGCAAGTGACCCTGGCTCATCGAGCTGCGACCCTATTACAAATGTGCCAGGTGCGACCACATCAATGACTTCAGGTATTTCATCAGCAGCTACAGGAAATCCACCTGCATTGACTTCGATCAAATTACTTACTGTATCGTTATCATGGTCGAAGGCATCTGATTCATACGGTGCATCAAGCGTGGCGCTTCCAAGCGCTGAGTCTGCAGTGAACAACCCTGACTGCGTAGCGATAATGTAGCGCTCCGTGCCTTGTTGTATGTACCACTCCACCTCAATTGAATTTTCCTGACCTAAATTAACCCCTTCAATTTCGAGGGTCCAATCATCAGTACCGCGATTAGAAAACGATTGTACTTCGCCGCCGTTAACGACAATATCAACCATTGCACCTTCATAGCTGGAGAACGCTATGCTATTTTCAATTAACGCTGACGCCGCTCTTAATGTAATGGTTTGTCTGGGCTGATCATTTACCGCATTGGGAGACACTTCTGCATCTACTTCTGCATCTACTCCTGCATCTACTCCTGCATCTAATGCGGAAACCACTTCAAGCGATTGGCCACAACTACTCAGTAACAACACCAAAAACATTACCCCGGTGTGAAGATAAAATTTACGTATCAAATACATGGAGTAGTAGTTCCTTTACTGAGGATTATTACGGATGATACCCACCGCCTGTCGAATCGACAACTCTACAACATGCGATGTATATTCAACCGTGACTCGGTTAAGTTATTGTATAGAGACCTGATTTTGATGAAAATGATCTACTCTTACTTAACGCGGACTTACTAATAAGCTACTTTAAACATTATGACTTGGATAGCTGTCACTGGTACTCAGACTATAGGCTAGTCATATGTATGATATAAAGCGATATTTGAGTATCAAATACCCATAAATTATTCAATCAGCGAACCAGTCAATCAACAATATAAAGGAGTGTTACAGCAATACACTGTTGGCTCATCTTGACACTATTGCGCCACTACTCGATCAGCTCTCCACGCGCGCTACTCTCTGATGTACGCCTCATTCTTCGGATAATCTTCGGCACATTTTTGCAACTCGAACACCAAAATATTCTGCGGTACAAATGTTGAGAATTCCAACGCTCACAAGCCATTATGCCCATAGATACTGCGCCTGCAGATCTATAAAAACCAAGCACATTACTTGAATCAAATAGGGATTAAAAATAGTGGCTCTGAATCCGTATAGCCTATCGACTATTTCCTACTTTTAAAATACCACCGTAAGAAAACAACAACCCTAATAGTGGAGCACTAAAACCAACGTAGAACCTGTATCCGCCATTGTCTATATATTTATACGCTTGCATATTTGGAAAAAGCCACACCGGTATAGGTAACCCATAATACTTGATGCGTAAACAACGCCAGTGCCACCCTTGTTTTTTTACATCCACAGTCAGTTTCATTTCCAACGGCCCGGTTTTCTCAAGCCAATACCCATCGTCGATTGTTCCAATGGGCTTGAATCGGGATTTCATCGTTGTCGCTTCATTGAATTGTCTATCCCAATGAAGATAGTGTTTATCATGCGAAATAATCACTCGCAGGTTATTTATTCCAGGCTTGGGAATGTTTAGCTTTTTAACCAACCGCTTTCCCAGCAAACCTGCAATACCAGAGCCGATGATGACTTTTACCTCGCCAGATAATACGCCACCATTACGATGTAGCTCTTGTAGCTCTGGCGCCAGATTCGTGAAAGCTTCGTTGAACCAGTCACTGACTATTTCACTCGCCAATTACAAACCTCGTATTAGTTGTTTTGCAGAATAAAAGAAAACAAAAGACCTACTACGCAGCGCATGAGGCCACATTATTACGAAAATCATGAAAATAGAGCAATTGCGCAGCGAGAGCAATTAGGCAACTAGAGCACTTTCTAAAGCAACTTAAAATACCTGACTAAGCTTGCACTCACCGACATACTGATGACTAGATCTGTGTTCTCTCACCAAATGATATTAGCAGCGCATCCGGGTCGATCACGTGAAACTCACGCTGACCGTATTGTGTATCGAACGGGGCTTTTACGCGTCCTTTTGACAATGCTTGAAGTCGTGGTTCAAGCTCGTCATAGAGCTCGTCAATACCTGTTACATCGATATAGCAATGCTGTTGGGAATTCGGGCTTTTCAGGTCTTTTTCTGAATCTGCCAAAATAAGCCTGATGGCTACCGAATCACGTGACAAGTAGGCATAACCTTCAACATGCAAGCGTACCGAAAATCCAAGAATATCCTGAAAAAACGATATTGAGTCTGCCATATCCGAAACGACGACAAACGGGGTTAGTTTGTTTAGAGTCGCCATTGTTATAGTCCTCCAATTGACTTTTTGGTTGTAGAGCACCCACATTAAAGCACTGCTTATTTTCGGGTTCCAATGTTCTATTTTGAACATTAAGCATTAGGAAATTTGGCGCATGTTTGATATCAACCGTTTCCCATGGGCAATACTTGGCCAGCCCGACTATACTTTTTAATGGGCAATGTCGATCGAGCGCCATCGTAACACCCTACCCGAACTTAGAAGCCGAGTTTTGTAGGAATGCTTTTTTGCCATATCTAAAGACAGATAATAAAACAATCAATGCAAAAACAGTTCCCAGCAGGCCGGCCATTTCAAACGTGTCCGTTTGATTTGCTATAATAAGACTTTAAGATATATGATCGTTCGGTGGTTGGCTCACGTCACTGTCGCACCAGGCATACTGCCGATTTCCTGCAAGCGAATCAGTTCTTCGTAAGCCAGATCGAGCTCTAGCTATAGGGGCAGTTAAACGCAGGAACAGGGGCATATTTTGACGTAGTTCACATCAAGTTCGTCATTGCTTTTTTTGGTTCTAAATCAATTCGATACATCAAAAAAAAGGCCGATTCGATAGCATTTCAACCGTCACCGTCGCATCATACGACTTAAATGCCTAAATTCCTTAATTTTGTAGTTTGTCGGTCGTTGTATAGCTTATTGAAACCAAATGCTAAAGGCCGGATAACTAAAGAGCTAACACGTTAATTCGGACATGAGGCTCATTTTTCAAGAGTATTAGATGAGCTCAGGATCAAGGATAAAAGTAGTGGACGGATGGAGCTGCATTGCTGTCATTTTAGTCCTGGCCGGGCATTTTGCTTTTTCGACGTGGGCTTGGGATGCGCTTTTGGGCGCAGATGTAATTTTCATCCTAACTGGCATGTTGCTGCAAACCGCAAATTTGTGGTCTTTAAGCGTGGAAGAACACAGGTATGTCATCATGAGCATAATGTCGCTGTTGCCCATTGCTTGCGGCAAATTTACACTAGTACTGTTTTCGATCAATTTCGAAAATCCCCTGCGTAGCTATTTCAATCAACGCTTGTCGCCGAATGCTCGGTATCGACAATCACGGTAGATCTGCATGCAGGCTTCGGATAACAATTCTATAGTGCTCCAGCTTACCAAAACTTTGCGGGCACATCGTAGCGCGGTTCAAACGGCAACGATGGTTATTTTTATCCTGATTTTTACATCGTTATCGATGTCTGCACCGATTTACGAATGGGATCTTTTGCCCTACATGGCTAATGCGTTGCATATTGTATCGGGTCAGTCAACAGACGCTTTACACGCACCGATTTATGAAAATCTGATGCAGTCTATCCCGCCGGATAGCTATGAAAAATTGGTTGGCTCCCCTACCCGAATGGTATTGTCTCAAGATCCGGAAGCATTTCGCCAGACCGCCGCTTTTTTCTACGATTCCAGAGTGATCTATACCTATATTAATGCGGCCTTTATTAAGTTAGGTTTTAACCCTATTTCCGTAATTTATACCTTCTCTGTAGTTTGCGCAGTGATATCGTCTTTGCTATTGAGTCGACTTGTGCCAGTTAGAGCGCCATTAGGGGTTTACTTTGTACTGCCTTTCATTGCTTTATCGTGCGGCTTGTTGACCGTTGCACGTATAGCAACACCTGATTCATTAGCCACCTTAACAACCATTACGCTGTATTTTTTATTAATTCGAAACCGTGTGTTGCTGCTGTTGTTTTTACTCCCAATGACTATTTTTGTCCGAAGTGATCTAATCATACTAACAGGGTTATTTTTCGCTTATTTCTTTTTCACTAACCGTATTTCAAAATTTGCAGTAGTGGCGAGCGCAATTGCAACCGTTGCAGCGTACCTTGTCCTGAATTACGTCATAATTGAGCATGACGCCTGGTCATCATTGATCGGTTACAATTTCGGAGACAAACCAACTCACCCGGCAGAATACGAATTCACGGTAACTATTTCCGGATACTTTTCCTATATTATGGAAGGTTTGGTATCGTTCTCGTACAACCCGATTTTCTTTGTATTCTGTATGTTCGCCGTTACAGGTATTGTGCAGTACTCATCACGCTTTTTCTTTACGCATGGCCGAACCAAAGTTTCTTTACAGCATATCGATATACTGTTCTTACTTGTATCCTGTGCCGCGTTTCTTGGTTTGCATTTTTTATTGTTCCCGGTAACCTGGACACGCTTTTTCGCAGCGCAATACTCGTTGGTTGCAGTAGTGGTTGTTTGGACAACACTGGCAATACTGGCCGAACGTAATTATTCAACGCGTGACAGTATGGACTTACTCAAATCGTAGCCCTTGTTTTAATCAGAAAAATGCCAATGTATTTCAACGCCGAATTACACGATGTTCGCGTTTTCACACTGTGGTTTCAAATCAATTTTAGATAACGCCTTGCTTAGAAGAATTTCTACGCATAAATAACTGCTGGCAATCTACTCACAGCTTCACAGTATCTCTCAAACTAGAGATGTGAAGTGCTGCCTTACCCGCTTCTCGTCCTTTCACAACAAAATGATCACGGTATATCTGCGTATGATGTTCAGTTTCTTGAAAATGATGTGGAGTGAGCGACACTGATAGTATGGGCACGCTTGTTTCGAGGCCGGCCTGCATCAAACCCGTGAGTACAGCTTGTGCTACAAAATCGTGTCGATATATTCCTCCATCAACCACCAATGCTGCTGCAGCAATCGCTGCGTATTTTCCGGATTTAGCTAAATCCCGCGCAAACAAGGGCATTTCAAATGCACCAGGAACATCAAACACATCGACTTGCTCTTTAGGTATAACCTCCTGAAATCCAACTAAAGCTTGATCTACAATATCAGCATGCCAATTGGCTTTAACGAAGGCGTATTGCTTATTTTTCATTTACATTCCAACTTTGAATATTGACTTCATTAGATCGATATTATTGCATAGTAATCGCTATTGCCTCAGTGATAAAACACCTGCACAAACAATTAGCGCCATACCCAAAACTGACAGGGTATCTGGAATTTCGTCGAACAATATAAGGCCCCATAAAACAGCGAAACCTACATAAGCAAAGTCAAAGGTACCAATCACAGAAGACGGTCCATTCTGATAGGCAATCGCTGCACCAATACTACCCACAAGAATAACTATAGCCAGCAAGCCCATGGACAACCATTGCATGAACCCCAGCTCTGCCCATGACGCTAATAGAAATC
Organism: uncultured Granulosicoccaceae bacterium; assembly: GCA_938045275.1. GTDB lineage: Bacteria > Pseudomonadota > Gammaproteobacteria > Granulosicoccales > Granulosicoccaceae > Granulosicoccus. Next base: position 19,820 of record CALIMV010000065.1, read on the forward strand.
CCTGCCTTGATTCGTCCGGGATGGTCACTATGACGGCAGTAGCTAACACGCCAGTGCAAACAAAACATATATTCAAGGCCAATGAAAGCATTAATGGGTGTTCTATTCGACACTTGGATCTGGTTAAAATCATTGCCAAGGCATACAGAATCGCTGATAACAGTGGCAATAGCGCATACCAGTTAAAATCATCAGTTTGCGGCTTTAAAATTAGGCAAACGCCACCAAAACCAAGCACTACAGCTACCCAGCCCAAACGACTGATTCTGTCGCCCACAATGACAGCTGAAAATAACGTGATAAAAATTGGCAGCGTGTAGTAAACCGCTGCGGCGACAGATAGTGCTAAGTGCGGTAGTGCGATGTAGTAGCTGACCCACATCGTCACCAACAGCAAGCTGCGGATTATTATCCACCCAATCGCGCCGGGCCTTTGTAGCGATGCCCTGGATGCCAGCACCATGTAAAGTAACAGGCAAGGTATTGCGATAGCCGATCGTATGACAAATATCTGCCATATAACAAATTGGTTACTCGTTAACTTTATTAATGCATCCCCTAGTGAGAGTGCAAAAACAGTAACAACAATGACACCGACGGCCAGCGGTATATTGTCAGATCTGTTTTTCAACAGTGACGAGCAATTCATTAGACGTTCATCTTAAATTTAGAAAATACAGCACTTATAGCCGGCAATTGATTGTATCGTTATGTACTAACTATAGCGTGCCAATTTTCAACTATTATCAAAACCTGTATATTGGCTTTCAAGATCTAGGGAACCTCTGATTAATTCCCAGCGCATTCAACGCAGAACGATGAAATAACAGAACGATGAAATATTACGCCCTCACCAGTACTCAAAAAAATTCCAGCTACCTTATGAGCTTGGCTCGTAACATTGTATTTGTCGGCATTTGCAGCACTGTACCTGTAGCGGCCAGTGCACAAGAGGTAATAAGAATACTCCCCCTCGGCGATTCAATCACTCAAGGCGGCAATGAAAGAACAAGCTATCGCCGCACGCTTTGGTTAAAACTGAAACAGCATGGTTTCAACGTTGATTTCGTTGGAAGTCAGAAAGAATTTCAATACGCCAGCCCACCCGATAAATTGTTAGACTTTGATCTGGATCACGAGGGTCATTGGGGTTGGGAAACCAATGAGATTGTAGATTCTCTTCCGACTTGGCTGGAATCCTACACGGCCGACATTGCATTGGTACATTTGGGAACAAATGATTTTGATCGTGGCGAATCGGTACCAGATACGCTCAAAGACCTGGATTCAGTGCTCAGCTTACTGCGCGAAAGTAACCCTGATATAACTATTTTACTGGCGAAGATTGTTCCGATGCGGTTCAAAACCACGCGTGAATTCAACACAGCCTTAGGTGAATGGGCAAAAACAAAATCAACCCCAACTTCAAAACTGATTGTTGTGGACCAATATGCCGGCTACTACCCGCTAATTCATAACTACGATAAATACCATCCTAATTCATGGGGAGAAAAGAGAATGGCTAATCGTTGGTTTGATGCACTTAGTCCAATTCTTAAGCCAGAATCCGATTCAACGCAATAAGAAACGAATTACGCATAAAAGCTGAGGTTGTATTTCTACTTCTACTTTATCGCTGTATATTTGGTTTGCGCTGATTGCCACGCTCTAATGCTTAATTAGCAAATGTTGATGAAATACGAGAACGCGCAGAATCTTTTGAGCCGGCCGCAGAAACCACTGTTGTCGCAGCCCCTAGTCCAAATGGTGGCATTCCGCTGTAGATACATTCGTATTCACCGGCTCTAACCAGAAACGTTTCATGCCAAATACCGACATCACCTTGGCTGCGTCCAACTGACCGGTTAAATGCTTTCCACGCAGGAAGATGGGCAGCATCTTTGTTTTTGGCATAAGCCTCAAGCAGATCAAATGATCTCCAATACTGAACACTCAATTTTGTGCCTGAAACATGCCCGAGCAACCCCAGCTCTGGTTGAGCCTGTAGTTCTTTCAACATTTTCGGCATGGCCATAGCAGCCGGCCACCATTTATGAATTTTCCAGGGCTTATTTACCCGTAATCCGATGAGAAATACAACGAAGTCACCTTCAATTTGAGCAGTCATTCTTTCTGAAATTATGCGAGACACTACTGTTTCTCCTACCGAATCAGCTCTGAACGTGAACTTACCAGCGTATTCACATTAAAAATCAACTACACAATACCGCCACCAGCACCACTGACTTCTGGGCGTTCTTTTGCAACTAGATTTCTATAGTTTGATTCTCGAAACGCAGCGATAGGGTCGATAGCACCTCCAGCTTGCATTCGTGCGCGTTGCAGTATGGAGTCTACATTGGTCCTAAAGGCTTGCTTGATGATCTGGGAGGCCATTAATGCATCGTTGCTTTCCTGATATTCAGCTAAAGCTTCACGATCAACCAGGCTGGCTTGTATAAAGGCTCGCTGTACTTCAATGGCACTGTTCATAAGACTTTCAATTGGATCAGTTACATTGTGAGATTGATCCAACATATACGCAGGTCTAAATTTTTCTCCCTGTTGCAATTCAATATCAACCAGTTCATTGAACACTAAAAATAATCTGAATGGGTCGATTGAGGCAGAATCCAGATCATCATCACCGTATTTAGAGTCGTTAAAATGAAACCCGCCTAGCTTGCCAAAACGCGCCAGTCGTGACACGATCATTTCTATATTGACGTTGGGTGCATGGTGGCCCAGATCAACCAAACAGCTTGCTTTGGGGCCAAGCTCTGTGGCTATCAGGTAACTACTACCCCAGTCTTGCACTACCGTTGAATAGAATGCCGGTTCGTAGATTTTGTGTTCGGTGAACAGCTGCCAGTCATCTGGCAATGCCGAATAGACCTGATGCATTGCTTGCAAGTAGCGATCAAACTGCTTTCCCATATTAACCTGGCCTGGAAAATTTGATCCATCACCAACCCAAACCGTCAGTGCTTTTGACTCGAGCGTCTTGCCGATTTCAATACAACGTATGTTGTGCTCTATTGCCTGCTCACGAGTTGCCTGTTCGGTGTGAGACAAAGAGCCAAACTTATACGAGTGAGGTTGACCGGTTTGGTCCTGAAAAGTGTTGGAATTCATGGCATCGAACCCCAGCTGTAAGCTGCTGGCTTGTTCTTTCAGTGCAGTTGGGTCTTCGTCATCCCATGGAATATGCAGCGAAACAGTTGGTGCAGCCTGAGTTAACTGATGGATAACACCACAATCGTCCAACTTGTCAAACACGTGCCTTGGTTCGCCTAAACCTGGAAATCTGGCAAAGCGCGTACCACCGGTACCAACCCCCCAGGACGGAATAGCCACCCCAAACTGTGCAGCTCTGTTTACCAATGAATTTATATCTGTACCGTTGCGTTCTAACTGCTCACCCAGGGCCTGAAAATCACTCTGCTGTGCAGCCAACCGTGTCTGGTTATGCTGATCGATAAGGTCGGCATCGATTCGCATGATCAACTCCTGGATATTAGCGGGTGAATGATTGAACGTTGCCAGCATCCACGTTAATGATGTTTCCAGTGGATTTCGACGACGCGTCGCTGACTAAAAAGTAGGTAGCTTCAGCTATATCTTCAGGCAATACCGCACGCTTAAGCAGCGATCGTTCCTGGTAATGCGCTTGCAGTTCTGCCGGCTCTTTTCCGTAAGCGTCGGCTCGTTCCTGCAGCCAGTCCCCACTCCAGATTTTTGAACCTTGCAGTACAGCATCGGGATTAACCACATTCACACGAATACCGCCACTCGCGCCCTCCAGTGCCAAACATCTCGCAAGATGCACTTCAGCTGCCTTGGCAGTGCAATAAGCCGACGCGCCAGGTGAGGCAGCCAACGCGTTCTTGGATGCAACAAACACCACTGCGCCACCAATTGACTGCCTTTTGAATAAACGAAACGCCTCACGAGAAACCAGGAAGTAGCCGGTCGATAAAATGTCCATATTTTTGTTCCACAATTCAAGCGTTGTGTCTTCAATAGGTGATGACGAAGCAATTCCGGCGTTAGACACGAGTATGTCCACACCGCCGTACTCACGAGCCACAAAATTCAAGGCCGAACACACCTGCTCTTCTTTAGTCACATCCATTAG
>CALIMV010000066.1 GCA_938045275.1 uncultured Granulosicoccaceae bacterium
CCGTTTGCTTTGGCAACCAATCGTAAGTGTTCATCAACGCTCAATGATTTCCACAGGCGCCTGCCTTGAGGTACGTAGCCAATGCCAAGGCGCGCAATGTCTGTAGGGGATTTTCCGATTAGCGATTGACCGTAAAGAGAAATACTGCCAGCAGACGCAGGCTCCAGACCCATGATCGTTTTACAAAGGGTCGTTTTACCCATGCCATTTCGACCGACAACCGAAAGAACACCAGTGTTTAGCTCTAAGTCAACACCCTGCAGTGCATGTGACTGCCCGTAGTACACATTCAGCCCCTTGATGTTGAGCGCTGAACTAGTCATCACCGTACCCCAAATAGAGGGCTTGAACTTCTATATCGTTTTCTATTTCTTCGGGTGTACCTTCTTTAAAAATACGTCCGTTGTGCATCATCGTTACAGATTCTGCAACTCTTAGCGCCACATCCATATCGTGTTCGATAATAATAAAACCAATATGCGACGGCAGTCCCACCAATATATTGACAAGATCAGTTCGTTCAGTTGGCGATAATCCTGCTGCTGGCTCGTCAAATAAAATAAATCTTGGCGCACCGGAGAGCGCCATGGCAATTTCTAACTGACGTTGTTGGCCGTAAGACAGTTCAGCGACCAGTGTGTTTTTGACATCAACAAGATTAACTATGCTTACCAGCTCCTCTGCGCTTTTTATTAACGCATCTGTTGAGCGTGGTCTGATAAAGGAATACCGACCAGTCGATACCCCACGGCAAGCCATGTACACATTGTCAAAAACACTTAAAGCTGGAAAAAGCTGAGATATCTGATAGGTGCGACGTAGCCCTCTGCGAATGCGTTCGTAAGCAGGGAACGCTGAAATGTCCTCACCAAAAAACTTGATCGTACCAGTGGTTGAAGGGAAGTCTCCAGTAATACAATTGAATAAAGTCGTTTTTCCAGCACCATTCGAACCTAACACCGCGCGTCGTTCGCCAGGTCTGACAGAGATGTTGATATCTTCGAGCGCGGCCAACGCACCAAAGAATTTGGAAATATCGTTTAGCTCCAGCGCATACTCAGTACCCGTTGATGATAGCGTTCGATTTTGCGATATCACCGCGCTCACAAGTTATTACCTTTAGACGAACTTGCAAATGGGTCGCGATGTTGCCACGCACGAAATCGTTTCCAAAGACCCAGAATGCCATCGGGTGAAAAGAAAACAATGACCAAAAAACCAAGACCAATTAATAATCGAAAACGCTCACCGCTGAGTCCAAGTGCAATCAGTACATCAGTAGAGAATGTTTTTAAAAGTACGTAGATAAAGGCACCAATAAATGCACCTATCGGATGACTCAGCCCACCAATAACTGCAACAACAAGAATATCAATAGCCGGTCCAATGCCCACTGTGCCAGGAGAGATTTGAGCCGATTGCCATGTGAGTAATATGCCACCGATACCTGCTGGTACAGCGGCCAGTGAGTATGCAGCAACCCGATGTCCTACCACGCTAAAACCCAACGCTGACATACGACGGGGATTGTCGCGAACTCCTTGCAATGCAAGTCCAAACGGTGCCCGCGAAATATACAACACAAACAAATAAGCGGCCGTGGCCCAAAAAAGGGTTAGATAGTAAAAGGCCGACGGACCGCGCCAGTCCACACCGAAAAGCATGGGTGGGTGGATAGAGTTGAATCCTGAAAAGCCATTAAAGACATGATAGTTCTGACGAGCAAAGTAGAAAAACGCAGCGGCAATGGCAAGCGTTATCATGATCGTATATATGCCGTCGGTGCGCACGGCTAACCAACCAATGGCAGTAGCAAACAGTACTGCAATAATCAAAGCAATTGGAATGGCAACATACCAGGGCCAGCCCTGGCTAATTTCGGTAATGGCACTGTCTCCGAAAATCGCAACCATATAGCCTGCAACCCCTGCGATGGACATTTGCGCAAGACTAACCATGCCACCGTAGCCTGCAAGAAACATCAGGCTAAGGGCGATCATTCCAAGAATAAATGTCCAGCCAAATATCTGAAACAACACAAAATCGCTGGCGAACAACGGCATGATCAACAGCAGAATGCCTACTACCCAATAGCTGGCAGGAATACTCTCCAGCCAGCTCTGGTTAGAATCGGACACTTTAATCAATGCGGTGTTGGTTTTTATCGTACTCATAAGATCAGGACGAACCCATTAAACCTTGCGGACGAAAAGACAGTACGAGCACCATGATTAGAAAAGTCAGTACAACGGCATAGGTCGGAAAATAAACCGAACCAAACTGTTCTGCCAAACCGACGATGAGTGCACCAAACGCAGCCCCACTTATTGAACCCATACCCCCTACAATGACAACCACTAACGAGGCAAGCAAAAATCGGATATCTTCACCCGGTGCTACCGATTGAAACGTTCCACCCACAACGCCTGCAATGCCGGCTAACCCTGCACCAAATATAAAAACGCCTAGAAACACCCATTGAATTCTTACACCTGTCGCGGATAGCATGTCACGATCATCCACTCCGGCTCTGATGAGCATTCCAATTCGAGTGCGATTTAAAACCAGCCAC
>CALIMV010000067.1 GCA_938045275.1 uncultured Granulosicoccaceae bacterium
ATAATGCGTATTTCCAGTGTAATGAATTGCTTGTTCTGTAGTCACAAGCGGAGCCTGCATTTTTTCCAACTTCTAGCGCTCAGCCCTTTGCTATTCATTTTAAGTTTGTCTTTCTCCGTTAATGCTTCGGCAAATGATGAATGCAGCACGCCTACCAACGTATCGCCTGCTGCCAGCGCTGAGCTAAGCAATGCTAGTCAAGCACTAAGCTGGGACGATACCAATTGCGAGTACTGGGTTTATGCAGGTACAAGTGCTGATAGCCGGGACTTTGATAATTCGGGTAATCTGGGCGGGATAACGTCCTACAATTTCGACGGCTATCCATCGGATGGTACCGCTGTATTTGTCACCTTGTACTATCGTTCATTGGACGGCGGTGCATGGGATTCAATTGTTCTGGAATATAAAGCACCTGTTAGTTCAGCAAGCTGTTCTATACCAACCAATATATTACCGGAAGAAGGTAATACACTTGCCGTTGGTGGTCAGGAACTTAAGTGGGACAATACCGATTGCGAATACTGGGTCTACGCGGGTACGGGTGCATTCAGTAATGCGTATGATAATTCTGCAAGCCTGGGGCAAAACACTTCCTATACAATCAATGGCTATCCTACGGATGGTTCAGACGTATTTGTGACTTTGTACTATCGTTCGCTGAACGGCGGTGCGTGGGACTCGCTTGTTCTTGAGTACACAGCGCCAACAGCAACATCAAGTTGCACTGTACCGACCAACATTCTACCGGCAACGGGTAGTACGCTTACCGCAAACAGTGTGGAGCTTAGTTGGGACGATACCGGTTGCCAGTATTGGGTTTATGCAGGTACAGGTGTAAATAGCAATACCTATGCTAATTCCGGTAGTCTGGGTCAGACAACGTCGTATACAGTCAGTGGGTACCCATCAGATGGTTCCACTTTTTACGTTACTTTGTACTACCGGGATTTGGCGGGCGGCGCCTGGGACTCTATAGTCGCCGAATATGTTGCACCGGGAACGGGTGGCGCATGCACCGTGCCTACAAACATTACTCCAGAAGCCGGAAGTACGCTAAGCAGCGACACGCAAGCACTAAGTTGGGATGATACCGGCTGTATCTATTGGGTCTATGCAGGCACTGAGCCCAACAGCCCGGCTTATGACGATTCAGGTAATCTTCAGCAAGCAACAAGCTACACGTTCAGCGGCTATCCTCTTGACGGTTCTGAAGTTAATGTCACTTTATGGTATCGACAGATCGCCGGTGGAACGTGGAACACAGTAATTCTGAACTACGACACCGAAAATGAAGAAGAACCCACTGGTGCCGATTTGATAATCAATGAATTTTTGGCCAGTAACGATTCTGATTTTCCAGAAGGCAATGCAGGAGAGGACTGGATTGAAATCTATAACAACGAAGATGTTGCGGTCAGTTTGACAGGTTGGTGCCTGGCGGACGGTGGTGATCAATGGTGTTTTCCAGATGATGCGGCAGCGACAATTCCAGCCAATGGCTACCATGTTGTGATAGCCAGTGGTGATGGTGATGAGAGTACAGACACTGTTTATTTTCACACCAACTTTAAGTTATCCAAAGGTGGTGAATTCTTAGGATTGTATGAGCCGAACAACACTATTCCGGTTGACTTCTACGATCCTTTTCCTGCACAGGAAACAGATCAATCCTATGGAAAAATACCAGGTGGGGACCAAAGTGCTTATTTGATACCCACGCCCAATGCCGAAAATCAGGAGCTGCCAGTACTGGATGACAGCTTGACGTTCAATTTTGATGCGGTAACACTTTATGGCAACGACAGACTGGTCACGCTCAGTGCTGATAACGCTGCTGGTTTAACCTATAGTCTGGCAGTTTCTGACGACGCGACATCGTGGCTAAGCGCGGCAACAGCCCCTGGTGAAGATGGATTATTAAATAGCGACGACATACGAATATCAGTTGATATGACGGAGCTGAGCGTTGGCAGTTACACAGGTGTTGTTACGGCTCAGGCAAACGGGTTTGAACCAACAAGTGTTGAAGTGAATTTGATGGTGCCGAATACGGCGGCGGATGTGACCGACTGGGAAGTTGCGGATGTACGCATTGGCGGTTTATCCATGCCGGTTGATACAGAGGGTGGGCGTGTGTTTTATTCGCTTGGCTCGGGTTACTCAACCGAGGCACTGTTTACAGGTAACCTGACTTACAATGAATCGGCAGGCTTTAGTGTCGGATTTAACAATGAATCGCCTGTTTCAAGTGCGTCTTCTGTTAGCTTCAACAGTTTGAATTACTCGACTAATACGTCGGTTCAACTCTATGAAAATGGTTCTTTAGCGTCTAGCTACGATATTGTTTGGTCAAACCTGCCAATAGTTTCCATTAAGGCTGTGTCTATTGTTGATGAGCCAGATCTTCCCGGCACGCTCCAGTTTGTTAGCGGCGACGATTCGGAATCTACCGCCTTCTACAACATGAGTATTGAATACAGAGGAGGCACGGCTCAGAAGTATCCTAAAAAGCCGTACAAAGTCGAATTTGTTGATTCTCCGGATTTAGAAACTGCCGATGGACAAGATGTCCAATTTCCTGGTTTAAGAGGCGACGATGACTGGATTATTGATGCAGCGTATCGGGATACTACGTTTGTACGAAACCTGGTTTCTATGGACATGTGGAATGATATTAGAAACTATGCTTATCTTAATGCAGATGGAGAACCTGAAGGTCAGCCAGCGCTGAGAGGCGACCTTGTTGAAGTTATTCGCGACAACGAGTACTACGGCATTCATACTTTGCAGGAAACCATAGACCGTAAACTGCTGGATTTAACGAAAGGCACCGATAGCGCTCTATTCAAGGCGGAAACCAATTTTGCTACCTTTGAATTTGTAAGCTCAGTTAGAGAAGATTTTGAACAAAAGTACCCAGACTATCCTGAAATTGACAACTACGCCGCTGTGGAAGCAATTATCGAGCTAACAACTAATGCTACCGATCAGGAATTTATCGATGGCATTGGAAGCATGATCGATATGGACAGTGCGGTGGATTATTGGCTATTCAATGTTGCGATAATGGCAGTTGATAACGTGAAAAAGAACTACTTCATCTATCGAGATAATACTGGGCTGTTCTATTTTGCCCCATGGGATATGGATGCAACGTTTGGCATGCTGTGGGACGGTAAGATTTACCCCAATGATGAATACTGGCCCGACGCCAATGGTGGTGATTGCTTACCTGCAAATGCACCAAATTGCAGTTTGCTGTTCAGCCGATTAAACAGCACATCTCCAGAGTTTAAGACCAAACTTGTTGCCAGATGGAATGAACTGAAAAACAGTATTTACACAGTGCAAAGCATAACCGATCGATTTCAACCCTATCTCGACCAACTCGTTCCAATTGAGAACGATGATGCCAATGCATTTACTCGCAACAAAGATCGCTGGCCTGGTTCTGGTGGTGCAGGCGTTGATACCCCGGAAGTCGGAACGATTGAATGGATTGCAGACTTTTTCTCTGATCGTCGCGACTATGTCGATGGGCGTATTAACGCGCAATAAAGCACTTACCAACGTTCGTAGGAATTGTTTTTTATTTTCCGTTAAATTGCGGCTTGCGCTTTTCCATAAACGCTTTACGCCCTTCAACGTAATCATCAGATGCAAAACACGCTGCTACCATTTCATCGCAGCGTGCCAAATCGCGCAAGGACGGGTCGGGTTGCATCACTTGAGTTGCGATGAATTTCATTGCCTGAACGGTTAACGGTGCATTATCAGCAATATTGCCAGCAAGTTCAGTTGTGCGATCTGCTAGCGCATCTTCATTAACAACCTCTTGTACTAAACCTAATTGAAGTGCTGTTTGTGCATCTATAGACTTAGCAGTGAACATCAATTTTTTCGCAGCTCCGGCACCCACCGCATTGACTAAACGTCGGATGGCATCGAACGGGTAACCCAGTGCGAGTTTGGCAGCAGGCATGGCAAAGCGTGACTTATCTGATGCAATGCGAAAATCGGTACAAGCGGCAAGATTAAGTCCACCACCAATGCAATGACCATTAATCATGGCGATTGTGGGTTTAGGGAAATTTTCAATGATGTTGTAAACAACTTTGAGGCGAGCGTTGTAATGCTGAACCGCATCTTCGGTCCCGCGCTCTTTTTCAAATTTTGAGATATCGGCACCAGAAACAAACGCCTTGCCTCCTGCACCAGACAAGATCACAACGCGCACCTGTTCGTTTTCACTAAAGGTGGTTAAGGCCAATTCGACCGCCTCCCACATCTCGAGCGATACGGCATTATAGCGTTCGGGGTTGTTGAATATCAGATGACCAGTTGCACCCTCGACATGAGCGATCATTTTGTCGCTTGGCAGAGCCAGTTCATTTTTCATTGTTGTGTTCCTTATAAATTGTGCTTACGTCTTTGGTGCAAATTTAAATACTCGGCGCAACAAAAAACTGCCCACATAAACGGTTAATAGAATGCGGCCGAGGTGGTGCAGCGCAACCACCACAGGATTGAAGTTTAGTGATAGAGCAATCAAACTCATTTCAGCCAAACCACCGGCTGCAAAACTGATAAACAGGGCGCCGAAATCTGCCGGTAAGTATTGCACAAGTATTGTCGCAAACGTAGCTGCAAGCAATAACATATAGACCCCGGACAACAAGCCCATGCCTAGTCCGCGCACGAGCAGTTTTCGCGATATGCCAGAAAACTGTGCCCCCAAAGCTGTGCCAACCATGTATTGCGCTGTGTGCCCAAGCCACGGTGGTATGTTTATCTCCACATAACCGCTAACCGACAATAAAAGAGAAAGAAGCAATGGGCCAAGCATATGCGACACCGGCAACTTGGTCAGATGTCCTATGAACAAGCCTATCAGGGCAATCGCGAGAATTATGGCAATATCGACGAAGTCATAATCGGTTGTGGCGAGGGTCTGTCCGGCAGAAGAGCCAACTGCATCTCCCTGAATCAAAAGGAAGAGCAAAGGAACTGTGGACACGACCAATATGATGCGAATAAAGTGTTGCGCCGTGACAACACGAAGGTCAGCCCCGGCTTTTTCTGCCAAAGCGGTGGAATCAATAATACCGCCTGGCAGAGACGCAAAATAGGCGTCAAGTTGCTCGTAACCGCCAAGTTTGCGCATGATAGCGTAGCCGCCAGCGTGCGCTAACAAAATAAACGGTATAAGAGCAAGACCGGAGATCCAAAATTGCGGCATTAAGGTTAACAGTTCAGGTGAAAAGCGCGAACCAATCAACACTCCAATAACAGACATGGACGCCAGTCGTACCCAACGTGATAGTTTCGGTAACTTCTTGTCGTTACGTTCGTACCAAAGAACAAACGACGCTGAACCAAAAATGCCACCCAGCATGAATGGCATTGGCAACCCGACCCAAAAAGCTGTGATACCGCCGATTAACCCGAATACAAAGATTGGCAGGAAACGGATGTCAAGGGCTGCCATTAAGGTACTTAATGCGCCTCGGCTTTTCGAGAGCGGTAGGTCGACCAGGCCCGAAAGAAAACGACCGCTGCGCCTATAATTAAAAATATTGGCGCGTAGCTAAACTTGCCTTGATACTCGAAACTGGTGAACACCAGAAAACCTTTGTCGGAGATGATCATTGATTGTCGAAAAGCTTCTTCCATGCTGGACGTTAATACAAAGGCGATGATAAAAGCCGCTGCGGAGAAATTAGTTCTTCGCATTGCATAGCCGATAACACCGAATAACAATGCGAAGCCGACATCCCAAATTGAAGCTCGTGACGAATAACTCGCGGCGAGCGCGGTCATGAAAATAAACGGGTAGAGATATTGTGTCGGGAGAATTGCGATCATTCGTCCAATATAGGGCGCTGCGAAGTAACCGATTAAGGCATAGCAGGCTATACCGATCAGCCCAGCTGCAAATATGCCAAAAATAAACTCGCGTGGACTTATTAACTGACCACCCATAAAAAGTGGTGGCTCCGACGCAAAGATACTTGGGCCAGGCTGTAAGCCATTCACCAAAAACATACCGATTAGCACAGCAGCAATGGTTGAGCCTGGAATACCGAGAGTGAGTAGCGGGATCATCGAAGGACCCGATACGGCGTTGTTTGCAGATTCTGGTGCCGCAATGCCTTCGACTATGCCGGTACCCCATTCATCTTTCTTTTTTGAGCGCCGTTTTTCTTCACCGTATGCGACGAAACAGGCTACCGACGAACCCAGTCCTGGCATCATGCCTATTAGTGAACCATATATGGATGAGCGGAACATGAGAGGAACGCAACGCTTGAATTCAGGCCAGGTGAAGTAATGTGCCGAAGGATCATCTAAGCCTTCAGGCGCGAGTTTGGTTATTTTAACTTTTGCGGCTTTCTCAGCCTGGATGATGACCTCTGAGATAACAAAAACACCAATGAGTAACGGTACCAGCGCCATACCCGATTCCAGTTCATCAATGCCCATGGTCATCTTAAACTGACCAGTGATGATGTCTTCACCGATCAGACCGACAACAGCGCCAAACAGCGTTGATAGTATGCCCTTGATAATACTGTCGCTAACCACTGAGCCGATAACCACAAAAGCCATCAGATAAATCGCAAAATTTTCTGGCGGGCCAAACTGCCGGGTAAATGCAGCAATAGAAACAGCGCCAAAAATCAATACGATCTCGCCGAAGTAGTCACCATAAGCAGAAGATACGGTAGCTGTTTTAAGTGCTTTGCCAGCTTGCCCCTTCTGGGTCATTGGGTAGCCGTCTTGC
>CALIMV010000068.1 GCA_938045275.1 uncultured Granulosicoccaceae bacterium
TGACATATTGCGTATCTTATTTTTGATATTAGGAATTTTTACCGCTGTTTTTTCTAACCCTTCCAGCGTGGCTTCACGCATTCCCCGATAGTCGAGTAACCGAAACGGGCCCAGCCAGTTCATAAAGGTGAGTTCTCGACCAAGAAACAAGTTATCCGGAACATCAAGATCATCAGCCAGTGCCAGGGTTTGAAACACGGCTTCTATTCCGGCTTTGCGGGCTTCAAGCGGACCCGAGAAATTCACCGACTCACCATCAAAAATAATATCGCCGCGGGTTCGTTGTTCTACACCGGTTATTTGCCGCACAAAAGTGGATTTGCCGGCACCATTGTCGCCCATAATGGCCACATGCTCATCACTGCGCAAACTGAAATTCGCACCTTCCAGCGCGTGTACTCCGCCGTAATGTTTGGTCAGATCGCGGGTTTCAAGAATAAATTCACTCATATTTCACACGCCTCTGGCTGTTGCTAGACCTTATCCGCTGAACGACTTTGACGCCATTGGTCAAGGACAACAGCACCAATAATAATCGCCCCCATGGCCATCATCTGATAAAACGCATCAAGTTTCAGATACGTAAAGCCCGTTCGAATGACCCCAATGACCATTGCTCCAAGGACGGTGCCAATGATAGAGCCACGGCCACCTTGTAAACTAACTCCTCCAATAACCGCCATGGCTATTGCATAAAGCTCGTAGAACTGCCCCATACCGGATTGTGCCGTTTGCCCTTTTGCGCTCAAGGTAATTGCTGCGAACGCTGCAAGCATACTGGCAATGGTATAGACGAGAATTTTGTGTCGTTTAACATTAATGCCAGATGTTCTGGCCGCCTCTTCGTTTGAGCCTATGGCATACGTATGTTTTCCATAAACGGTGTATCGCATCACAAAGTTTAGTACCACAGCTAAAATCACGAACCAGATAACCGGATTCATGCCTTTACCTATCCATGCATAGCCCTCCGTCGGAAACGAGATCGGGTTACCGCGCGTCCACCACTGAGCGATTCCACGACAAATCAGAAACATACCCAGCGTTGCAATAAAAGGGGGTAGCCGTGCTCGGGCGATTAACGAACCATTGATAAAACCAATGAAAGCCCCAAACGCTAAGCCCACTAAAACCGGCACTAAAGTCGGTAAATCCATGGACCAGGTACCAAACACCGCCTTCGGATTCGGGTTACCGTTAACCAGTTCGGTTTGCGCAAACGACATGGCGATCATTGCCGTTGCGGCCACCAGAGGCCCAGAGGAAAGATCTATTCCGCCAAGAATGATGACCTGAGTAACACCAAGCGCAATAATCCCGATAATGGCGACTTGCAAAATAATTATTTTGATGCGTGCGATGTTCAAAATGGTGCCATCGCGCTTGATATTAAAATCAAAGAGCATGCTCTGACCCTTCATGTAGGGGAGCATTTGACCGAGTGCTTCAAACAATAAAATAATGAGAATAAGAGCAATAAAAATATTGAGCTCAGTCGGCCAGGACCGCTTGTGCTTGCCCTGCTCTATTCCACCGGTACCGTAAGGATTTTTGGCCATTAAACACCTGTCACCAAAACAAACGCTTTGGCAGCCTTAATTTAAATTACGCAGAAGAGAAAAGTGTCGGACCGGTGCCAGGCACCGGTCCGCTAGTACAACTTTAGAATTAGTTCTTATCGAGATATTCTTCCATATTAGCTGGCGTTACCAACTTGAACGGAATGAATACCGCGTTATCAACATCTTCGCCACGAGCCAAACTTATAGCGGTGTCGAGCGAACCTGCACCTTGTCCTGCAGCATCCTGGAATACTGTTGCATCAAGATCACCTGCTTGCATAGCGACTAATGCATCCTGCGTTGCATCAACACCAACAACAACGACTTCTTCCATACTGATATCGGCGGCCTTCATCGCTTGAATTGCACCAATCGCGCTCTCGTCATTGTTTGCGAATACCACATCAAAGTCGTCACCAGACGAAATCCAGTTAGTCATTAAATCTTGTGCTTGATCACGTTGCCAGTTTGATGTTTGCTTATCAACAATTTCGATGAAGTTACACATATCCATACCCACCACGTCTTCAACATCTTTGGTACGCTGAACAGCTGCCTGATTAGAAAGCTGACCCATTATGATATAACCTTTCGCACCACCGCCTTTACCAGCGGCGCGCAGAAGCTTGCAGGCTTCAAACGCTGATAATGTGCCACTCTCAATCTCATTTGAAGCAACAAATGCCTGATTGTCCGGCAAGGTATCCAGATTTATTGGCTGACGATTCACATAAACTAATGGCACACCTGCTTCTTCTGCTGCATCAGACATAGCTTGAGTAGCTGATGTATCAACTGGCTGAACAATGATGGCGTCTACACCTGATGCGATAAAGTTGTTGATTTGGTCAAGCTGACGGGCCACATCGTCGAGTGCATCTTCCACCTGTACATCAACACCGTCCAGGGTATCCGCGTGATCAGTCAAACCAGTGCGCATGACAGTAGTCCAGACATCATCAAACAAGTAAATTGATACACCCACAGTTTCAGCAGTCGCTGTAGTTGATAGCATCGCGGTAAAACCTGCGGCCATTAGGGTTTTCTTAAACATATATATTCTCCAGAATTGTTGTGTATCGGGCATTCAGTTCTCACCCGACATTCCTCCAACGGACATGATTTCGTGCTGTAGTTGAGCGATATTGCCGCTTATCAGACTGAAAATCTCAACCGATTTGCAATGTTCCGGTCAAAACGCTGTGTTTTTGCAACCGGTTGCAGTCGCTAGTGTACTGCATCCGATTCCCGACTGCAAATGATCTATGAAAACGCGATTAAAGGCCGTTCTCAGGCTCTATGGACACTTAGTCATGACTGTGTGTACTTTGCAGCATTGAGTAAGCACAGTTATTAGCTTCGCTTAGTCAGCGCTGCACCACATGCCCAATTGTGCGTTACGACACACAAAATCCGGCAATAACGCATTTCGAAAATAAGCTAACCATAAGGCTAATTTTGCCAAACCATTGCACTACTGACGAAAATTACCGTGTTAAAAGTAGAACGCTTCTATTAACATTTGGCACTCAGTTGATAAGGAGGTATCACATGGAATTCAATCGGAAAATGAAAATAGCAAGCGTATTGTTGCTGTCAATCTTTATTGCCAGCTGCGCAAGTGCGTTTAGCAGCGGAGTTAAGGAAAAAAACAAAGACACCACAGGTAAATACGATGGTCTTTGGACTGTTGAAGTACAAAAAGCCGCAGGCGTACAGTACGTTGGCAAGTGGCACATGACCTGCGGAGACATGCGACAAACCTTTAAAACCAATGTTAACAACGGCATTATGAATCTAGGCACCGATTCGAATAAAACCACAGCATTTGTATCAAAGGATGGTGATTTTAAACTCGTACTGCCACTTTCAGGTGACGCTCAAGCCTCAATGGGCTCTGGTACTGCAATGGCCAATGGTGACAGAAAACTGATACTGTCCGGGACACTTTCACCTGATGGTAAAAACTCGAAAGGCTATATTACGTATGGCATTGCAGAAGTGGGCTATGGCGGCTGTACTGCAAAAACAAAATACACGTTAAATTGAAAAAGCTAATGCAAAGTGAATGAACTGAGCGGCCGACCGTTTTACGACGTCGCTTTTTTTGATTCTGTGCTGGTAGTCGTATCGACTACCAGTCAGATCAGTACCGCCGCTACAAATCCACCAAATAAAAAAGACATTTCGCGTAGAGCGAACTACCACTTAATTTGAGTTGAACTCGTTCGACTTTACCTATCCATACTATTCATCTTAAAGAGTAGCGGCCCTAAATTACCAGAGGCTTAATTACGTATTCCACCGCGCTATTAACCGGTTATTCATTGCTCGTTTGGTGCTACCATAAAGCGGTTTAGGGTTTTTATACTGCACCATCACTAGTTAAATTAACTAACAATAATAGATCTGGCGGAATATTCCAATGGTAAATGTAAACAGTCGAAAGTGCGCGCTTAACTTCAGTTGCCGCCGTTGTATTCTGCTTTTACTTATTTTGCTTTGCCATTCGGGTATCACCAAAGCTCAAGAACTTATCGCTCGTCCAGATGCCATCTGGGTAACGCAACGAACCGACGCAAGCATCACGGTTGCCTGGTCACCTGTCAACGACAGTCGACTCCAATCATACAACCTAAGACTCAATGGCAAGTACGCAGGTTGGACTCAACCAGGTGTAACCAGTTTTACATTTGAAAATTTGCAGTCAGATGAAATGTACATGCTCGGTGTTCTGTCGGTTGAAGTCCCTGCAAAGATTTATTCGAACGACATTTCAATTACCGCTTCTGTCGATCTGCCTTCCCCTGAAAAAATATGGATTACAGATCAATCAACCACATCCATTTCTGTTGCCTGGACACCGGTTACTGATGATCGTTTGCACTCCTATAATTTGCGGTTAAATGGCTCATACGTGGGATGGACAAGACCAGGCACTACAGCTTATACCTTTGACAATCTCGAACCAGGATCAAATTACTCACTCGGTGTACTTTCTGTGGAAATACCTGCATCCGTTTATTCGGACGCAATCACGGTGTCGGCAACTACTGATAGTAACCTGATAAAAGCACCAACCGAAATTAAAGTCAGCAGCAGTACGCAAACCAGCGTTACGGTTGTCTGGACGCCGGTTAGTGACCCTCGTGTACAGTCGTACAATCTTGCTCTCAACGGTGTGTATGCGGGTTGGACATCACCCGATTCAACTGAATTTACATTCGAAGGGTTATCACCCGATACGCAATACAGCCTTGGTGTTCGCTCTGTTGAGCTACCCGGAGAAATTTACTCACCCCTAACCACCGTTTCAACTACCACTCCTGACAACCACAACTCGTGTGGAAACCCGGAGCAGTATCAAACGGCAACCGTCAACGACGTTGAACACAGTTTTGTTGATGTATTGGGTAACCCCAATATTTTAAACGGTATCAATGTTCGATCACCTATTACAGCATCGAACGCCCAACGCTATACGCAGTCGCAACTGAGTACAATTGCTTTAAAGGGCTTCGACCATATCCGTGTTCCTCTCGATTGGTACAATTTTGAAGTGGCAAATGGCGTATACGATGCCGACAAACTAGCCGCACTTGATCTGCATATTGACACTGCCGCCGCCGTTGGCTTAGACGTCATACTCGACCCAATCCATTTAAAAAGTGATGAATCTGCCAATTTCTGGGGCGTGCCTGCATGGGCATGGGGTGACGTTAACCCGGACAGAACCAAGGTATTTGATGAGCTCACAGAACATGCATTGCCTTATTTAAAAATGATGACAGAGCGGTATTGCGATAATCCAACGGTGATCGCAATCGACCTGGTTAACGAACCCAGAGAACCCAATCGCGGTTCATTAGATGCACGCAATCGAGAGCTGGTTGCAATGTATGGCACATGGCTGGATGAACTGCGTTTAATCGATCCTAATAAGCCATTTTTGCTGGAACCTTTCTACGGTGGCGCCAGCATTTCTGGCGATATACTTAATTCACTGAGCCAGCATGAAAACGTGATCTGGTCGATGCACGACTATTACGCTGGTGAAGGCTCACCACAAGACGGCTATTCAAATGGTGGGTATGCGTCGGTTAGTCCGAGAACCGAATCGTGGAATTCGTCTGGGATTTACCCGAAAAACAATCGTACAAGCGCACGTGAAGGTATGTCATCGCATATCAGTGTTCACAGAACTGCAGCTGCCAGTGCCGGGATTCCCACCCACGTTGGCGAATACGGTATTCCGATTGGATGGAATGGTCGTACACAATTTCATTGTGACAAAACTCTGACTTACAATAGTCTGGCGGTTCCAAGAACGGCTTGGGTCTGGAATCAGGATATCGACGGTGGGTTTGGCATGTGGCATCCCAACTCTGGATGGGTTCACTGGGTAGACGGTATATTTGATCCGGCTTGCCAATAGTTTTCTGAGTGGCTTTTATACAGTTTACTTTCTTATTACAAAAGCCGTTTTGCTGTTCTTCACCATTCCACAGTGTTCGTAGAACGAGTGAGCTTGTATATCTCGACCCGTAAGTAACATCACTTTATAGCAGCCTATGTCAAAAGCTTTGTCTATGACTTGTTTTAGCATAGCCGCGCCAAATCCGTTGCGTCGATGCGCTTCATCGGATACCACATTTTCAATTACAGCGTAAGCTTGACCACTGCGGGTCAGGTTTGGAATAACATTCAAATAACATGTTGAGACAGACTGACCACCAACGTCGCCGATAAAAATTGTCAAGCCTTCGGTTTTTAAAATTGTGTTGAAAATTTCCATCCCTTTTGCTCTGTCAATCATAGAATCGTCAGGATTAAGTTGCTGCATTAATGAGACGACAGTATCGTAGTCGCTGCTATTAGCTTCGCGCAATTTCAAGCGGTCCATATTAAATAGCTTCCGATTTTTGGATGAATATTGAGGGGTGTAACGGTACGACTAAAACGGGATGGAATTCGTAAAGACTGATACCAGTGGCAATTGATAACTACCAAAGAGCCATTCAACTATTTACGCTTTTTTATCCACGCGAGTGGTGCGCTAATAACATTTCGAACTGCCCTGCGTGCAGCCCGCCACAGCCGGACGAAATAACCTTGAGGCCGTGTGCTCACCACAGAGGTTGGCAATCCGCCAAATCCAACGCTATTGGTTTCGTCCATGTCTACTTCGAGTGAGTCGTAGTAATCAGCCGTATCGGGGAAGTTGTCGGACTCGGGTTGAACAACCATGTCGGTGTTCGATTCTGCATTTGCATCCTCATGCACCGCCACAAGAACTTCTTCATCTTCAATAGTATCTGGCGATGACTCGTCGTTGTTGATGACGACTAAATCCTGTTCCACCCGGCTTGACAACTCTTGTGTAAGTTCTGCCTCCCGAACGATGACCTCTAAAGCTTCTGTGTCGAGTGTTGGATCTATATTGGCGAACTCTTCAATGAGCTCGGCTTCAATAAGTGCGGATTCAGACAAGGTTTCCATCGTTAAATCAGCTTCAGCTGCCGCGGCTTCTTCTGCATCAGCGGCGGCTTGCGCAGCAATTTCAAGCTGTGCTGCAGCTTCCGCCTTGGCAATAGCATGCGCTTGCGCCGCCTCTTCGGCTTTCGCCATTTCTTCGAATCCAATCAACTCTTCGGCTTCAGCGATTTCAAGCTGTGCTGCAGCTTCCGCCTTGGCAATAGCATGCGCTTGCGCTGCCTCTTCGGCTTTAGCCATTTCTTCGAATCCAATCGGCTCTTCGGCTTCAGCGATTTCAGCGACGATTGCTTCCTCTTCAGCTATTGCCGCCGCCTCTTCAATTCTTGTTGTTGTAGATTCAACCTGGACCGGTGGAACTGTATCTGTTGATGTAAACGTCCCTTTGGTTGGCTGTTTTGATTCAGGAATTTGTTTGAAAGCGCGATCGTTGGCCGCGCTGCGATTACGTATCCCAACGGGTTTGTTCGAATCGTTACGCGGTGAACCAACACGATCTTTGGCAATCTCACTATCGCCCTCATCTGTTGCATCTGCAGCGTTCACATCTGCTGCAATTTTCTCACGTGCAGATGAATCGACTTTTTCACTTGTCTCTGAGATGTCAACCAGATGGATATCAATCCGGTTCGTTGTTTGATTTTTTTCGGAACTACCAGCATTTGACGCTGTTTTCATACCAGCAGCCAGCGCTGTTGGCTGAGCAGTATCCAAATCGATTTCAACTCTTTGGGTATCAATCTGCGATGCAGATTCCTCGACCGTACCCACTAACTTTTCCAATTCTGCAGATTCAGATTCAGATTCGGTTTCGATATCAGCTACGGCTGCGGCTTCCTCTTCTCGTCCGTCTGATTCCACTGCAAAAGCATCAGCTTTATTCTCAGCCTGATTCTCATTATCGCGCACAATCTTCGATCCGGCGTCTTCAGAACCGTGTGCCAGATTGACTCCATCAGCACCAAAACTGACTCTCAGTTCGTTGGATTTGCCAAACGCAGCAACGCGATCTAAGCCTGTTACTGCAGCGTTAGCTTCAAGCAAAGCATTGATCGTTTCGGCAGAACTTGCTGTTTGCGCAGATTCGGCAAGCGAAGCACTATCCGGGGTTTCAATCGGCGATGCAAACGCACGCGATGGAGCCGCTGTTACCGGTGGCTCAGTAACAACCGTATCTACAGGATGATCAACCGCGTTCCTTCGCGTTGCATCGTTCCGTCTAGCTAGTCAATGCAGCGTATCACCGGGTTCCGGCATACCTGCAGGTTGGGAATCATCCCCAACACGCTGCGACAGATCACTTATATCGGCTTTGTCGAGTTGATCATCTTTGTTTTGCAAGATGCCCG
>CALIMV010000069.1 GCA_938045275.1 uncultured Granulosicoccaceae bacterium
TCTGTCGCACCACTGATAAAGAAAGCTATCAATGGACAATACAGCAGGTATAAACATTGGTAATTAGCATCGAATGCGAAAATTTTGTGTTTTTCAGTGGTGCATTCATTAATTAAATTTCATCAGTCAAACTCACTTGTCTTAACCCAGTTATTAAATTTGCCGGCTATCCATCTGCTAATTACATCAGAATAGAAAACGGTGTAGGCCTGAGCTCGGGATGTAATCTGCTGCTGTTTAGCGACAAGCAGTGCACGCTCAAGAGTCGAGCTCAAGTAACCACACGGCTTTGGATTAGTTCGGTGGTTATCCTCATTCGGGCAAGACACGTCGCAGACAGGGTGCTACCGCACAGCGAAAACGCGGTTGAACCATCAAATTGGGCCACAATGGCCACCAGTGAACAGTTGTTGCGTTGTCTATCACGCAATGAGCCGCAGTTGGTTGGTGGCCGCGTGTTAGAATTAGGCCGACTAACTGATGCTAAGTGGTTGAAATTCAATGCTGGACGCGGTGGTGTTCAATGAAGCTGGCCTTGTACCGGCAATCGCTCAGGATGCCAGCAGCAAGGCGGTCTTGATGGTTGCATGGATGAATCGCGAAGCGCTGCAGGAAACAGTAGACACTAAGCGGGCAGTGTATTTTTCGCGCTCTCGATCACGTATTTGGCGAAAAGGTGAAGAGTCAGGGCATGTGCAGCACGTCAAAGAGATTCGGCTCGACTGTGACGGTGATGTCATTTTGTTGCAGGTGGAGCAAATTGGCGGTATCGCCTGCCACACGGGGCGTGAACACTGTTTTTATCAAAAGCTGGACCAGGACGGTCAGTGGCAGGACTGTGAGCCGATAATCAAGCCTGCGAGCGAAATATATTCGGCCACAGACTAATAACCATAGTAAATTTAGGGTAATTAGAAACGTGACCTTGAGATTATGAGACTAGTCGCCATCTTAAGTTACTGAATTGAGTAAAAGTCATGGGCAACAACAGCGTACTGGCCAGACTGGCAGACACATTAGAACAGCGTAAATGTGCAGATCCTGCCAGTTCGTACACTGCGTCGTTGCTCAGTGGTGGCAGCGATGCCATTTTGAAAAAAGTGGGCGAAGAGTCCATTGAATTTATATTGGCGGCCAAGGGCGATGACAATGCCCATTTGATTGCTGAAGCGGCCGACGTGTGGTTTCACATGCTGGTACTATTGAGTCATAAAGGGCTGGGGCCCGATGACATTTTGAGTGAATTGAACCGACGCGAAGGCTTATCGGGGCTCGAAGAAAAAGCCAATCGAGCGGAATAAGCCAACAAAGTAACGGTTTAGAGGAGATTAAAGATTATGGGTATTCCAGGCCCAATGCAGCTACTGCTGATACTTGCCATTGTTATTGTTATTTTCGGCGCGAAACGGCTGAAGAATATCGGTAGCGATCTTGGCGGCGCAGTGAAAGGTTTTAAAACGGCTGTGAAAGACGAAGCAGAAGAAGGCGCAGCGAAATTAGAAGACGCTACCGATACAGCAGAAAGTACTGTAGAAAATGCCGTATCGCGCGACAGCGACGAAAAAAAGGTCTAACCTTTGCCGCAGATTTTTTGCGGTAAGTTTGCGAAAAATGCAGATAACTTGTAAGTACTGATTATGTTAGACATCGGCTTTTTGGAAATGGCGACCATTGGCATTGTTGCGCTAGTGGTGATCGGCCCGGAACGACTACCAGCGGTAGCGGCCAAGGTGGGTCGCTATGTTGGTAAGGCGCAAAGGTTTGTTCGTGGAGTAAGATCAGACATTACACGTGAGCTTGAAACTGGCGATCTGAAGCAGTTAATTGGGGATCAAAAAGATCAGATTGACGAGCTAAGGCAAATAGTCAACACGGCAACCAAAGACATAAAATCATCCACCAAAGAAACGCTCAAGGGTGTGGAAGACTCGGTTAGCGAGCTGAAAAGTACCGTTAACGATTCGACCAGCGAAACTGAAGTCAATAAAAGCGCAACGGGTACAGGCCTGACCGATTCCAAATCGGTTGACAACGATCCGGAGTTGATAAATGATGCGGGCGTTGCTGATGCTGGTCGCGATATTGTTGCTGGTGCAGGTAGCGCCAATACAAGCTCTGACGACAATGCATCCCAACAAAACAATAAAGCGTCGTAGTCGATTTATATTTCCAAGGTCAACACTAAAGAGAACATAAGCATTGGCCTCATCTAATGAAACCGTACACCAGGAACAAGGATTTCTATCGCACCTGATAGAGTTGCGCGATCGTCTGCTAAAAATGGTGCTGGCGGTAGTGTTGCTGTTTATTCCACTGTTCTTAATACGTGATCAAATTTACACGCGATTAGCTGAACCTCTATCGCGCTTCCTGCCTGAGGGTACGGAAATGATCGCCTACGAGGTTGCCAGTCCATTTCTGATTCCACTTAAGCTTGCCTTAATGCTGAGTGTGTTTATGGCCATACCCTATTTACTGTATCAAATATGGTCGTTTGTAGCGCCTGGATTGTACACACACGAAAAACGACTGGTTGCGCCATTGCTCGCATCAAGCACGCTACTGTTCTATGCAGGCGTGGCGTTCTCCTATTTTGTTGTATTTCCGCTGGTATTCAAATTTTTAATCAATGTTGCACCGGCAGGTGTGCAGGTTAGCCCAGACATAGCGCGTTATCTTGACTTTGTTATTACCATGTTCTTTGCCTTTGGTATTGCATTCGAGGTACCAGTAGCTACGGTACTGTTAGTGGTAACCGGTATTACCACGCCAGAAAAATTAACGAAAATGCGCCCTTACGTTTTTGTTGGCGCATTTATTATTGGTATGTTTTTGACGCCGCCTGATGTTATCTCGCAAATTCTACTGGCTGTGCCAATGTACTTGTTGTTTGAAGTAGGCGTGCTTTTGTCGTCGCGATTTAAAGTGTGGGTAAAGGATGCGTCCGACGCGCGCGATGAAATGCTGGAAGAAGAGGCCGCTTCTGCGACGGCTGAAAAAACCACAGCAAAAACCAGTGCCGGTGGGTATCGCAACAGTCTGACAGATCATGTTGACAATGATAGTTCCAAAGGAGATGACGGCGGACCGTAGATATTCTGCCGTCATGTTCGGCCTTCGCTTTTCTACATTAGATTAAACTTTCCATGACTGTTAAGAACAGAGCTGTTCGCTGCCCGGTAATTCTCATCATCATGGATGGTATTGGGGTAAACCCTGCAAAACAGAACAATGCTGTCGCATTGGCAAGTACACCTAATCTTGATCGAATCTATGCATCAAATACTGTGTGCCTGCTCGAGGCATCCGGAAAGGCGGTTGGTTTACCCGATGGACAAATGGGTAATTCAGAAGTGGGTCATTTGACTTTGGGTGCTGGCACAGTATTAAAGCAAGACCTGGTGAAAATCAGCGACGCTATTAAAGACAATAGTTTTAATAACAATGATGCGCTCGTGTCAGCGATAAATCGTGCAGCGCAAAAGCAGCGCCCAATGCATTTGCTGGGATTGGTGTCTGACGGTGGCGTTCACAGTCATCTAGATCATCTGCTTGCATTGATTGAGCTGTGTGCAAAGCACAATGTAGAACCCTACGTGCATATGATTACTGATGGCCGCGATACAGCGCCTGAATGTGCAAAACAATACTTGACTAGCCTGGAGCCTGCACTTGAGAAAGCAGGTGGACGCATTGCAACCGTGATTGGTCGCTACTATGCCTTAGACCGAGACAAACGATGGGATCGTGTCGAATTGGCATGGAAAGCGGTGGTTCAGGCTGACGGTGAATCTGTTTCGAGCGCATCGGATGCCATTGATAAGGCGTACTCCGACGGCAAAACTGATGAATTCGTTTTACCTACAATAATAGACGGTTATTCTGGTATGTCTGACGACGACGAGGTTATCTTCTTTAACTTTCGCAACGATCGGCCCAGAGAAATAAGTGAAGCGCTTGGCTTTGCCGACTTTTCCGAATTTGATCGAGGTGGTTTTAAACCAATAAACTTAACGACCATGACTCGCTACGAGTCCTCTTACCCGTTCGCATGTGCATTCACCAAAGATGCAGCCGAGAATACATTGGGGCAAGTGGTCGCGGATGCAGGGTTAAAACAACTGCGCGCGGCAGAAACCGAAAAATACCCGCACGTAACGTTCTTTTTTAATGGTGGGGTAGACGACGCACTGTCGGGTGAAGAACGTTTGCTGGTTGACTCTCCTAAAGTGGCCACTTACGACTTGCAACCAGAGATGAGTGCCGAAGGTATTACTGTTGGTATTGAAGATGCGCTACGCAATCAGGCGCACAGTCTTATCGTTGTGAATTTTGCCAATGGTGATATGGTCGGGCATACCGGTGTAGCAGATGCGGTAATTAAGTCTGTCGAGGTGGTTGATGAGAAAGTAGGGCGCCTTTGGGATGCAGCTGTGGAAAACGGCTACTCCATAGTGCTGACCGCTGATCACGGAAATGCCGATATGTTGAAAGACCCAATCACAGGCGTACCCCACACGCAACACACCACTTTTCCAGTTGCGTGTGCCATTAAAGACGAGCACAACTGGGAATTGAAAAACGGATACGGGCTACCTTCTATTGCTCCAACCATTTTACAGTTAATGGGGCTTGAGCAACCTGAGGGTATGCTGGCAGAGTCTTTGTTAATTGGTTAATCCATCGATGGAATAACTAGTAGTTGTTAGGGTTGCCCTCAACCAGCATGCCACTACCGTCTACCTCACCATCTTTAACTAACGTCAATGCTGATGTTCGATTTTAAAAATGGTTTCCTGGGAGGTTAACGTGGTTACTCAGAATAACAATATTATTATCATCGGTCCGGTTGGCGCAGGCAAGTCAACGCAAGGAAAACTACTTGCAAAGGCACTGAACAAGCAGCTAGTGTCATTGGACAGCGTCGCGGAAGACTATTATCAGGCCAACGGATTTGGTGGTTCACAGTTTCAGAAAGCAAAGAACGATAAAGGCTTTTTAGTTGCGTATCGGTTATGGTGGCCATCTGTCGCTTATGCGGCACAGCAAGTTGTGAAGGACTATACAGATTGCTGTGCCGCATAAGC
>CALIMV010000070.1 GCA_938045275.1 uncultured Granulosicoccaceae bacterium
CGCATGGCACCTTCGCGCGTTGACTCGCGATTTTCCATAAACCCAGCCGGCAGCGTCCAATAGCCATGACGTGGCTCTATTGATCGTTTGCACAACAGCACTTTACCGTGCCATTCGAGCAGGCAGCCCACCACGTTTTTGGGGTTTTCGTAATGTATAAATTCGCAAGATTCGCAAACTGCACGCGGTCGGTTATCTCCTTCGGGAACAACCTGCTTAACGCCGTGTCCGCAGCTTTGGCAAAAACGTATGTCAGACATCAGTTCACTCAGCCTTTTTCCTTGTCGATTAAATGCCGAATATGCTCAGGCATTGGCATCGATTTCATATCCTGGTTACTGACCCAAACAATACGGGCATGCCCGCGTGTTGTCAGCGTATCGTCTACCGTTATAGTGTAGGTGCTGACAAACGAACTTCTACCTGGTGAATGAGCGGCCATACGGACAACCGCTGTAGCCGGACAAACCACCGGTACAATATATTCAGCATGATTATCGACAATCACGATGCCCTGATCGTGTATGTCAGATGTGCTCGGTTGAGCCGCACGCACCTTTTCCAGCCAATCCATCCTGACGGATTCAAAAAACTGGAAATACACGATATTGTTCACGTGCCCGAGTGAGTCCATATCGCCCCAGCGAACAGGGATACTGAGCTGGTGCAGCGGCACCCCTTCGGGCAAATGTGGTTTGTCGGCAGACATAAGATTGCGCTTATCTATTAGATCTATCAGATTACTCTAATTAGCTTACTCTATCGCCCTGGTTTGTATACAGCGCCGCGTGTACGCAAAGCATAACGCAAGACGAGACTTAAAGATGCTGACCACGCAGTTTTTCCACGCTGTTTTGCAAACCACTCAGGGTGACATCTTCTGCGGCAATGGGTTGCCCCACCACCAGACCAATTTTAGCAAACAGGCGTTTGGGCATTTTTTTCATCGCAGGCCCATCTTTTCTACTGAACAGGCTACCCCATAGCCCTTGCAGGGCTATTGGTATAACCGGTGCCGGCGTTTTCTCGAGCACTTGCATAATGCCCGGCTTAAATTCGTTCATTTTCCCATCGTGGGTGATCTGGCCTTCAGGAAAAATACACAATAATTCTTCGTTGCGTATAACTTCGTGCATTTTCTCAAAGGCACTGAGATACATGGCTTCGTTTTCTTTACGACCAGCTATCGGGATAGCACCGGCTGTACGGAAAATAAAGTTCAAGATAGGTAGTTGAAAAATCTTGTAGTACATAACAAAACGTACCGGGCGTCTGCAGCTTCCTCCAACCAACAACGCATCAACAAAGCTGACGTGATTGCACGCCAAAATGGCAGCGCCTTTCTCTGGAATATTAGCCAGCCCGACATTATTGACTTTGTAGGCTGAGTGCATGAGCATCCATATTAGAAAACGCATGAGAAATTCAGGCACAAGGCGAAAAATATAGGCCGCTACCAGCGCATTGGCGATGGCAATACTCAAAAACAGGGTACTGATTGCCACACCGACTTTTAGCAATACGCCAACAATCAGTGCCGACACAACCATGAACAAAGCGTTTAGTACGTTATTGCAAGAAATGGCGCGCGAGAGCCGGTCAGGTGCGCTCGACTTTTGAATCAGCGCATACAAAGGCACGATATAAAAACCACCAAACAAGCCGATTAACATAACGTCGATCAGTACACGCCAAGCGGCAAATTGTGAAAGAAACCCGCCAAGACCCAGTTCACTGCCAAACGGTACCGCAGGTGTAGCGAAGAACAAATCCAATCCGAACAGGGTTATTCCCAAGGCACCGATCGGTACAAGACCAATTTCCACTTTCCCACCCGAGAGTCGTTCACACAGCATTGAACCTGAACCAATGCCAATTGAAAACGCTGCCAGCAAAAGGGTGTAGACATCGCCGTTGCCACCAAGAATATCTCTTGCATAAATGGGAAACTGGGCAAGGTAGGTCGCACCCATAAACCAGAACCACGAGATACCCAGGATTGACTGAAATATAACGCGATGCTTTTTGGTATATGTCACCAGTTTCCACGTTTCCGTGGCCGGGTTGAACCGGACTTTTAACGACGGGTCTGATGCTGGTGCGGCAGGTATTTTGCGACTCGACCAATAGCCGATAGTGGCCACAACAATAATCGTAATGCAAATCAGCATCACGGTTCCATTTGGCGCTTTGGTTATTAATTGCGTACCCAATATGGTGCCCAGCAAGATAGCCATAAACGTTCCAAGCTCCACCAAACCGTTGCCACCAATCAGTTCTGATTCGTGCAAGTGTTGCGGAAGAATGCCGTATTTGATTGGACCGAAGAAGGCCGACTGCACACCCATTAAAAACAGTATGCCCATTAGCATAGGTACACTGCCAACCCAGAAGGCAATAGCACCCAAACACATAATGCCGATTTCCGCCAACTTGATTCGCCGAATTAACATCGACTTTTCATATTTGTCGGCTATTTGTCCGCTAAATGCTGAGAACAGAAAAAACGGCAGTATGAACAAACCTGCAGCCATCGCTATAAGCGAACCGGCGTCATCAGCACTTAATTTAAGCGCACCGAAACTCAGTAAGGCTACCAGAGCGTTCTTGAAAAGATTATCGTTGAAAGCACCCAGAAGCTGGGTGTTGAAAAATGGCGCGAAGCGTCGCTCTTTAAGAAGAGCGAATTGATTGGTCTGGCTCATACACTCATGGCTCGACCACGGCCAGAGTGTTGCTTAAGCGCGCACGTGTGGTTAGTGATGGTTGAGCAGCATCATCACTTTGCTCATC
>CALIMV010000071.1 GCA_938045275.1 uncultured Granulosicoccaceae bacterium
ATTGCTGAAAAAGGTTTTCAGTTAGTTTACGGCGCAACCATCAATTTGTTCACCAACCGGCACGGTGACTACATGGGATATGGACCGGAAGCAGCTGAGCTTGTCGGCATACCCGAGGTGGAAACATTCTGTCAAATTCCATGGGACAAACGTGTCGCTCGCGTCTGGTGTACTTTGTTCAGAAACCGTGAGGAACGGGAAGATCCTGGTCAATTTTTAACCTCCGATTGTCGCGGTAACCTGCAGCGACTACACGCTGATTTCGAGAAGAAGCACAAGCTGCACTTACGTTCAGGTTTAGAGCCTGAAATGATGTGGCTCAAAAAAGACGAAAATGGTAAACCCAATGGTGGCTTCTCCGAGCCATATTGCTATCACATCGATCAGTTTGAAAGTCTTCGCCCGGTATACATGAAAGTACTCAAGTACTGTCGTGCGATGGGGCTTGACATGATTCAGGGAGATCACGAGGACGCGCCGGGGCAATTGGAGCTGAACTATACCTACGATTTGTGTACCAGGACGGCTGACCGGCTTACGACCTACCGACAAATATGTGCACAAGTTGCGCGTGAAGAGGGCTTGATTGCCTGCTTTATGACAAAGCCGTTTATGGGTGTATCCGCCAGTGGTTGTCATCACAATATCAGTTTATGGAAATCTGGAAAAGACAAAGTCAACTCCCTGAATTTGGATGAAATGCCAGGTCAAAAGGAAGTCTTTACGTACCGTTCCGGTGGGACCAATACCTTTATGCCTGAAGGTAAGGATATGCAAATGCCCGGAAAGATCGGGCAATACGCTATAGGCGGCATGGTGAAGCACCTGGATGCACTGACTGTCATTGGTTGTTCAACGGTTAATTCATATCGCCGCTTATGGGATACCGGATTCTGGGCTCCGGTTTTCAAAGATTGGGGATTCCAGAACCGAACAACAGGTCTGCGTATTTCTGCGCCCGGCCGCTTTGAGTTCAGGTCGGTTGATTCCATGGTTAACCCCTACCTTATGGCGGCAGGTCTGATTCAGGCAATGGACGATGGTCTGTCAAACAAGATTCCTTGTGGTGAACCAGAAGAGCGCAATATTTATGCAGCTATCGAAGAAGGCAAGCAAGTGGAGAAGCTGCCAATGTCATTGGGAGATGCCCTTGAAGCACTCAAGCAGGATGAGGTAATCAGAAGCGCCATGCCTGGAGAAATGTATCGTTTGTTTCACGAATACAAGACCGATGAGTGGGAGCGTTTCATGCACACAACAACTGATTGGGATACTGAAACGTATATGGATTACCTGCCATAACTTACTCGGCAATCATTGTTAATAAAACTCGGTTCAGTCGATAGTGCTGATCGGCTGAACTAACAACCATTTCAAGTAACGAAGGAGCACACCTTATGTGCGGGATAGCTGGATTGATACACAAGGGCAAGCGCTCAAATGTGGGGTCGGAAATGACTGCCATGTTGCAAGCCTTGAAGCACCGAGGGCCTGATTCGACTGGTTTCGCAGTGTACGGAGAACCTACAGAAGGCGACTACATTATGCGAGTGAAGTGTGCCGAACGGGAGGACATGGAAAGTGGACGTGGCTTTACCGATGTGCTGGCCAAGCGTATCGAAGATGTTGAAGCCATTTTAAAAGAACACAAAGCAACTGTTAAGGCCAAAGAAGAAGCAACTGCCTACGCCCTTCGCTACTTAATAACGCACGATGGTGATACAGAAGATATGGCGCGTCATATTGAAGAGCTGGAAGGCGTCGAAATTCTTTCCTTGGGTAATGGCCTTGAATTAATAAAAGATTTGGGTGATGCAACTGAAGTATCCGATGCGTATGGATTGGGTGACTTTCAGGGAACACACGGCATTGGACACACGCGCATGGCTACAGAGTCCGATGTTGATATTCGTTCAGCGCACCCCTACTGGGCATTTCCATACAATGACGTATCAGTCGTACACAATGGGCAGATAACCAACTACTGGATAATGCGTCGTCAAATGGAACAAAAAGGACATCGCTTTATGTCCAATTGTGATTCAGAACTATTGGCTGTGTACACCGCTGATAATTTAACGAACAATGTGACTCTTGAAGAGAGCTTAACGCGCTCAATTCAGGAAATTGATGGCGTGTTCACTTATCTCGTTGCTACAAAAGATCAATTAGGAATGGCAAAAGATACCATGGCTGCCAAGCCTCTCGTATTGTTTGAGAGTGATGATCTAATCGCTATGGCTTCTGAAGAAGTAGCTATTCGAGCAATTTTACCTGAAGAAATTGATACAACTGATCCATATGATGAGGAGGTGCGAGTATGGCAGGCGTAACTGATTCCGAACTTCAAGCGATGACGCAAGAAGAACGCGTTAACGCGTTGGGTTTGACCACAGAACAATTGTTCGGTCGTTCTCTTCTTATCGAGTTCAATCCTGATGAAGAAGAGCGCTATACCTATCCCTGGGCACCGGATATTTTTTACAACAAGCGTTTTGAAATTGATACAGATGGTTTAACCACGACAGAATTAAACAGCAAGATGCGTGAAGCGATGGCTGACGGTAGCGGCACCATTGTGATCAAGAATCCTCGAGGCATGCACTCTGTTGGTGTTGGCATTCTTAATCGACTCACATTAGAAGTTGAAGGCTCTCTTGGATACTTTGCCGTTGGCCTCATTGATGGTCCAAATGTTCGTATCAAAGGCCGTGTCGGCTGGTCATGTGGTGAAAACATGATGTCTGGCACAGTCGTGGTAGAGAAGAACGCAGGGTCAACTTTTGGCGCTGCCATTCGTGGCGGCGATCTGGTTTGTCGTGGGTCAGTTGGCTCGCGTACCGGCATCGATCAAAAAGGCGGCACCATCATAGTTGGCGGAGACACCGGCGCACTGTCTGGTTTTATGATGCAACGCGGACGGATGATTGTCTGCGGCAATGCCGGTAAGAATCTTGGTGATTCTATGTACGATGGCACTATCTACATCGGCGGTGAAATTAAATCTTGTGGTGTCGATGCAGTTCCTGCAGAACTTACCGATCTGGATAAAGCCTGGTTGACCCGAAAACTCCAACAATATGAGCTCATGCCAGACAAAGGTGTGGATCATTTCCAAAAAATTGTGTCTGGAAAAATGTTGTGGAACTATGACAATCTTGAACCGAATGAGAAAAAACTCATACTCTAAAGCGAGGAAATTAGATAATGGATGAAGTTAAAAAGAAAGTACTCGCTCGCGACACGAATCGTTTGGGAGAATCCTTTGTTTTCCCACCCCGTGTTATCGACGATATTCACATTAAATCAGAGCTTGGTCGCTATCGCATGCGTGGTTTTTCTTTGTTTAAGAAAATACCACATTGGGATGACTTAACTTTTTTACCTGGCACGCTAACAAGATTCGTTATCGAAGGTTATCGAGAAAAGTGCGACACCAAAACAGTTATCGGGCCACGCTGTAAAAAACCTATTGAGCTAGATATTCCTGTGTACATAACCGGTATGAGTTTTGGTGCTTTGTCCTTCGAAGCTAAAACTGCATTGGCACGCGGTGCAACTATGGCTGGTAGTGCAACTTGTTCAGGTGAAGGTGGCATGATTCCAGACGAGCGCCGGTATTCGTCTAAATGGTTTTATCAGTGCATCCAGTCTCG
This sequence comes from uncultured Granulosicoccaceae bacterium, assembly GCA_938045275.1. Taxonomy (GTDB): domain Bacteria; phylum Pseudomonadota; class Gammaproteobacteria; order Granulosicoccales; family Granulosicoccaceae; genus Granulosicoccus. The sequence goes on from CALIMV010000071.1 coordinate 3,657, forward strand.
CTATGGTTTCAACCCACACCACCTTATGTTGGCTGATGGTTGTGAGTTCTTTATCGGGCAAGGTTGTAAGGTTGGTCTTGGTGGCCATCTTATGGGGCAAAAAGTAACTGATCAGGTCGCAGAGATGCGCTCACTTCCAGCAGGAATTGATCAACGTTCACCAGCACGTCACCCTGATTGGCTTGGTCCAGATGACCTTGCACTAAAAATTCAGGAGATTCGCGAAGCAACCGATTGGCAAATACCCATTCAGCTAAAGTTGGGTGCAGCGCGAGTCTATGATGATGTGCGTATGGCTGTGAAGTGTGATCCGGACTCTATCTATATCGATGGCATGGAAGGCGGAACAGGCGCAGGACCACATTTAGCCACCGAAGAAACCGGTGTGCCGGGTATGGCTGCAATTCGACAGGCTCGAAAAGCGATTGATGATTTGGGCAAGCGTGGTGACATAACATTGATCTATGCCGGCGGTATTCGCAACGGTGCTGACGTGGCTAAAGCTATTGCGTTGGGTGCAGACGCTATTGCGATAGGTCACTCCGCAATGATGGCATTGAACTGTAACAAAGACATTCCGGAAGCCAACTTCGAAGAAGAAATGGGTGTAGAACCCGGCTATTGTTATCACTGCCATACAGGTCGGTGTCCGGTTGGTGTTGCCACTCAAGATCCGAAATTACGATCTCGGCTCAATCCTGATGAGGCGGCTGAGCGAGTCTATAACTTCCTTCATACGCTGACTATTGAGGCGCAGTTGTTTGCTCGTGCATGCGGTAAAACAAACCTACACTCGCTCGAACCAGAGGACTTGGCGGCCCTGACCATGGAGGCATCAGCAATTGCAGGTGTGCCATTAGCAGGTACCGAGCATACCGTTGGTATTGACGACTACCACCACCTATAAATTACCACCTGTAGGAGATTAAGAAGATGGCAGGTACCGAATATCGAGGTTCTGAAATCAAAGATGTTGATCAGTTTGTAAAAGATAAAGCTGGTCTTGATTCTGAACGAGAGAAAGAGATAGGCCAGCACATTGGTTACCGTTACGACGTTAATCTGGTGCCAGACTACAGTCGCATTACCGACTTTCTGAAAGGCTATATGGAAGTGATGGGTTGGGACGATCTGAACTGGCTTGAAGATGTGCATATGGGGTATGAAGATGGAAAAGCGGCGGTGTTTGATCGCAATATCAATGGCTGGGTTCGCATACCCGATTCCATAACATTGCCTGATAATCAGCAAGATAGAGACATGATCGCGCGCGAGCTTCTGATCAAGTTTCAGATGTCTGATCGCCATCCGCTGGTGACATTGAGAAAAGCGTACTGTAAGTTCTGATTAGTCTTGATCGCAAATTTGCGACAGATTATTTTCGTCGGTATTAATGGGGCATTGATATGGATCGGAAAGTCAGCATAGCCTGTTTGCAAACCTGTGCGTTCAGTGAAGCGTTGGACGCTCTGGATCACGCTATTGAGTTAGCTTCTGATGCCGTTAGTAAAGGTGCACAGTTGCTTGTGCTACCTGAATATGCCGGTGGGTTGAGAACGGAGGGAAAATTGTTTTCGCCTCCGGTCTACACAGAAGATGCCCATCCTGTGCTCGTTGGACTACGTTCGTTTGCTAAAGAAAACAAGGTCTGGATTGTTCTAGGTTCAATTGCGATAAAAGGTGCCGGTACTAAATTTCTAAATCGAACATTTGTCATTGATGCACTCGGAGAAATCCAGGCGAGATACACGAAAGTTCATTTGTTCGATATAGAACTTTCAGCATCTCAATGTTATAAAGAAAGTGAAAAAGTACAACCTGGCGATCAGGCGGTTGTTGTGGACACGCCGTTTGGAAAACTGGGGTTGTCCATTTGTTACGACTTACGATTCCCTCATCTATACCGCGATCTTGCCCAGGCTGGAGCTGAAATTCTGCTTGTTCCTGCTGCGTTCACCAAAAAAACCGGTGAGGCGCACTGGCATATATTGAATCAGGCTCGGGCAATTGAGAACGGTGCGTTTATCGTTGCCCCGTGTGCGGTTGGTGGTGTGCCCGGTGGTGGCAATAGTTTTGGGCACTCCTTAGTTATAGACCCCTGGGGAACTATTTTGGCCGACGGTGGGGAGCGGACAGGGGTTGTATTGTGCGAGATAGATGTTAATCAGGTTGCTGTAACTCGCAACCGTATACCAAGTTTGTCTCACGACCGTGATTATCAAATGCAACACAAGAGAAAAGAAAAATTCGAGACCAAGAATGAGCAAATAGCATGACGAGTTCGGTTGTTGAAATGATGGTGAAGAGCCCCGGTAACCATGCCCTGATGCAGCAGTTTTTAGGCTGGCAATGCCGCGTTAGGCAAATGACCATGCGCGACAATTTGGGTAGACCGGATGATGCCGTAACGCCGTCTGTAACTTTACCTGGCCAGTCTGAGCCGATGGGCCATATTATTACTGTGTTTTCAAAGTGGGGTGCGTATTCGAAAGTACCTGAACTCAAACACATGGTAAAACAAACCAATGATCCTGCTCAAAGACGTGAAAAGGCGTTAACGTATTTTTCTTCAACCTATTATCAAAAAGCGCGTGAGTTTTCCGATACCCTCAGCGCTACTTTCCAGCCGGATTCTACAGGAGCATCGCAACTGCTCAGTGCGGGTGCATGCACCTTGATTTTTGAGGCTTACAATCAGGAATATAAACTCGATTGTAAAGTGGTTCGGTTATCTAAAACCCACCCGTTGTATCAGTCCACCTGGTGGCACAATTTGTTGTTTAATCCTGATCTTAACCCAGACACAATCATTCTAGGATTTGAACCTGATTGGGATAAGTCAACGCATAGGTCGATGGTGCCATGACAGTCTCTTCGGTGGTTAATACTAGATTTGAAACACCGTATGAACAACGTGGCGTTATTGAACCTGGTTTGCCGGTTCTACAAAAAGGCGTAGAACGCTATCCCATTCCGGGTGGTGGTACGCGTGTATTAAGCATTTGCGCCGGTGATGAAATCAGTTTACTGGACCCACAAGGGCTGCAGCCCGGTGAACTTGTATTTTTCACACCTGATGGCAAATCAGATGTCGCGATGATGGGTGAAACCAAACCAGTAAAGCCCCACGGCACGATCGCAGCATTAAGTGCTGATGATGCTTCTGCTCGCAGGGTACTGAGCGCATTGAATACGTCTGGGTTCGACCTTGCAAAAGCACAGGCCTTCAATGTCTTTGAACAGGGGTCTAAATCTGGTGCCATACATACCGTATTTGCATCCAGCGATGGTCTGCTAGTGGCTTGTGCTATTGGCCAGCCAATGCTGCCAGAAGCTCAGGATGCGCCTACAGAATTAATAATGTACGTGAGGCGTGTAAACCCCGCCGATGCAAAAGAGGTGCTGGTGGCGCCTGACCCGCTGGGTGATACAGTCGTAGATGAAAACATCAATCCGGGTGCAGCGTATGTGTACGAGGTAAAAGCGGGTCAATATATTCAAATACTGGATGTACAGGGTAGGGAGTGCTCTGATTTTCAGGCATTTTCCAGTAAAGCCCTTGATAAAGGATTGGAACGGGAAATCGACCCGACCACCACACGTTCTCTTGTAGGCTCGTTGTATCCGGCACCTGGAATATATTCAAAATATTTCAGCGTCGATCACGAACCGCTTGTGCAAATAGTGCAGGATACCTGCGGACGTCATGACACGTTCGGTCTGGCGTGTACAGCTCGATACTACGACGACATTGGTTATCCTGGGCACCTCAATTGTTCAGACAACATGAACACACAACTGGGCAATTATTCTGTCAAACCACGAGGTGGTTGGCCGGCAATCAATTTTTTCTTCAATACCTTGCTGGATGACACCAACGCATTGGGATTTGATTCGCCTTGGTCAAGGCCTGGCGACTATGTCATGCTCAAAGCACTTACCGACCTTGTATGCGTGTCTACCGCGTGCCCGTGTGATGTTGATCCGGCAAATGGCTGGAATCCTACAGACATACAAGTACGAGTGTACGAGGAAAAAGAACAATTCAAAACATCAATCGGGTGGCGCAAGTCGCCGGAGGCCGACGTGGAAGAAACTAAACAAACCGGATTTCATGACTCTTTTGCCAAGCACACACAAGACTTCATTGAATACAACGGGTATTGGCTTGCAAATCAAATGAGTAACCATGGGGCTATTGCCGAGTATTGGGCTTGTCGTGAAAAAGCTGCGATTATGGATTTAAGTCCTCTGCGTAAATACGAAGTTACGGGCCCAGACGCTGAAGAACTGATGCAAGTGTGCGTAACTCGGAATATTAAAAAGCTCAGCGTAGGACAGGTTGTGTATACCGCAATGTGTTATGAACACGGCGGCATGGTAGATGACGGCACAGTCTATCGAATGAGTGACACTAATTTTCGGTGGATTGGTGGTAATGATGAAAGTGGTTTGTGGCTTCGCGAGCAAGCATTGAAACGCAAACTGAACGCGTGGGTTAGATCATCGACTAATCAGCTGTGCAATGTTGCAGTGCAAGGCCCCTTGTCACGAAGCATTCTGGAAAAAATTATTTGGAATTCGCCCACACAGTCCAGCATTACTGACTTGGGCTGGTTTCGATTTATGATTGGTCGAACAGATGACTTCCATGGCATTCCTGTTGTAGTAAGTCGAACCGGCTACTCCGGTGAACTGGGCTATGAGGTTTTCTGTCATCCTAAAGACGCAAACGCCTTATTCGACAAAATATGGACAGTAGGAGAGCCGATGGGGATGTTGCCATTGGGACTGGCTGCGCTGGATATGCTGCGGATTGAATCTGGGCTTATCTTTGCCGGTTACGAGTTTGATGACACGACAAATCCGTATGAGGCGGGCATTGGGTTTACCGTGCCATTGAAATCCAAGGAAGATGATTTTATTGGCCGTGATGTATTGGTGGCCAGGAAAGAGAATCCACAACGCCAGCTGGTCGGTCTTGATATTGAAGGTGGTGTTGTACCAGGCTCAGGTGACTGTATTCGCGTGGGTAAGGCACAAGTGGGCCAGATTACATCAGCAGTGAAGTCACCTACGTTAGGAAAAGTTATTGCGCTTGCTCGACTGGATGTTACGCACGCAGACATCGGTACAAATATAGAAGTAGGGCAACTCGATGGTCAGCAGAAACGTCTTAAAGCCAAAGTAGTTGCGTTCCCACATTTTGATCCAACTAAGGAACGAGTAAAAGGTAACTACGAGTAGGCTTTATACTAGCGGCTCTCCTTAACAATTCTAAACCCCACACCCCCGTGTCTTTCCGTGTATCTTAGTGTGCCCGCTCTTCTTGCCGGTCGAGCCCACAGTACATGATTTGCCTGGTCAGCGCTGCGGAAAACATGTTCAACACCTGGACTTGCACTGCAATACGTTTCCAGTTCGGATTCGTAATTTTCTGAATACGCGCTGCAGGTGTGCTCTAACGCATTACCAGTAATGTCGTAAAGTCCGTAAGGATTAGGTTGTAAGGACCCAACAGGCAATATTCCGCTGGGTAATGCTAATCTTTCCTCAGTTTGTATTGCACCGCCCCACGTGTTACTACTGTTAAAATTTTCCTGGTTGTCAGCGAGAGTGTCACCTGACCAGTAACGGGTAGTTGTGCCGCCACGGGCAGCAAATTCAAATTCGGCCTCAGTAGGCAAGCGATAAGTTTCCCCGGTCTCGTTAGAGAGCCATATTGTGTAAGCGTCTACTTCTTCCCGGGTAATATTTCTTATAGGACGATTACTGATTATTCTGCTGCCGTCAAACTGACTCCATTGAGTTTCTGTCACTTCATATATTCCAATGCTGAATGGCTCAACGCATACCTCATGTTGTCGCTCATCGGGTTCACGAAATACGTTTAACTCGCCAGAACCATTCGGGTCAAATTCAGGGCTGCCCATCGTAAAGCACCCGCCAGTAAGCGGAGTAACGTCAGGAATCGTCGATATTGTAATTGTCGGTGTGGTATCTGTTGGTTCAATTGTCGTGGTGGACTCACACCCAGATGGGCCAAGTGGGTCTGTGTTTAAATCCATCAATTCCTCTAAATTGGACATGCCATCACAGTCATAGTCAAACTGTGGCTCGCCAGATGAAATGGTCTGTGTTTCTGACGGGTCGCCACTGGTCACTGTTGAGTCTGCGTAAAAGAAACCTCGCTGCTCTAACACCAAGAGCCTGTCCGTGCCAACCATTACAAACCATTTAGCAACGAAGTTGTGGTTCGTATCAAGACTTATTGTGAGCTTTACATCCCACGTTCCATCTTCGTTTCGCACACCTTTGTAGATGGGACCGGTATTGTCAATTTGAACATCAACAGATAACAGCTCAATGTTGATTGCGCGTAACATTGAAGGCGTATTGGTGGGAAATTTTGCATTGGTTGTTGCTTCTTGAGAGCAAGCGACAAGAATAACGGCGGTAAACAGCAATGCTAAACAAGGGCTGAGTTTGTGTAGAAATCGCATGATAAAGGCATGATTAGTCCATTAAATTAAGCTAATTATAAGGAATTTATGAGTACCGCACAATTTTGCGATTACTGTGTGCTTAACGTCGCGTTATGTGTACATTTATATTCGCTGAGTGTAAATTTATAAAAGAATGTGTGGTTCGGAAAAAGGTAATATTTTCTTGAAATTGGAGTCATTGATTTAATGAAATATTTCGTATGAACCTATTTAGTACAAAAGCCAAAGAAATCGGTGCCCCTTATTGGTGGGAAGATGGAGCACCGTTACCTCAGCTGTCCAGTGAATTACCAAGCAAGGCACAACTGTTGATTGTCGGCGCCGGTTACACCGGCCTGTCTGCAGCCATAGCAGCAAGTGATGCAGGCGTTAAAGTTGTAGTCGTTGATGCTGGCGTACCAGGCCATGGTGCATCAACTCGCAACGGAGGCATGTTTGGTGCGCATCCACGCTTAGCGTTTGATAGATTAGCAAAACAGTTTGATCGTACAACAGCTGCAGGCATTTTTAATGAGGCCCAAGATGCATTTGACTTTAGCTGCGACCTGATCAGAAAAGAGAACATAAAGTGCCACTTCGATCAATGTGGTCGCGTTCAACTGGCATGGACCAAGGCTCACGCCACAGCGCAACGTAAACAAGTGAATCACTTGCGAAGCGTTAGTAACATGAATGTGGAGTACGTGGAACAAAATGAGCTAGCTTCGGAAATCAATACACCTTGTTACTTTGGCGCCATTCGTTTTCCAGATCATGCCTCTTTGCAACCACGTCTGTTTCACGACGGTTTACTAATGGCAGTACTACAGCGAAATATACAAGTAATACAGAAATGTCCTATCGAGCATATAAAAAACGTTGGATCCGAATATATTGCAACGTCAGCTAGCGGACAGCAACTTTGTGCTGAGAAAGTGTTGATGGCAACCAACGGTTATACAAAAGGAAAATTTGAATGGTTTGCCCGTAGGGTCTTTCCACTGCCTAGCTTTCTTATTGCGACCGAACCCTTATCACCTAATCTTTTGCAGTCATTGGCACCAGGAAAGCGCATGATGGTAGAAACCAGAGCACGCCATTCCTATTTCAGACTTTCCCCGGATGGAACAAGGATTATTTTTGGTGGCAGGGCATCAATGACGCCTATATCAAACGAGCTGGCAAGCTACCGCTTAAAACAAACAATGTGTGAAATATGGCCTCAGCTTTCTGATGTTAAATTAACACACAGCTGGTGTGGTAACACGGGGTATTCGTTCACTCATTTGCCTCAAGTAGGCGACCATGAGGGGATGCATTTCTCAATGGGCTACTCAGGCTCCGGCGTAGCACTAGCGCCATATCTTGGAGCGAAAGCGGCCTATCAAGCTATAGGAGATTCGCGAGGTGAAACGGCCTATCAGGAGTCTTATTTTAAAACCAAATGGTTTCACCGGTCGTATACTCCACACTTTCTAAAACCTGCCAACTTCTGGTACAAAAACGCTGTTGATCTGTTTGAGATCAGAGCAGCTAAACGAGATCGAAATTCCAACTAGTATCGCTGCTCGTGGCTGAGTACTCTTGCTTAGGTTTTATCTTCC
>CALIMV010000072.1 GCA_938045275.1 uncultured Granulosicoccaceae bacterium
CCCCACAGCAGAAAAAGGAGTCGCTCCGGCCATGCTGGACATAATTCGCGACTGGTACAACCGAAATTTCTCAGACCCGCAGGCCGTCATACTGTCTTTGATGTTGCTCGCAGGGTTTGGCTTGCTATGGTTGTTCGGCGATATTCTTGCCCCGGTTGTTGTGGCGCTGGTTTTGGCCTATTTGCTCGAAGGCGTGGTTGCCACAACAGAACGTTGGGGTGTGCCTCGTACCCTGTCAGTTACCATCGTTTTACTGTTGTTCGTTACCTTGTCCTTGCTTGTTCTGTTTGTACTGGTGCCAATATTGTCGCAACAGCTTACGCAGATTGTGCGTGAAGTGCCCGGCATGATAGCGAAAGGGCAGGAACAGCTATTGCGGTTGCCAGAACTGTACCCGGAAGTTTTTACAGTTGAACAAATTAACGAGATGATCGGCAATTTTGGCAATGAGGTGGGTAACTTGGGTCAAACCATTTTATCTTTTTCGATTGCCAGGCTCGGCACCATCATTGTTATCACCGTGTACGTTGTGTTGGTGCCATTTATGGTGTTTTTCGCGCTCAAAGACAAAGATAAACTTATGTCCTGGGCCAGTCTTTTTGTGCCTAAACGCAGTCAATTATCCTTGCGAGTCTGGCGTGAGGTTGATCAGAAAATTGCTAACTATATTCGCGGAAAGTTTGTAGAAATCGTTATCGTCTGGTTAGTGTCCTACATTGTGTTTGCATTTATGGGCCTGAACTACTCGCTGCTACTGAGTTTTTTCGTCGGTTTATCGGTCATCGTTCCTTATGTAGGTGCGGTAGCGGTCACTGTACCCATTGCGATAATCGCCTATTTTCAGTGGGGTTTTACCGCAAAACTGGGTTACCTGCTGCTTGTATACCAAATCGTTCAAGTACTCGATGGCAATGTCCTGGTACCACTGTTGTTTTCGGAAGTGGTGAACCTGCATCCGCTCGCGATCATTGTTGCTGTGTTGTTTTTTGGTGGTCTGTTTGGATTTTGGGGCGTATTTTTTGCCATACCGTTGGCAACGCTAATACAGGCGGTGCTCAATGCCTGGCCAAAACAGAGTAAGCGTGCGCGAGCACGCACTCGGTCTAAGACTGAGCCAACAACAACAACAGAAAGCAAGTCATAGGTTCTGGGCGGCCAGTAACACTTCGTCTACATGGCCTGGCACTTTGACTTTACGCCACTCGGCTCGCAATATGCCTTTGGCATCAATCAAAAAAGTCGAGCGTTCAATCCCGGTAAACTCCTTACCGTACATTTTCTTCAGTTTTAGTACACCGTATTTTGTGCACACATCGCCGGATTCGTCACTGAGCAGATCGAAATTGAGTGCCTGCTTGCTGTGAAATTTCTCATGGCTTTTTATCGAATCTTGCGAAATACCCAGAATCACCGTATTGGCTTTGTCGAAAGCCTTGTGCGCATCCCGAAAGTTCTGACTCTCGGTTGTGCAGCCTGGCGTTGCATCGCGAGGGTAAAAATACAACACCACATTTTGGCCTTTTAATTTGCTAAGGCGCACTTTGTGATCTTTTTCTGGTCCGGTCGCCGGGAGGTTAAAAGCGGGCGCGGCTTTGCCAATTTTTGGGTCGCTCATGAGTCTGTGCCTGATTTGGGGTTGGGGTCATTTTATCGCGTAAATGAATATCAGCCTTTAATGCCTGCGTCAGTTACAATATGGGTGAAAATGGCTGGTGCACGGTGCGCTGGCGAGGCGAGGATTTCCCATGTATCAGGGCAGTATGGTGGCATTGGCGACCCCAATGCTTGACGATGGCAGTGATGAAAGCGATGTTAGTTCTGCTATTAGCTCTGCTGTAAGTTGTGCAATCGATCAACCGGCATTGGCCGAACTGATCGAATTTCACATTGCGGCCGGTACCGATGCCATCGTAGCGGTAGGTACCACCGGTGAATCGGCAACCTTGACTGTACCAGAGCACACCAGCGTGATTAAGCAGGTTGTCGAGTTGGTCAATAAGCGTGTGCCGGTTATTGCAGGTACTGGTGCAAATTCGACAGCAGAAGCTATCGAACTGACTAGTCACGCGGTAGAGGCTGGAGCCGATGCCTGCTTGCTGGTAACCCCTTATTACAACAAGCCAACGCAAGAGGGCTTATACCGGCATTTTCAGGCAATCGCCCAGGCGGTGGACATTCCACAAATACTCTATAACGTACCGGGGCGAACCTCGGTTGATATGCAAGTTGCAACTACCGCCCGATTGTCTAACATCAGTAATATAGTTGGAATAAAAGAAGCCTTTGGCACTGTTGAGCGCATCAAGGAACTGGTTAACGCCTGCGCTGACGACTTTATGGTTGTCACAGGCGATGATGGCACGGCCATGGAAAGTATTTTGGCCGGGGCAAAAGGCAATATTTCAGTAACCGCTAATGTTGTGCCTGAGTTAATGCATAAAATGTGTGCTGCGGCATTAGAAGGAGATAGATCGGCGGCGCAAAAGCTTGACGCGCAAATGGTTGACCTGCATACCAGCTTGTTTATGGAGTCAAATCCGATACCGGTAAAATGGGCGTTACAACAAATGGGTAAGCTCGGCCCTGGTATCCGGTTGCCGTTAACGCCACTTGCTGCTGAATTTCACGACACTGTTCGTGCCGCATTAACCAAAGCAGGCGCACTGTAACCAACATGGTTGAGCGCACTTCACTGTGCGCTTGAGAATAAACGTACAACATTCAACGGATACGCATTCAAAGATGATACGCAATAGCAAATCAGTTTTCGCGTTACCAGTGCCAATGCTTATTCTTTCAATGATAAGTTTGGCAAGCTGTGGATTTAATAACCCGGCAAGCAGTCCAGATGTCATCTACAGTGAAACATCCGACGAAGCCAAAGCGCTTCAGATTCCTCCCGATCTAACCAATGTCGGCAATGCAGAGCAATTTATTTTGCCCGGCACAGAGGCCGGTCCATTGGCCCGAAATCGTCTATTACCTGAATTTTCGGGTGCGCGTTATGTTCGACGAGGCGATCAAAACTGGCTCGAATTAAACCAAAGTGCGGAAAGTGTTTGGCCCCTCGTATTAGAATTTATAAAAAAACAAAAATTAGTCGTGGAGAAAACCGCGCCTACAACGGGCCTGATATTTACGCAATGGCAAGCCGATACTGAAAAAAACGGTGGTCTGCTCAAAAATTTGCTGCCTGGTGATGAGCTGTTCACAAGATACTCGTTTCGCCTGGAGCGTGATGGCACGGCAACACGATTGTTTGCCCGAGCAATGCAGAGCCCCGGTGACGCTGTCAACGATTCGATAAATGCTTCTGCCGAAGACGAGCAGTGGCCAGCATCGAGCCACAACCCCGAACAAGTAGCGCAGCTCCTTGTTGAACTGCTGGTTTTTCTTGGTGCCGAGCAACAACAAGCACAAGGAATTCTATCTGAGCCTCAGGCTAACGCGATTATCGACGATGCAGAAGTACAGACCACCTCCATCGGCAGCCAATTAGTTGTGCACAAAGGGTTTGCTCCCTCGTTCCGCGAGGTTAAAGAGGCTGTCAACAAGATTGATTACAGTGTTGTGCTTAGCGATGATAGCGTTGGCGTCATACAGGCTTCATCCCAGGCTAACGCTGACCCTTTAGTCTTCTCATTAACGCCAGTGCACCTGAGTGCTGTGCGTGTATTGGTTACCGAACAAGGTGGTGCACGATTACCCAAAGACAAAGAGCTTGCCATATTAACAGCGCTGAAAGAGCAAATTATTTAAGTGTTGCAAGTAGCATCCTTAGGTAGTGGTAGTTCGGGCAATGCAACGCTTGTGCGTACAACCGACACATTGTTATTGCTTGATTGCGGCTTTACGCTGAAAGAAACAACGGTGCGCATGGCTAAGCTCGGTTTATCGCCAGCGAACCTCGATGGTGTGCTCATTTCTCATGAACACGGTGATCATGTTAAAGGGATAGGACCCTTGTCCCGAAAGTTTGCCAAGCCAGTCTGGTTAACACACGGTACCTACAATGCCTTACGGGACAATCGCTTTACACACACAAACCTAATTAGCGCACATCAGGCCTTCAAGATCGGGGATATCGACATAGACCCCTTTCCAACACCGCACGATGCAGCTGAATCCTGTCAATATATTTTTTCAAACCAAGGCACCCGTTTTGCCTGTGTAACCGATCTGGGTGCCAGCACGCCGCATGTGGAAGAGAAGCTTGCCGGGGTTACAGGTTTACTCGTTGAAAGTAACTACGACGAACACATGCTCAGTAACGGGCCCTATCCACCGAGCTTGCAAGCCCGTATACGTTCTGATTTTGGCCACCTTGGCAATGTTCAGGCTGGGCAGTTGGTTCGCCGTGTTGATCATTCAGGTATGCAAACCATACTGTTAGGGCATTTAAGTGAACAGAATAATACCAACGATGCGGCCTATTCAACTATGGCGGAATATTTACCGGCAAACGATAATCGTGTAACCGTACTACAGCAGCACAGTTGTAGCGAATGGTTTGAACTAATCGGTACAGGCGATAAAGCAGTGCCGGGAACCAATGCCAGCGCAGCACTAACCGAATTGGCGTAAGTGGTCTTCAGCTGAAACGACAGCCTTGATTTGCGCCCGTATGCCAGCTTCATCCAATCCGCATTGTGCCAGTAACTCATCGCGATCGCCGTGCTCAATGTATTTATCTGGCAGGCCAATGATTTGAACTGGTGTTGTGCTTGTGGTGGTTGAAAGATATTCCGCAACGCCTGCACCTGCGCCACCGGCCACGGCATTCTCTTCAAGGGTTATCAGTAATTTATGAGAGCTGGCCAACACGTCGATAAGTTTGGTATCCAGCGGTTTTACAAAGCGCATATTAACCATGCTATAGCCAAATTCGGCGGCCAGTTTTTTTGCAGGCTCTACCATAGTGCCAAATGCCAACAGTGCAACATCGACTCCCTTACTGATTTGTTTTGCCTCGCCGATGTTTAGCGCTTGCATGGTTTCTTCAACGGGCACACCCGGGCCCGTACCACGAGGGTAACGTACCGAGGCAGGGCCATCGAGCTTGTAGCCGGTGTACAGCATTTGTCGACATTCGTTTTCATCTGCCGCTGCCATGATCACCATGTTGGGCAGGCAGCGCATAAAACTGTAGTCGAAACTGCCTGCGTGTGTAGGGCCGTCTGGGCCAACCAGGCCAGCACGATCTATGGCGAACAATACCGGTAAGTTTTGAATGGCGACATCGTGTATTAGCTGGTCGTAGGCACGTTGAAGGAAAGTTGAGTAGATGGCGACCACTGGCTTCTTGCCACCGCATGCCAAACCGGCTGCAAGTGTGACGGCATGTTGCTCTGCTATACCAACATCAAAATACTGTTGCGGGAATTGCTGTTCAAATTCGACCATGCCAGAGCCTTCACGCATAGCAGGTGTAATACCCACAACATTTTCATCGATTGCGGCTATGTCGCACAGCCACTGTCCAAAAACCTGTGTGTATGTGGGTGAGTTGGATTTGCTGCTTTTGAGACTTTTACCAGTAGCCGGGTCGAATGGAGACATTGCATGCATGGCAAGTGGGTCTTGCTCGGCAAATTTATAGCCATAACCTTTTTTCGTTACCACGTGCAAAAACAGCGGGCCTTTTAAACCGCGCATATTTTTCAGTACATTAGCAAGAGAGCCCACATCGTGACCATCGACTGGTCCGAAGTAGTTAAAGCCAAGCTCTTCGAACAGTGAGCACGGTACGACCATTCCTTTGACATGTTCTTCAGTGCGGCGAGCAAGTTCGAGCATCGATGGTACTTTGCTCAGCACGCTCTTGGTGCCTTCACGAGCACCTGATACGATTTTTCCCGTTAGCATGCGTGCCAGGTATTTGTTCATCGCGCCGACATTGGGTGAGATAGACATGTCGTTATCGTTCAAAACCACAATCATGTCGGCTTTAACTCCACCGGCATGATTAAGCGCTTCGTACGCAAGGCCTGCGGTTAATGCGCCATCGCCTATAACGGCAACGGTTTTTTGTTGTTCGTTGGGTTCTTTGCCGTCGTTTTCTGCTCGCGCCGCCAGCGCCATACCCAGCGCCGCGCTTACGGAGGTGCTTGAATGGCCAACGCCGAATGTGTCGTATTCAGATTCATCCCGGTTTGGAAAACCTGCCAGTCCGCCTTGTTTTCGCATGCTGGACATCCGGTCTCGCCGACCCGTAATTATTTTATGTCCGTAGGTTTGATGGCCAACATCCCAGACAAGTTTGTCTTCGGGTGTTTTGAAAATATAATGTAATGCGACGGTCAGTTCGATGGTGCCAAGGCTGGCTCCCAGGTGTCCTCCGGTTGTCGCTACAGACTCAATCACAAATTGGCGTAACTCGTCACACAATTGCGGCAGCTGTGAGTCTTCCAACTCGCGCAAATCGGCTGGTGAATTAACCAATGACAACAGGGGGAATTGATCAGCGTTATTCATTATGTAATGGATTTTCTTCGACCCGTAATTATGGGGGGTGAATACCATCGCTGACAAGCGTCCAAAATACCGACTTGGTGGCAAAGTTGCGATTAATTACTTCAATAAACGATAATTTTAGTTACTTCTATTGACGATAAATCGAGAGAGGTCTCTGAGTTCGTTAAATTCTGTGCCCAGCCCGGCAAGGCTTTCGAGCGCAATCGAGTGCATTTTCTGGGCGTAATCCTTAGCGCCGCTGAGTCCCAGTAGTGCGGGGTAAGTTGGCTTATTTAGTGCCATATCTGCACCCTGAGTTTTGCCCAGAGTTTCTGTGTCGCCGGTTATATCGAGGATATCGTCGACTATTTGAAAAGACAGTCCGATAGCGCCAGCGTAGGCATCGATTTTATTTGCTAACGTCTCGTCGACAGAACCTGCAGCTAATACGGCCAGTCTGGCGCTGGCTCGAATAAGCGCGCCGGTTTTGTGTCGGTGCATGACTTCCAATTGCTCTAGTGAGAGAGTCTTTCCTACAGATTCCAGATCGATGGCCTGTCCGGCGGCCATACCCTTCGCTCCGCTGGCATCGCCAAGGGCCGCGATCATTTGTAAACGGGCAGTCGCGTCAAGCGACGAATCGTTATGAGTCGCCAGCACAGTAAACGCCAGTGCTTGCAGTGCATCTCCAGCCAGGATTGCGGTCGCTTCGTCAAATTTGCGATGCAAACTGGGCAATCCCCGGCGCAGGTCATCATCATCCATTGCTGGTAAGTCATCATGAACCAGGGAATAGGCGTGCATCATTTCGACTGAACAAGCGGCCACATCAAGCCTTTCCAGAGGTACGCCCAGAGCTGTACCAGTGGCGTAAGTCAGCACAGGTCTTACCCGTTTACCACCATTGGTAATGGCGTAGCGCATGGCTTTTGGCAGCAGGGTTGTGGAACTTGAATCGCTTGGAAGGTGTTGATCAAGTGCCAGGTCGACGCGTGATTTGTACTGCAGCAATCGGGCGTTAAACTCATTCACCTGCGGGGTCAAACTCGTCTAGCGATTCTTCGCCGTCTTCGGTGGACAATATTTTGATTTTTTGTTCAGCTGTTGCCAGCGACTGTTGGCAAAACCGCGCCAGTGCAACACCACGTTCAAACTGAGTCAGAGATGCATCCAACGGCTGATCACCTGATTCGAGTGTTTTGACAATGCCTTCCAGCTCGCCCAAGGCGTCTTCAAAGCTGGTGGATTTAGCTATTTTTATTGCTTTTTGGGGCACCGCAATTTTCCTTAGAACAACAATTTCTTGGGGGCTAGTCTAACAAATCAAGCGCCTCGTGAAGACGGTGAATACCATCGACTCGAAAACCTTTAATTGAGCTTTTGGGTTTGTTTGCGAAGGGTACGATCGCACGTTTAAAGCCGTGCTTGGCCGCTTCGTGTAATCGTTCCTCACCATTGGCGACCGGGCGAACCTCACCGGCTAAACCAATTTCGCCGAATACCACCAGGTCGGCGGGCAGAGGTCGGTTGCGGAATGAAGACAGAGCGGCAAGCAGGACCGGTAAATCGGCAGCTGTTTCTGATATGCGCACACCGCCGACGACATTGACGTATACATCTTGATCAAACATGGCGATACCTGCATGTCGGTGCATGACGGCCAGTAGCATTGCCAGACGGTTTTGTTCCAGGCCCAGTGCAACTCGTCGTGGACTGCCGCCATGACTGGTATCCACCAGCGATTGCGCCTCTACCAACAACGGCCGTGTACCCTCTCGGGTAACGAGTATGACACTACCGCTGACCGGTTCAGGGTGTTTGGAAAGGAAGATCGCGGATGGATTATTGACCACCTGCAGTCCTTTTTCGGCCATCGCAAAAACGCCCAGCTCATTTACTGCTCCGAAGCGGTTTTTGACTGCGCGAATGACGCGATAACGGCTACCTGATTCGCCTTCAAAATACAGCACAGTATCAACCATGTGCTCTAGCACGCGTGGTCCTGCTAGGGCTCCTTCTTTGGTGACATGGCCAACCAGAAAAACGGCCGTGCCGGTTTGTTTGGCATAGCGCACAAGGCGTGCAGCACTTTCACGCACCTGAGCGACGGCGCCGGGTGCCGAGTTGAGCAATTCGGTATACACGGTTTGAATAGAATCGACGACCATAAAATCCGGCTTTTCCTTATCCGCATGGGCAAGTATCGATTCAACGCGGGTTTCAGCCAATAAGCGCAAGTGCTCCTGTGGTAGCTCCAGCCGTTTAGCGCGCATGGCAACTTGCTGCAAAGATTCTTCACCGGTGATGTACAAGGTGGAATGATTAACCGACAGATTAGCCAGGCATTGAACCAACAAGGTTGATTTACCAATGCCGGGATCGCCGCCGAGTAGTGTGACTGAGCCATGCACCAAACCGCCGCCGAGCACACGATCAAGCTCACTTAGCCCTGAGCTTATGCGCGCCTGCGCGCTGAGAGAAACATCGGTGGCAGAGGTTATTTTACTGTTTCCGGCATAACCCTCGAAGCGCGGATTAGCGGCTTTCCCGGTGCCGGTATTCAGTGCTTCTTCAAGCGTATTCCAAGCACCGCAATCGGCACATTGGCCATTCCACTTGTTAGCTATGGCACCGCAATCGGTACACTGGTACTGAGATTTGGCTTTGGACATAATCCCTTATCCAGCAGTGTTTGCGGCTATAGCTCGTTCATCATAGTCATCGTCGTCGTCATCATCGCTATCGTCGTTAATAGCGACATCTATCAACACTTGTACAACGCGGTTGTCTTCGACTTCCAATATGGTCATCGGATGGTTGTTGAATTTAAACTGCGCACCTTGTCGCGGGAAATTCTCAAAATGTTCAAGCACAATTCCGTTAAGGGTTTTTGGACCGTCTGATGGCAGGTTCCAGTTCAGGGCTTTGTTCAGATTGCGAATCTGCGCGGAGCCGTCGACGATAAAGCCACCGTTTTCCTGAGGGTGAATTTCAGGTGTTGTGACTTGAGGGTCAATATCGAATTCGCCAACAATTTCTTCCAGAATATCTTCAATGGTGAGTAGTCCTTGAATATCGCCATACTCGTCAACGACCAAACCGACACGTCTTTTTTCACGCTGGAAATTCAATAGTTGTACTGTAAGGCTTGTGCCTTCAGGAATGAAATAGGCATCACGGACAACCGATTCAAGATAGCTTTGCGTCAAGTTGCCCATACGCAACCCTTCCAGCATTTTTCTCAAATGTACAAAGCCAATGACTTCGTCAATGTTCTCTCTGAACACCAGTAAACGACCGTGTTGGCTGTTGGTTATTTGTTTAAGGATGTCTTCCCACGGGTCTTCAAGATCGATACCGACGATGTCATTGCGCGGAACCATAATGTCATTCACAAGAATGGAGCCCAGATCAAGAATGTTGAGCAACATGTCGCGATGGCGTGCCGGAATCATGCCGGCGGTTTCATTGACTACTGTGCGTAATTCTTCACCGCTTAGGCGTTCGTCACTTGCGCTTCGCGCTTTAACTTTGAACATACGCAATATATTAGCGCTTATCCAATTGATCGCATGCACTAATGGAGACGTTATGATCAGTAAAGGCCCATAAACGGCGGACGCTATTAAAGCGACCTGTTCTGCCCTGCGCGTGGCAAAAGTTTTAGGGGTTACTTCGGCGAAAACCAGTATGACCAGCGTGAGTAGTCCGGTGGCGACCGCAATGCCTGGTTCTCCCATCAAACGCAGAGCAATTACGGTGGCAATGGCTGAGGCAAGTATATTGACGAAGTTATTGCCCAGTAAAATAAGGCTAATAAGGCGTTCAGGATTCTCGAGTAGCTTGGCGGTTCGCATTGCGGCCTTGTTGCCGCTGTTTGCCAGATGTCGCAGACGATAACGATTCAACGACATGAGCGCCGTTTCAGAACCGGAGAAAAACGCGGACGTAAGTACCAGCAACATCAAAATGATAAACAGTGCGCCGGTTGGTATGGCGTTCAATTAAATCGGGCCCTCGAAATAGTTAGACTCAATACGGTCAGAACAGTGGATCATAGCAACGCTTTTGCATTAGCGCTGAAGAATGAGTTCCAGCACCATTTTGCTGCCGAAATACGCGACTAGCAGCGTTGCAAATCCGCCCAGTGTCCATCGCACCACTCTTTGGCCACGCCAGCCGAAACGCCAGCGGCCGAACAACAGTACAGCAAAGATAACCCAAGCCAAACAGGCCAGCACGGTTTTATGGACAATTTGCTGTGCGAACATGTCTTCCAGAAAGGCAAACCCACTGACCAGAGACAGCGTTAACAATGCGAAGCCTACACCGAGCAGTGAAAAAAGTAGTGATTCTGTACTAGTTAATGGTGGTAGTGAGCGGATAAATCCACCCGGTTTGTGTCTATTCAGATAACGTCGTTGAACGGCCACCAAGGTGGCCTGAGCTGCGCCAAGTGCAAGTACAGCGTAGGCAGTAATGGACAAAAGGATATGCAGCTGCAGCGACTGTGCTAGCGGTTTCGCCGGTCCTGGTATAAATTCGCTGCAAAGGATGCTGATCGCCGCAATCGGGTAGATGAGCAAACCCAGATAATCAGCCGGCCGCGTGACACACATGATGAGTTGAATGATCACGATAGTTAGCATGGTAACTGACAGTGCGGTAAAAAACGGCAGGCTCAATGCCTCTGGTAATCCTGAATGCTGCGCCGAAATGAGGCCATGCAGAACAACAGCAATAGCAGCGAGCCAAAGTGCGGGTCTTTTATCTTCAAACGCCGTTTTAGGGCCGTCAACCGGTTGTCTGAGCCTATTGATTAGCAGCCAGGTGGCGCCAATATAGAACAATGCTACCACCAGGGCGGGTAAATAGTCAGTCATGAAGCAGGCTGTGCGAGGCACAGATCGTTATACTGAACCCGGGTGTCATGATGAGTGGTCGGCAAACCCGCGTTGATGGTGGATTCGATGCTGGTGTCTAGTCCGGCAGCAGCAGTACAAACGAAGAAAAAGGCAGAATTCAAATATGTTTGATTCATTAAGTGAGCGACTTGGCCGTACGGTAAAGCAGTTGCGCGGACAAGGGCGCCTCAGCGAAGACAACATCAAGGATACCATGCGTGAAGTTCGCATGGCTCTGCTTGAGGCTGATGTGGCTTTGCCTGTGGTCAAGCGTTTCGTTGATTCCGTACGCGAAAAAGCGCTTGGCCAGGAAGTACTTGGCAGCTTGTCTCCCGGCCAGGCCCTGATCAAGGTCGTTAATGATGAACTGGTCGAGGTTATGGGCGCAAACACGTCGGTACTGAATCTGGCAACAGAGCCTCCGGCAGTCATTTTAATGGCAGGGCTGCAAGGTGCGGGTAAAACCACAACTGTTGGCAAACTTGCACGTCGCCTGAAAGAGCAAGATCGTAAAAAAGTCATGGTCGTTAGCTGTGACGTTTATCGCCCCGCTGCAATCAAACAGCTGCAAACCCTGGCCGAATCGGTCGATGTCAGTTTCTTCGAAAGCCATGCCGACCAGTTGCCGAACGATATTGCCACTGCTGCATTGAGTGCTGCAAAGAAAGCCTACGTCGATGTGCTGCTGGTTGATACCGCCGGCCGTCTGGCTATCGACGAGGAAATGATGGGCGAAATCAGTTCGTTGCACAGCACGCTCAAACCGATTGAAACCCTTTTTGTCGTGGATGCCATGACAGGTCAGGATGCTGCAAATACGGCAAAGGCCTTTGGTGAAACCTTGCCACTAACCGGTGTCGTGCTAACCAAAACAGATGGTGATGCGCGCGGTGGTGCGGCATTGTCGGTACGAATGGTTACTGGCAAGCCGATAAAGTTTATTGGGTCGGGCGAAAAAACCGACGCCTTGGAGCTGTTTCACCCTGATCGGATTGCCTCACGCATTTTAGGCATGGGTGATGTGGTTTCACTGGTCGAGGAGGTCAGCGCCAAAGTCGATCATGCCAAGGCGGAGAAATTTGCCAAGAAAATGAAGAAGGGTAAAACCTTTGATTTGGAAGATATGCGTGATCAGCTGGAGCAAATGGCCAACATGGGCGGAATGGCGGCTATGCTGGAAAAATTGCCCGGCGCAGCCGATTTACCGGATGCGGTGAAAAAACAGGCCGACGACAAGCAGTTTAGTCGAATGATTGCCCTGATTAACTCCATGACACCTCAGGAACGCCAATTTCCGGCGGTTATCAAAGGGTCTCGCAAGAAGCGAATCGCCGCTGGCGCCGGGCTGACGGTGCAAGACATTAATAAGCTCATGAAGCAACATATGCAGATGAGTCGCATGATGAAGAAGATGTCGAAAGGTGGGATGGCCAAAATGATGCGTGGTATGCAAGGAAAATTGCCACCTGGATTTGGCATGTAGTTCAGCTTCAGGTATAATTGTGGGTTACCCCTGATGGAAGTGCTCAGTGAAGTAGGGGTGGGCACTTTCTTACTGCATTGCTGGAAATTAAAGAACAATGGTTACCATCCGTTTGTCCCGCGGCGGCGCCAAAAAGCAGCCGTTTTATCACATAGTCGCTACCGATAGCCGTTCACGCCGTGACGGCCGTTATATTGAGCGACTTGGTTACTACAATCCTGTAGCTCGTGGCGATGCCACCAAAACTGTCATTGATCTTGATCGCGTTGACTACTGGACAGGCGTCGGTGCTCAAATGAGCGAGCGCGTAGCTAAAGTTGTCAAAGGTTACCGCAAGGAAAATGCTGTCGCAGCGTAAGTTTCTTTGGCATTGCCTGTTGCCTCAATGGCAACGGTCAGGCAAGGCAGAAATAAGTTGTTGATGTTTTGTGCTCGTGAGTAACGGGTCAACGGATTCAAGCACCGAATTCGTCGTACTGGGCAAAATCATAGGTTTTTTTGGCGTTCGGGGTTGGGTGAAAGTGCACTCAGACACCAAGCCAAGAGAAAATATAGTGACCTATTCACGGTGGTGGCTAGGGGATGCCAATAATCGCAAGCCAATTCAGGTCAAGGGTGGCAAACGCTCTGGCAAGAATGTGGTAGCACAGTTGGCTGGCATAGAGTCGCGCGAGTCGGCTGAAACAGTACTGGGGCAGCAAATTTCGGTGCAGCGTTCAGATTTGCCGGTGCTGGAAGGAGAAGAGTTTTACTGGACCGACCTTGTGGGTTGTGAAGTATCGACTCTTGAAGGTGTTGTGATTGGTCCGGTTTTGCATTTGTTTGAAACTGGCGCAAATGATGTGATGGTGGTAGCTGATCAACGGGCTGCTTCGGAAAAACCGAATGGTGACATTTTGATTCCGTGGATTAGGCCATCAGTTATTGCGACCGTTGATGTGCAGGGAAAGCGCATTGTTGTTGATTGGGATCCGGATTTTTGAAATTCGCAGTGATTACACTGTTCCCGGAGCTGCTTGAATCGTTCTTGGCAGCAGGGGTGATTGGTAGAGCGGTTAAAGAGAACAAGGTAAGTGTAAGGCTGATCAATCCGCGCGATTTCACCAGCGACAAACATCGCACGGTGGATGATCGTCCCTTTGGAGGCGGTCCGGGCATGGTCATGAAGGCTGAGCCACTCATAGCAGCAATTCAGGCTGCAAAAGTGGCCCTACCGAAAGCCAGAACGGTGTATTTGTCACCGCAGGGCGCGCCACTGAAGCAGCAAATGGTGCGTGAGTTATGTGAGGTGTTCGATACCGACGGCATTGTTCTGATCGCGGGCCGATATGAAGGTATAGACGAACGTGTTATCACGGAATTCGTCGATACCGAAATCTCCATAGGGGATTTTGTTTTGAGCGGTGGTGAAGTTGCCGCCATGGTTGTTATAGATGCGGTTAGCCGGTTAATCCCTGGTGTATTGGGGCATCCGTTGTCTGCCGCGGAAGATTCATTTGGTGAAGATGGACTACTAGACCATCCTCATTACACCAGGCCCGAAGTGCTTGGTCAGAATGCAGTACCCGCTGTGCTAACCAGCGGCGATCATGAGGCAATAGCCAGGTGGCGCCGAAAAATGGCATTGGCAAGAACACAGGAACGTCGCTCCGATTTACTTGCTAAGGCAAGACTGACGGCGGCGGACAAACTAGTTTTAAAACAACTGAATGAGGCTCAAAACCGTAATAAGTCTGAGTAGTAGAAGATTTTAATGGTTTTAGTTTTATAAGATTTATAGGTAGAAACATGAGCAAGATTATTGATCAAATCAACGCTGAGCAAATGGAAAAAACCATACCGGATTTTTCTGCTGGCGACACCGTTGTTGTGCAAGTTCGCGTAAAAGAAGGCGATCGTGAACGCCTGCAGGCATTCGAAGGTGTTGTTATAGCCAAGCGCAACCGAGGGCTGAACTCAGCGTTTACAGTCCGCAAAATTTCGCATGGCGAAGGTGTTGAACGCGTATTTCAAACGTACAGCCCACTCGTAGCCGATATAGATGTGAAGCGCCGTGGTGCGGTACGTCGTGCCAAGCTTTACTATTTGCGAGGCCTCACGGGCCGAGCGGCGCGAATCAAAGAAAAGCTGTAACACTTTTTTGGTACAGTTTTTGTTGGTACAAGTAACATACAGGGCGCATCGCCAATGATGCGCCTTTTTGTTGTTGTACGGTCGCCTACTGAGCGGCGCTGTAGCGTGTAGGGGCTATTGAATGTCGGTGAGTTCTGAATCACTTGAAATAGCGGTTCAGTGTCCTCAACATTCATGTCGAGCAGACAACGCTTTTAAATCCTAATTTAAACCTTTAAATAGTTAAGTTGGCCGCTCCAAAATTCGATTGAGCAACCATTGCCGGCTTTATGCCGTGGAAGATCTGAGTCATGAGCGAAAAAACCAAATCTGAAGCTCCTCAGGAGCAAATGTCTTTTGAAGCGGAAGTGTCGCAGCTAATGCAGCTGATGATACATTCCCTCTACAGTAACCAGGAAATTTTCCTGCGTGAACTAATATCAAATGGCTCCGATGCGTGCGATAAGTTGCGCTTTGAAGCGCTTGCCAACAACGATCTTTATGATGGTGATAGCGAACTGAAGTTGCACGTCACTTTCGATGAGCAAGCTGGCACCATTACCGTTAGCGACAACGGCATCGGTATGAATCGCGATGAGGTTGTTGCCAACATAGGAACCATTGCCAAATCGGGCACCAAACAATTTCTTGAATCTCTAACCGGCGACCAGAAAACCGATGCAAAACTGATTGGTCAGTTTGGCGTCGGGTTTTATTCGGCGTTCGTTATTGCTGAAAAAGTTGTACTCACCTCCAGAAAAGCAGGCGATGCCGAAGATGCAGCCACGCAATGGACTTCTGATGGCAGTGGCGGTTACACACTGGCTCAGGCCAGTAAAGCATCGCGTGGTACCGATGTTGTTTTGCATGTGAAAGAGGACTGTAAAGACTTTGTCAATAACTGGCGTCTTCGCAGCATAATCAAAAAATACTCCGATCACATAACCTTCCCGATCATGATGCTCGAGGAAGTGCCGCCACCAGCTGAAGATGCTGAAGAACCGGCACCGGAGGCTAAATTTGAACAAATCAATGCTGCTTCGGCTCTGTGGACAAAACCCAAATCGCAAATTAAAACCGAAGAATACGAAGAGTTTTACAAGCAGGTATGTCAAGACTACGAAGCTCCGTTGGCTTGGTCGCACAACAAAGTCGAAGGTACGCAGGAATACACATCGTTACTGTATATCCCGAAAAAAGCACCTTTCGATTTGTATGAAGCCAGTAGCCAAAAGAACGGAATCAAACTGTTTGTGCAGCGCGTATTCATTATGGATGAGGCTGAAAAGCTCATGCCACGTTATTTGCGGTTTGTGCGCGGGTTGGTCGATAGCAACGACTTGCCGTTGAATGTATCGCGAGAAATTTTGCAAGACAGCAAAGTGATCGATAGTATTCGGCGCGCTTCGGTGCAGAAAATTCTCGGCATGCTAGAGAAGATGGCTGAGAAAGAACCTGAGAAATTTGCGCAATTCTGGACCGAGTTTGGTCAGTGTCTTAAAGAAGCACCTGGTGAAGATTTCGCCAATAAAGAACAGGTTGCCAAGCTGTATCGCTTCGACACAACCAAGTCATCAAAAGCGGGTGAGGGCATGGTCAGTCTGGACGACTACATTGCCCGAATGCAGCTCTCGCAAGACAAAATTTATTACATCACTGGCGACAGCTACAACGCTGCCAGCAACAGCCCGCATCTTGAAATATTCCGCGACAAGGGCATTGAAGTGCTGCTGATGCACGATCGCGTGGATGAGTGGATGATGTCGTATTTGAATGAGTACGACTCTAAATCATTTGTTTCCATTGCCAAAGGCGATCTGGACTTGTCCGGAATTGGCCTCAGCGATGCCGAGCAAGAGGCTGAAAAGAAAGCCAAGGAAGAAAAAGCGGCTGATGCTGAACCGCTGCTCAAACGAATCAAGGCTGTGCTGGAGAAGGAAACCAGTGATGTTCGCGCGTCTACCCGATTAACCAGTTCTCCAGCATGTGTGGTGATGGGGCAACAGGACATGGCACTGCACATGCAACAACTGATGAAGCAAGCCGGTCACGAAGTACCGAGTAGCCAGCCCGTTCTGGAGGTCAATCCTGATCATCCCATTCTGGAGCTGCTGGACCAGGAGCAGGATGAGGACCAATTTGCCAGCTGGTCGCGCTTATTGCTTGATCAGGCTTTGTTGGCAGAGGGTGGGCAGCTCGACGACAGTGCCGGGTTCGTAAAACGCATGAACGAAATGTTCATGGCGTTGCACCAGCGCTAGTGCTGCACCACACAGGCTCAAGCGCTGGTAAACTACATCCGCTGGTGGCGCTGGACGTTTCCAGCGGCTAGACTAACCGGATTGGTAACGTTACCGGCTTACGGTAACGATACAGGCAGTTTTTACTATAGGCACAAGTTTAACCATGAACCTAACCATAACCGGCGCTCAGCGCCGATTAACCAGCACAGCCCTGGCTCTCGGCATAATGGTCGGCATAATGATAAGTACTTCCTCCAGCGCGCTGGCAGGCGACGCAGCGGCAGGAGAGAAAAAAGCGTACACCTGTCTGGGTTGCCATGGTGTTTTGCACTATGTGAACACCTACCCGACCTACCACGTTCCAAAACTTGGTGGGCAACACAAGGAATACCTGGTTGAAGCACTCAAAGCGTACCGGGCTAAAACGCGAACTCACGGTACCATGCAGGCAAATGCAGCTTTGTTATCCGATGAAGATATCGACGATATTGCAGAATATTTTGCCAGTCAGGGTGAGCAATAATGAACATGAATAAAGCAAGTAAGCTGCGTGTATTAGCAGCGTATCTATTTTCAGGCACACTCTTGATAGCTGCAGGTTCTGCTAACGCTGGTGGTGATGTTGAAGCGGGTAAAGCGGCTTCTGCAACCTGTGCGGCGTGCCATGGCGCAGATGGCAATTCAACCATTGGCACAAATCCAAAATTGGCTGGCCAATACGAAAGCTATATTGTTCAGGCACTAAAAGCTTATCGTTCAGGTTCACGTCAAAATGCGATTATGTCAGGTTTCGCTGCGGCGCTAACCGATCAGCAAATCGCTGACCTGGCTGCCTACTTTTCTTCGCAGGAAAGTGACTTGCAAACAGTGGTACCGAAATAGACCGCTTACAGACAAAGTCGATGAATTGTCATCGGCTCGCTACTCTTTTACCGGCGAATTTGCGTCTGAGACGCGCGCCAGAAGCGCCTCGACATCTACTTCAGCGGGCATTTGAATGTAAAAGCCTTGGCTCTCGATTGACTCAAGCACTTCTTTGGCATCGGCGTTGGGTAACTGCCGCTCTTGAGTTAAATCAAATTCCAGCGCTTTTTCAGGTTCGCCGAGTTGCTTCATCACTGGCGCAGGCAGGCTGTCCAGCGAAGTTTCAAGGCCCATGTAAATATACAAACCTTCTTTTACCGAGCTTCTGTAAACCGTTACTTGCATGTTGGAACTCACGCGTTAAGTCGAGCGCCATTCTACCCCGCTGGCAGACAAAGTGATGTCAGATTCATCGCTAAAAACAATAAACCGACTACGAATTGACAAG
Organism: uncultured Granulosicoccaceae bacterium; assembly: GCA_938045275.1. GTDB lineage: Bacteria > Pseudomonadota > Gammaproteobacteria > Granulosicoccales > Granulosicoccaceae > Granulosicoccus. The sequence continues at coordinate 18,508 of CALIMV010000072.1, forward strand.
TGGCTTTGGGCTGCGCGTTTTTTTAAAACTCGCAGTATTGCCACCGACGCAATAGCCAAGAATCGCGTACGTGTAGACGGGCAACGCATCAAACCATCAAGGACAGTGCAAGTTGGCGACACGGTACAAATTGAAAAGACACCCTATACGTTCGATGTGACTGTATTGGGACTAAACGACAAACGTCGACCAGCATCAGAAGCCAGCTTGTTGTACACAGAGTCTGAAGAGAGTATTTCAGCGCGCAAGGCTGAGTCCATGAAACACAAACTGGACTACCAAGTGCGCACAGGTCTGGCAGGTGAAGGTCGGCCTTCGAAAAAACAACGAAGACAAATTATCCGATTTCAGAATCAACACGATCAAATGCCAATGGATACGGCAGATGATCAGGGTTCAACAACTGGCGATGATTAGTTATGCGTACACCTGGAGGCACGCGTGCTTAAACGTATAAGCGGATTATCCAAGTCTGTCATGGATAAAACCCGGTCGCTGCTTACTAGCGAGGATCAACCGGTTGCAGCGCTTGTAGTGCCGCAAAAAGATCATAAAATCTCAACCAAAACATTCAGTGCCAATGCGCTAAAGGTGCTCAATCGAATCCATGAAGCAGGCTTTGCAGCTTACCTTGTTGGAGGTGGAGTTCGTGATGCGCTGGTGGGTTTAAAACCCAAAGATTTCGATGTAGCGACCGATGCCAGCCCCGAGGAGCTGCGCGCTCTGTTTAGAAACTCTCGCATTATTGGACGACGGTTCCGCTTGGTGCACGTTGTGTATGGTCGAGATATCATAGAAGTCGCAACTTTTCGTGCCTCACACGATAAAGGTGCTGGAGGCGAGGTCGGTGAATCAGGCCGAATCGTCAGAGACAATGTCTTTGGCAGTATTGAAGAAGATGCCCTGCGTCGCGATTTCTCGGTGAATGCGCTTTACTACAATATTAGCGATCACAGCATTGTCGATTACACCGGCGGTCTGAATGACATTGATGCTGGTGTGTTCAGGCTAATTGGTGATCCTATTACACGATGTGAAGAAGACCCGGTGCGTGTGTTGCGTGCCGTACGGTTGGCAGCAAAACTCGAATTTGAGATAGAACCGAAAACACTTTCGGCAATGCAAAAAACAGCTCACTTGCTTGCCAACCAGGCACCGGCACGCATGTTTGAAGAGGTGCTTAAGCTGTTTCAGGGTGGGTACGCCAAGCGCAGTTTTGCTGCTGTTAAAGAGCACGAGCTTTTGCAGTATTTGTTTCCATTGCTTGCTGAGCGGTTGGAAAACAACCCTCCCCCGGAACTTTTAACCATGTTAAACGCGGCTTTGGCAAACACCGACAAGCGTGTCAGTCAGGGCAAGCCAATAACACCGTACTACCTGCTCGCCTTTATGCTTTGGCCCGATGTTGAAGAGCGAACCAAAGCGTCAGTGAAAAATGGTACTTCGTTGTCCGAGGCCCTCATGCTCGCCTCGGAGCAGGTCATAAAAACTCAGCTTTCAGCTATCAGTATTCCTAAACGCCTGTCAGGCCCCATGCGCGAGATCTGGCAGTTGCAGCCACGGCTGGAACAATGGCGTGGAAAGCGTGCTTTGAAGCTTATGGAAGGGCGACGATTTCGCGCAGCCTATGATTTTCTGTGTCTACGCGCCGGTATTGAAAACGACTTGCAAGCAGTGGCTACATGGTGGACTGATGTTCAGGAGCTACCTGAAGACAAGCAACTCGATTTTGTTTCAAAAAAACCTGCGGTGCGCGGGCTATGGGGTGAGTCGAAGGAGTCCGGCGCCTCGAAGAAAAAGCGCAGACGGCGGCGTCCGAACAAAGCCAGGAATACCAAAGTAGATGGAAATCGATAAAGTGATCCTGTCTAAGTTGTGACCGTTTCAAACCAGGCTTATGTTGCAGTTGGATGCAACTTGGGTAATCGAATGGCCACTTTGCTCAGCGCAGTTAAAGCGCTCAGAGCGCACCCTGACTGTGGTGCGGTGGTTTGCTCCTCGGTGTACGAGACTGCGCCGATGGGCCCGCAAGATCAGCCAGATTACCTAAACGCGGTGGTTGGATTGCAAACTGAACTTTCAGCTTTCCATTTGCTCAGCGAATTGCAGCATATAGAATACTCGCATGGCCGAACACGTGATGGCGAGCGATGGGGCCCACGAACGCTCGATCTGGATTTACTGTTGTTTGCCGATGAAATTATAGATACACCGAAATTGAGCGTGCCTCATCCTGGCATTGCCGAACGCTCATTTGTGTTGTTGCCTTTAGCCGAATTGGCACCTGATCTTATTGTTCCAAACAAAGGCAGTGTGTCAAATTTGTTGGACCAGTGTAGTCCCAATGGAATTCGCCGACTAAACTCTACATTATGAAGCATCAGTTTATTGCCATAGAAGGGCCGATTGGGGTGGGTAAATCCACGCTGGCCGGTACACTTGCGGAGCATTTTAGCGCCAGCCTGATTCGAGATACTGAAACCGCAAATCCGTATTTGAAACAGTTCTACAAAGACCCGCAACCTGTCGCGTTGCACACCCAATTGCATTTCTTATTGACGCGGCTTGAGGTACTAAGCGCACCGTCAGTTGCACGGCCGACGGGTCCGATGGTGAGTGATTTTCTGTTGGACAAAGACAAGTTATTTGCCGAATTAACGCTAAGCGAAGACGAATGGTGGATGTATACCCGATTGTACGAGCGCATGACACAAAACTGTGTACGTCCCGATTTGGTTATCTATTTGCAAGCGCCGTTGGAGAAACTCATACAGCGCATTGAGCGTCGTGGATTGCGCCATGAGCAACGAATTGACAGCCACTATTTACAGCAACTCATTTCAAGCTACGAGCGATACTTTCACGAATACGCTGAGTCGGCTTTGCTAATAGTCAATGCCAGCGAAATAAATTTGGCTGACAATGAGCAGGACATTTCTACGTTAGTAGAAAGAATCGAAAATCTGGACGGCGGGCGCCACTATTTCAATCCTGTTGCGAGCAATAGATTGTAACCTTTTGTGATCACATTTTTTATAGATGATGTTACAGTCTGTTATATAACTTATTGAATTTAATATGAATTTTTCCCATTTCTGTCCATATTCTGAACACACAATCTGCTGATATTGCCATTATGTGAGGCGCTGGAGTGTTTTACTAAGGTTATTTTGGTACCGCCAAGCCGAGAAACAAGGCAGAATGGTCGGATTAGGTGGCTGCCATCGGATTAGGCGAGCATGGGAAGTTGGTTTCTAACGTCACTGGAACCTCAGTTTTGAGCTTACAGGAGGATATTACAGGCTATGGCAGAGCGGCAAAAATTACGAATCGCACTACTCGAAGACAACGCTGAACAAGCGGCACGAGTTAGCGGTTGGATAGAAAGTAAAGAGTATCACTGTGGTGTGTTTAACACCGCTGAAGATTTCCAGCGAGCGTTTCGCAAATCCAGCTACGATGTAGTGGTTCTGGATTGGACTCTGGAATCAGGTAGTTCCGGGCTTGAAGTGTTGCACTGGATTCGTAAAACACTGACAAGCGACATTCCAATCATCTTCGTCACTGCCAGACAAGCTGAGGAGGATATCGTCACGGCGCTTCAGGCAGGGGCTGATGACTACCTTGCCAAGCCAGTACGTCAGCACGAATTGCTCGCACGTTTGTATGCGTTGGCACGTCGTGCTCAGCCTGAAACAGAAATGCTTGAGTGTCCACCGTACACATTCGATACATCAAACCGGCAAGTTCGTCTAGACGATGAGGTTATTAAACTAACCGAGAAAGAATACGAACTGGCCTTGTTCCTGTTTCGCAACCGTGGACGTGTATTGTCGCGTCAACACCTGCTTACCTCGGTTTGGGGTACATCGGCAGAATTGAATACTCGTACTGTCGATACACACGCAAGCCGGCTGCGCAAAAAACTCAGGCTGCTTGCATCCGAACGCTGGAAACTAACCTCTATCTACCAGCATGGATATCGGCTCGAGGAGCACACGAGTAACGACTAGCCAATGGCGAACACGCCAGCGCCAAAAAGCCGTGGAATTACCCTAATATCGATGGGTTTGTTTTTCGCGTTGCTATTGGCGCTGACCTGGTTTCTCGTCTGGAGTGAAGCAACCAAGAAAATCGATAATCTGTTGCACGACAACTGGGTTCGATTTTCGCAAACTACCCCACCAGAACAGGTCGTTATTGCGGCAATAGACTCTGAAAGTCTTCAAGCTCTGGGACGTTGGCCGTGGCCGCGCGATCTACAAGCATTGCTGTTTCAAAAGCTGGGTGGCTACGGTGTTAAGGCGGTTGTCATTGATATTTTATTCAATGAAGCATCGGCGAATCCAAACGACGATCAAGACTTAGTTGACGCACTCTCCAAACTGGACAAAGTGATCGTGCCTGTGCTCACGGAAGGGCGACATGTCGCTCGTGAGGTTATGCCGTTCTCGTCGGTGCTGCATACCATTGACGGTATGGGGCACATCATTATGCCGATCGACAATGACGGTATTACACGTCGGGTGTTTCTTAAAGGTGGCAACGTAACGCCACATTGGTCGACTCTGGCTCTGGAAGCCTACACAAAGATCGAATACCCGAACGGCGACTTTGACGACAGTAATTTGCCTGGCAAGAAAACCTGGCATGACAATCGAAACGACACTCGCGATTCATTTAATAAAAGGACTTCAAGAAACCCACTGCTTGCCTCTTGGAAGCATGACTTCGAAGTGCTTATTCCTTTTTATGGCCCGCGCGGAACCATCCCCTATGTTTCGGCCGAGTCAATCATTAAAGGTACTGTACCGAGCGATGCTTTGGCTGGCAAAGTGGTTTTTGTTGGCATGACCAGCACAGGACTGGGCGATGATCAACCGACACCGGTGTCGGCGCTCGACCAGCCTGTTCCAGGTGTTGAGGTGCACGCAAATATTTACTCTGCGTTGGTCGATGATCGGCTTAAAACCAGTATCAACCCGCATTTGAATATTTTGGTGGCGCTGGTTTTATTTCCACTTATGTTGTTGGTTTACTCACGTGCTCGACCACAATGGGGTTTGATCATAGCGGCCATAGGGGCACTGCTACCCATTCTGCTGAGTTTTTTATTGTACCGATACACTCACAGTTGGTTTGCACCAATGGCGGCCAGTATTCCTTTGTTCGTCAGTTACATTTTGTGGAGCTGGAACAGACTAAATTACTTGAATCGATTTCTTGAAGCGGAAACCGCATTGCTGGAACCTTTCTCACAACCAGACAATACCGAGAACGCCAAACTGGCTGAGTTTTTTCGTACTGCAGAACGGCACTTGCCTATACAGGCCTGGAGTTTCAGTGCTAAAGGGCAGACCTTCGCCAGTGCAACTGATATTGGCAAACTACCAGAGACTCCGGCGATGAATCGCTGGGTCAACGTTGATGGTGTTTATTCGAAACGCTACCCCACACCAGGCAAGCTGGAAATTTCTCTTGCCATTGAAGATGAAAAAGTGGCAGCAGACGTTACCGACTATATTGATACATTAGCGCGTGTGCAATCGCGCACCAAACCGCCGGCACTATCCGGGTCAATTGAGCGTTTGCAAATCAATACATTGAAGTTAAGCGATCAAGTAGCCTGGTTGCGAAATGTTAGTGCGCTGAGTGACTCTATTCTAGAGGGCAGCCCAGCCGGTTTGATCGTCTGGAATGCAGCGGGTGAAATGGTACGGGCTAATGAATTGGTATTTGAGCTTATACCGTCAATGGAAAATGGTATCTATCTGCTTGACTTCGTCAATAAGGTTACGCGCAAAGAGGCTGGTGACGAGGAAGATCAGCAAAGAATACGAGAACTGATTCTCAATACGGCAGCGTGGCAGATTACCTATGCTGACGACGAGCGTGAATCGGTAATCAATTTCAACACCGTTGGTGAAAGTCTGAACGAAAGATTAGTATGTGCAACAGTCATCGATGTGTCTCAAATACGCAGTGCTGAGCGCGCCCGTGCAGAAATGGTCGACTACTTGTCGCACGATTTACGCTCACCGCTAATATCAGCATTGTATCTGCTGGAGAGTGATGCTGATGAGGTCACAAGCGAAGTTGAAAAACGCATTGAGTCAAACATAAATCGCAGCCTGCGTATGATGGATGACCTTCTGCACGTGTCGCGTGCCGATTCGTTATCGTCTGATAACTTCGAAGAGCTATTGTTCAATGCGGTTGTGGATAACGCCCTCGATCAACTGTTGCCTCAGGCGCGCAGTCGCAATATAAATTTCGAAATTGAAACCACCGATGACGATCTTTGGATGCAAGGTGATGCGGCCTCGTTGGAAAGAGCAGTAGCCAACGTTATAGGTAATGCCATTAAATATTCTAACCATGACGGGCGCGTAGTTATTAGCACTGAGCGCACTGATGACGAGGTATTGCTTCAGGTTAGCGACGAGGGAGTGGGTATTGACCCTGCAATGATGGGTGATTTATTTACTCGATTTAAACGCGACGCTAAAGTTGCCAAGAAATTTCAGGGAATCGGATTGGGGCTGGCACTGGTTGCTCGAGTTGTGCAGCAACACGGTGGTGAGGTAAACGCTGTAAGTCCGGGCACAGGAACCACCATTCGCATGTCCTTGCCATTGCTCACAGCGGAAAATGCACCTAGCGATTAATTCATAAGGGCTTTATTGATAGAGGGGCCTTGTTTTGGTTACGTGTCGCCAGCCATACGCTCTTCAACACGTCCATCTGCAAATCCGATTAATAATCGATCAGCAGCCCGCGCTGCAAACAAGCCGACACTTACAACGCCAGTAATATTGTTTATGATGCTCTCGAGTTCTTCCGGGTCGTCTATATGCATACCCAGGCAATCCAGAATCTGATTGCCATTGTCAGTTCTGGGGGCTTCGCGATATTCAGGGTCGGCACCCAGTGTCAGAATTTCTCGCGCGACATAGCTACGGGCCATGGGTATAACTTCTACCGGTAACGGAAAATCTCCTAGCACATCCACCATTTTACTGTCGTCTACAATACAGACGAATGTTTTGCTCGCAGCCGCAATAATTTTTTCCCGGGTTAATGCGCCACCTCCGCCCTTTATCAACTGCAGATTTGGATTGGCCTCATCGGCGCCATCGATGTACATGTCGAGTGAACCGGTCATGTTCAGGTCGAGTACCTCGTAGCCATGTTCATGTAGTTTGCTGGCTGTAGCCTCAGAGCTTGCGACTGCACCCTCCAGTGGGATATTGGCAGCTGCCAGCTCATCGATAAAAATATTAATGGTAGAGCCGGTGCCCACACCTAGAATTGAATCTCGCTTTACCAGCTGTACCGCTGCAAGAGCGGCTGCATGTTTACCTTTGTGCATGGGAATGGCGATCCGGATTGCTAAGTTGGCACGTAAATAAAATGGCCACAGATATTTCTAAATTGACCACTAATAATAGTGAATGACACCTACAATCGGTGAATGATACCCACAATTGCAGGAAAACGGGGTACATTGCATGGCTCAGACCATTGCATGAGCCCGGCCGCGTACCAATGAGCAGTTTCCACGAGCAGTATATCAAACGCATTCTGTCAGCCCGAGTTTACGATGTATCAACAAAAACCCGGCTGCACAAGGCACCTCTGCTTTCGCAACGGTTTAATAACAATATATTGCTTAAAAGAGAAGATGAACAATCGATTTTCTCGTTCAAGTGTCGTGGTGCGTTCAATCGGATCTATCAGCTTACCCAGCGACAGGTTGTTAATGGTGTTATCGCCGCCAGTGCCGGAAACCATGCTCAGGGTGTAGCGTTGACGGCCAGGCATCTGGGTTTACCGTCTTGTATTGTTATGCCGCAAACGACGCCAAGTATCAAGGTTGATGCAGTGCGAGCGCTGGGTGCAGAGGCGGTATTGTTTGGGGATGATTTTAATACCGCGCTGGGCCATGCAACGCAGCTTGCTGAAGAAAAGCAATTTTCTTTCATACATCCATTTGATGCAAAAGACACGATTGCGGGGCAGGGCACAGTTGGTGTTGAACTATGTCAACAACACCCGGGCGCATTGGACGCGGTATTTGTTCCTATTGGTGGCGGTGGCCTGGCTGCGGGAATCGCGGCTTATATGAAATACCTGCGCCCTGAGGTCCGAATTATCGGGGTTGAGCCTGTTGATGCCGCGTGCATGCACGCGGCGATACAAGCTGGTAAGTGTGTTGATCTTGAGCACGTTGGCTTGTTTGCCGATGGCGTTGCTGTGCGACGCGCCGGAGAAGAAACGTTTAAGTTATGCAGGGAATTTGTCGACGACATTGTGCTGGTCACTGTCGATGAGATGTCTTCGGCAATAAAAGACATTTTTAACGACACACGAACATTAACTGAGCCTGCCGGTGCCTTAGCTGTTGCTGGCATAAAGCGATATGTACAGGATAACAACGTATCTGACAAAACTTTCATTGGTATTAACAGCGGTGCAAATTTAAATTTTGATCGCCTTCGACATATTGCCGAGCGTGTTGAAATTGGCGAAAGCCGGGAAGCTTTGCTTGCGGTTACCATTCCTGAGAGGCCTGGTAGTTTTAAAGAATTCTGCGAAGTGTTAGGTCGTCGTAGCGTAACCGAGTTCAACTACCGCTATGCAGGTCCCGATAGCGCTTGTGTGTTTGCCGGTGTGGAGCTCACAGGCGGTGATGCTGAAAGGCAAAGTTTAATCGAAGCGTTAAAAGCGCGAGAATTTTCCGTTTTGGACATGACGCATAACGAAACCGCCAAGTTACACGTAAGGCACATGATCGGCGGGCATGCTGCTTTGAGCGGTGAGCGCATTTACCGTTTTCGATTTCCTGAACGCCCCGGTGCTTTGTATGACTTTCTTTCGCGAGTGGGTGAGCGCTGGAATATTTCACTGTTCCATTATCGTAACCATGGTGCTGCGTACGGGCGAGTGCTGGTTGGGCTGCAAGCCATTGATTCGGCAGACAAAGGGCTCCAGCGTTTTGTATCCGAACTGGATTTTATTGCTGAAGACGAATCAGAAAACGAGGCTATTGATTTATTTTTGCGTTGAAACTGAAAGTCCTGATAATCCAGCAGGGCGTTTGTACAACTTAGTAGATTACTTGCGTGTTCTAGATCATTCAAACCAATCAAACGGCCCCTAGTTAAAAGGCAGCGATTTGCTGCCTTTTACGCTTATTCTGGGTGAGGTTGCCCACCTCTGCTAATTTGTATGATTATCCGCCCAAACTAATTTTCCCAGGGGCGATAGGTTTGTTGGCGATTCGCAACTATCAACCAGGTAGCCGCTTCCATCGCCAGTGCTGGTGAGGTCGTTAGCATCCAGGGCTGACCAGTGCCACACGCTGCGCCCAATTCCGTCATATCCCGGTTCCTGTAACAGCGTGTGTAAATGCTCTGTTGCTCGCAAAGTAGAATTACCGTTCCAGGAGCCGTACTCACCAACAAAAATCGGCGCGTCAGAGGCAATAAGCAGTTCATCGACAAAATTTTTGACTCTGTCGTAACTGAAATTCCACTGGTCATACATATGAAAGGTAGTTATTAAATTACTGTACCCCTGAATCACATCTGAGTTGGCCAGTAACGCGCTTTGTTCGGCCAGCACTTTGCCGTCCCGCCACGTCGGCCCTGTATCCTGGCCCCACGCGGTTCCAGACACAATCATTATCATATCTTCTGATATTGATCTGACCGTATCCATCAGTAGCGGCATTTCGGTACGCCAGCTATTGAAATCTCCATCGAGCCCTTCCCAGTTACCCGGCTCGTTATGTAAGTCTATCCATACGTAGGGATTGTCTTTATAACGGTTAACGAAATGTTCTAAAAACGTAACATACTGGCTTAAATCTTCTCCAACAAAGTAGCCTCCAATATGGTCGTGAATATCAACAATCACGACAATTCCCTTCGACGTATAGGTATCAATCAACGGCGCGATGTCGTACAGACGAAAACGGTCTTCGTTCTCATCAAAGAGCAAAGGTTCATCAACATAGACCAGATGATCTTTCCACTGGTTTGTCATGCGCGGCAATATCCATGAATGCAGACGCACTGTATTGAACTGCCAGCAATCGACAATGCCTGACACATTGGTTTCTCCAAGCGCCCATGGGAAAACATTCACGCCCTTTACTTTAAAAACACTGCCATCTGGCGAGTAGATCGTATTATCTTTGGTTGTGAATCGTTCTGGTAAGGTTTCTGCTGCGCTGTGCAGCTTCGACTTGTTTTTAGTCGATAAGTTTATACCAGTAGAAATCGATGATGACTTGCTCAGCCTGCTTCCATCGGTATTTTTCGAACCCCTGGT
>CALIMV010000073.1 GCA_938045275.1 uncultured Granulosicoccaceae bacterium
GATACGTAAGCTAAAGCTAACTCAGGATAACTACTACACCATGAAAGGTTCAATGCCGCGACGTACCATGGTTGGTGGGGCAGAAAACATTGAGCTAAAGGTTGAAATAGATTGTGATCTTGACGATGAACAATTAAATACATTTTTAACTGAGGCTACTTTTGCTTCACCGTTAAATGGTCTGATGCGTGGTCAACTCGACAGCCTGTTCAAGCTTGCGAAGAACGGTACGCAGGTGGCTTGCAACAAAGCAACAGAGCTCGATGGGGAATTATTGCCAGACCCGGGAAATTTATTTTCCGCACTTGAAGCTGAGCCCTGCGATCTGGCGTTAATGGAGAAAGTGGGTCCGACACCGAAAAAAGCTGTTGAGGGTGGTACTGCGAGCGGAAGTTCGTCTTTGTCTGATGAGCAAGACAGGCGATTGAATATTGGTGCGGTTGCTGTGCTGCGAGAAGACGGTATAAAGGAGATACAGCAAATGCAATATTCTCCGTACGGAACCTCATTTCGACTGCTAAGTTCGGAAGATGGTCGTGCTCCTGATGCCAATACACTGATAAGCGCAGGCATCGGATTTTGTTTTATGACCCAATTTGGTCGATTCGTTTCGATGCTTAAACTCGATCTACCTGATTACCGGATTGTACAAGATACTCATTTCAGCCTTGGTGGTGCATCTGGTAATACCGGTAAACCGGGAGAAGCAGATCCAATTGAGACGCATGTTTATTTGCAAAGTTCAGAATCGGATGAGACTGCGCAGGAAATGTTGGATATTTCTGAGCAAACTTGCTTTTTGCATGCTTTCTGCCGAACCGATCTGAAGACTAAGTTGAAAGTGATTCGGCTATAGGTGCAATGATTACCGACACAATCCAAACTGCCCTCAACTTTATATCAAGGAGAGTCACCTGCCTTTAACCATTCAAACCGAAGCCCCTTAGCGGTGCGATTCGGATATCCAGCCCAGTAAGTATGATCGGAGGTGGGGCCATCATCGTCAACAGCGTAAACGCCATCGTTTGAGTTTGGAATAAGGTCAAGGTACTGATCTTTGTCGCTCTCGCCTTTAAGGTATTTACCTAACCATGCAGTGATGTGGTGTTGCGAGATGTTGTTCATTCGCGCAGTATCCCAGACTGCATCGGCATAGTGTTCAAATGCTGCAAAACCCAGCAGTGGATCAAACTCATAACCTTCTTCAGGTGATGGGTAGGGTGCACCTGCATTATGATTGGCGTTATCAAACGTTAGCAACGCTCTGTCCGAGTTAACCGCGTTTTCCCATAACGCGCGAGTGCCTGTTTTATATCCCGATACATCATCCTCTGAACCCGCCACAAACAGCATAGGTATGGTTATGTTCGCCAGCCCGTCAATATCGAAAAAGCCTAATTGCATTCCCCAGGGAGCAAACGCAACGCTGGTTTTTATACGAGGGTCGATCAATTCATTGTGTGTTGTACTGCCTGATTGGTTAACACTTAATAGCCCATGTGGCACACCAAATGGGGCATCGACAGCTGTTTGAGAAACACCTCCACCAGAGGTAATTACCGCGCCATACGCGCCCATTGAATAACCGATAACGGCCGAGTTGGAAGCATCAACCATATTGTGTAAAAAGTGTGATTCGTCAACCGACATAGCGGCCATTTGATTTAAGACAAAAATTTGATCCAGTGGTCGGTTAACCAGTGTAGAGCCGAATGCATTCAGATCGCGGTAGGTTGAATCAGTGTGATCGATGGATGCAACAACATAACCTTTCGAGGCAAGGTTTTCTGCCAGGTGCGAAAGTAAAAAACGATTGCCGGGAAAACCATGTGAGATAATAACAAGCGGAAAAGGGCCACCGTTGGTTTCAGCTGCAGCCCAAACTATGGCTTGACCTTGCAAGTCCAGTTCGGTGCGGCCATCGCGCATGAATGCCTTGAGCGTCTGGCTGCCCGTTGCATAGTGACTGGCCGGATACCAAACCTCTAAAGTTAAGGGTCGATCATAAGTTGGCAACGGATCAGGCAACTCTGCTTCAGGGTCAATGTTGACGATATCGATTTGATCGGGATTAAACACATGAACTGGTCTGACACCAACTTTGTAAGAACCATAGGCTGCTAGCTCTGGTGCGTCGGGTCTAATAGTGTCTATGCGGTTGTCAGCCAAGGCCATCCCAAACGGAATGACAAACAGAGCGGAAAGAATTCTTATCATTTTAGTTATTCTCATGCCATGGACCGGTTGTATGAAGCTGGCTGCTTTGGATTTTTGATAACGGTTGTTATTTATTCTCCGGTAACAATCTACAACGGATGAGGGACGCAGTTCAATGCAAGCATTTGACGCTACTGGGATAATGGGTTAGTTATTCGGCATAAATTGGTACATGCTGTCTCATATTAGGTATTTAATAAGACTGACATAGGTTAACTGTAATTCAGCGAGGTCAATAACTTTGCGTTTCGACTGATTGTACAACCGAACCAGATCATACGACCGTGGGTGCATGAAGCATTGATATTAGCTGCAATGATTTTACTCGTTAACTTCGTATGTATACCCGATAAACTGTTCAACTTCATCTGGAACAAGCGAGCGATACAGCGCATTAGCCGGGATATTGTCCACTTCGGTGCCGAGCCATACTTCTTCGCAATCGTTACTTTTGGCAAGTTCAAGTAGCGTTAGCATTATCGCATTACCTGCACCTTTTCGACGTTGATCTGCACAGACATCCAACTCATCGATATAGAGCCATTTTTCCTGGTCGTAGGGCTTTAGTTCGAACCGTGATGAGGCAAAGCCTGAAAGCGTACTATCGGTTGAAGAAGTTTCATAGCAAGTGACAAAAAGCGTATCTTGACGTTTCAAGTAGGCACTGAGTGATGGTACGTCAAAGGCTGTTAACTCGTTCGCATCATCCCAGGAAGCCTGATTTATATCGTTGACAATACGATCAAGATCGTCGTTTGAATTGACTATTGAAACCTTTAGTTCGTGATTTTTCTCGTTAATGCACATGACTTTCTTCTTTCGTAGCTTCTATATTTGAACATTTGTTTGATACACAAATACTAGCTGATTTTCATGTGGTGAGTATTAGCGTTGCTAATTAGTGCTGCTGTTGAATTGCATACGCCGTTTACTATGGTATTTTATTTGGTATTGGTGAAACTCGTAGTGAACGTATTAAACGAATACGCTAATATGCAAGATGATAAGTGAATGCACAGCATTACACAGGGGAAAATGGTGATATGACGAAAAGTCGAATTGCAATTTTAGGTGGTTGTGGCGGTATCGGTCGAGAGTTAGTAACGCGTGCGGAACAACAGGGAGCAACTGTTGCTGTACTCGACCTTGAAACCTCGCTGTTGCGACACCCCGTGAGTGAAGGTGTGTTGGGATTGCCAGTGGATGCCACAAACGCGCACAGTTTACAGGTAGCGTTTGAGCAATTGGCCACTGAATGGGGGGCAATAGACGGCTTTGTCAATTTATGCGGATTTATGCATGCCAATCAGACCATTGCGGACATGACTGAAACCACCTGGAGCGAATTTGTCAACGGTAATCTGAACAGCATGTTTTTAGCTTCTGCTGCTGCTATGCCATTGCTTGCAAAAGGAAACCATCCAGCGATGGTTAACGCAGCTTCTGGTTTAGCTCAGTACATTCGACCGGGGTTTGGTGCTTATGCAGCTGCTAAAGCAGGTGTTATTGCACTGACAAAAACACTTGCCATAGAAAATGCCCCTCACGTTAGAGTCAATGCCGTTGCGCCTTCAGCGGTAGATACAGCGTTTTTACGCGGTGGCACTGGCAGGTCTAATGAAAACGAAGACATTGAAATGGATCTTGATGCCTATATCAATGCCATTCCGCTCAAACGTATAGCAACGCCTATTGATATTGTTGAGCCAATGTTGTTTTTATTGGGCTCCGGATCGGCGTATATGACAGGGCAGGTTTTATGGATAAATGGCGGCGCTTATATGCCATAATTTCACCTGGGCCACCCGGTAAATACAAGTGAACAAAATCATACTGCTTGCGCTGATTTCCATGGGAATCAGTGGTTGTGCATTTCTTCCGCCCAAAATGGCATTGCCAGAGCAAATTAATCATGTTGATGAGTTAGACCCGTATTTAAGTAAAGCCACTCAACACCAGACGCCACCGAGTATTTCTATTGTTGTAACCAAAGACAATAATATAGCCTACTCAAAATCGTTTGGTCACAACGACGCTGAAGCACAAATACCTGCAACACCTGAAAGTGTGTATCAGTGGTGGTCAATTACCAAGTTATTCACAGCAGTTGCAGTTCTACAACTACAGGAAGCAAATCTTCTCCACATCGATGACTCTGTAGCCACTCATTTGCCTACTTTCACAACAAGAGGTAAAAATGTCGACCCGCAAGACATCACTGTTAAACATCTACTGAGCCACAGTTCCGGGCTCGGCGATATTGGCATGTCAATTTTGGGTTGGGTGCATTTTGACGGTGACACTCATCCGAATCAAACGGCATTGTTTGATAAATCCGTAGGCAAGTACAACAAGCTCAAAGCAAAACCTGGTGTTCAAGGTAGGTACTCAAACTTTGGTTATCTGGCATTGGCTGCACTTATCGAATCAGTATCGGGTTTAACGTATGAGCAATACATACTAAAAAACATACTTGAGCCACTGGGGATGCAAAACACAAACTTTATTTATACAACCCAAATGAACGCTGCTGCCGCCCAAGGGTCTCATCCAAATGATTTTATCAGTAAAGTTGTCCCCATTTATCTGGATACGGATAGAGCTGTGAATGAGAAGCGCAACGGCATCCTTTGGTTCAACAATGTTTACAGTGATCAAAAAGGCGCTAGTGGATTAATTGGGCCTGCCACCGATTTAATAAAGTTTATGCAAGTGTTTTTACCAAGCTACCAGAATTCAAATAAACCTATTTTAAGTGCTGACAACATTGCACTGATGCAAGAACCTGTGTTGAAGGTGCATAAAAGTCCAGCGCCAGTGGATGATTTACAGTTTGGTTTAGGCTGGTTTATTGGGGAGTCGAATGGTGAACGAACTTTGAGCCATGGCGGCAGTGGTATGGCATTTGTTTCAATGTTAACGCTTTACCCGGAGCGAAACCTCGGCACGGTGGTCATGGCGAACAGCACCTATTTGGGTCGCACCATGGGATTCAAATTGAATCAATTACTTGGACAAGTCAATTGGTAATAGCGCTTTCTTTTCCAAATGCTTACGGGTACTCTTTCATATACCTAGCGTAAGTTATGCCATCATTTTCACAGAGCACAGGAAGACGACAACATGCGCAAATTCCATCAAATTGATCTGTCCACCAGAAAGGTTGTTACCGAACAACTCCATGGAGAATCCATTTGCCGTGGAGGGCGCTACTTTGTAGCCAAAACATTAAATGAATCAGGAGCGGCTACTGTGAATCCGCTATCGCCTGAAAACCCGCTAGTATTTTCAACTGGCCCGTTTGCCGGTACGAATTTTTCCAATGCAAATCGCGTCAGTGTTGGTTGCAAAAGTCCACTCACTGGCGGAATAAAGGAGGCAAATGGAGGAGGGACACTGGCGTTTGCTTTGGGGCAATTACAGATAGCTGGACTCAACCTGGTTAATGCCAGCGATGAATGGGTAATGATTCATTTGAAGAAAGATGGGGAAATAGACTTCCACAGCGCTGAAGAATATCTGGGTGATGGTAACTTTGCCACTGCTGCTCGATTACACGAGCGATTTGGGAAAAAAGTCAGTTTGGTGCTGTGTGGTCCGGTTGGTGAATATCAGGGTTTGTTGGCCGGAATCGCTATAAGCGATGTAGATTTGCGACCCAGCCGTTTAGCTGCCCGAGGTGGTGTGGGTGCGGTAATGGGATTTAAAAAAGTTAAAGCCATTATTGTCGATCTCGATCGTATGCCACCGCTGCACGATCGTAAAGGCGTAATGGGTGCGGTTAAACAATACCGCAAGTTGCTCGATGAAGCGCCTGCCATTAAAACTTTTCAGGAAGTGGGTACGGCTATGATGGCAGACTATGCAAATCACCATGGCGGTATTCCCGTTCGAAATTTTACCGCAGGCACAGCAGTCGATACCACCAAAGAACGTTTCAAACTTGGTGGCGAATATTTACGCGAGCAAAATCTTGAACGTGGTGGCGAACAAACACACGCCTGTATGCCTGGTTGCATTATTCAATGCAGCAACGTTTATGCAGATAAAGATGGCAATGAAGTGGTTTCTCCGGTTGAATACGAAACCATCGGGTTGCTTGGCACTAATTGTGGGCTCACAGAGCCTGATGATCTTGCTCAGTTGAATTATCAGGCTAACGATTTAGGCATTGATACTATTGAGGTTGGAGGAACCATTGGTGTGTTAATGGAGGCAGGTCGTGCGGAATTTGGCGACGCTGCATTTATGCACAAAGTGATGGATGAACTGCGTGCTGCAACCGATGAAGGAAAGTTCTTTGCTCAGGGCACAGGACACGTTGGCAGAACCTTGGGTGTTTCCCGTGTGCCTGTTATTAAAAATCAAACAATCAGCGCTTACGACCCTCGCATTATTGAGGTCACAGGAATTACAATGATGACTTCCGCCCAGGGTGCCGATCACACGGCGGGCAATTTACCGCACTACGATTGCGACGGCAAGTCAGCTGCTGATTTGGTTCCGGTTAGTCTTGATTTTCAAGCCCAGTGTGCTGCAGCTGATGCATTTGGACTGTGTAATTTTGGTCGAACCGTTACCAACGAGCATCAGGATTTTATTCTCAAAGCAATGACAGATGCGCATGATGTGCCATTACCGGAAGATTTTTTCATGCAAGTGGGGCGCGAGACGCTGCGGTTGGAAAATCAATTCAATGAACAGGCTGGATTTTCTGAAGCCGACAATGCATTGCCACAATTTTTCTACGATGAAGCATTGCCTCCAAGAGATCGAGCGGCGCGATTTACATTGGACGATATTAACCAAGCCAGCCAAGCCTGGTGGAATTAGCGGTCTCTGCAATAGCTGACGCCTATGCAGAGACCGTATTGCCAACTAATAATTGAATAACTTTATTTATCGCACTCGTTTGCCGGATGGCTGTCTATCAGGCTAATGTCGCCGTCGTTAATTTCGACAATATAGGCCGGTAACTCTGCATCCCCGTTCTTATCAAAACAAATTTTACCGCTGATTCCTTCGTGCTCCAGTGTTGCCAGTGTATCGCGAATGGCGGTGCGTTCTGCTTCGAGTTTGTCGTCATCTCCGGTAACACCAGCGGCTTCCATTGCCGCTTTCAATATATAAACGATATCGTAGGCTGATGCATCAACGTGGTGTGGTCCGGCTTTTTCAATTCCGCGTTTCTCGTTCTCGGCATTGAATTTGTCAGTGAACTCACGCGTGCTGTCGTCTCTATCCCACCAGAACCAGGTGGCGTAGAGCATGCCGTTGCCGTCTTCTCCGATTTTTCCGGCAAGGTCTGGGTCAGCTGATATACCCGAACCAATGATCCGGCCTTCATGACCTTGACGACGTAACTCTTTGGCAGATTTAACAACGGCTTCTACAATCCCGGCTACGGCGACTGTGTCAGTTGGTTTCTCCATTAGCTGCGCAACTTGCGTTGACACATCGAAAGCTGCTGTTTGAAAACCAACAGGTTCGCCGACTATTTCAACTTCATG
>CALIMV010000074.1 GCA_938045275.1 uncultured Granulosicoccaceae bacterium
GTCGTGTGTGACTTCGCGCCCGATCAGCGAATAACGCATTTCACGAGTGCCGTTACGCATACCATCTGACGTGGCAACCGTATACTCAGGTTGAACCAAACGCATAGGCAACTGACCATCATCACGGCCAAGTCGACCACGCAGATGTTCATGAATTGCCTCAACTTTACGTTGAACACCTAGGTAGCATTGGCTGTCTCCTTTGGTGCCAATGACCCCAACCGAAGGTTCATGGATGAGGTCCATATCCGTATCCAGCTGCCTGGCAATACCGAAAGTCTGAGCATTGCGACCGGGGTTGGAGTCAAAAATAACGGTTTTGGTCTTATTTGCCATTAGATGTCCTGAAAATCTGCTATGAATATTTTGCGCGCGCAGAATAGTGCGGTTACGCCATACCCTATTGTACCGCGACTGGATGAGACCGGAGCATCTGACGACAGGAATTTCCGGCCAAGGATAACGAATGGGTTGCCGATCGAGCTAGTCTGTAAGCACGACATGTAAGGTCTTATAGATTAGTTGCCAACAAGATCACGAAAGCCCTTATGATAGGAATTACAGTAACTAAGGCACCTCCGGGGGAGATTGGATATCGACAGTGTAAACGCAGACTGGCCCCAGCAAGTGCTAAGCTTCTGGTTTAAAGAGCTAACCAGTAAAGACTGGTTTATTGCGTCCGAAACGCTTGATAACACCATAAGCGACAGGTTCAGGCCAACTCATAATCAGGTGAAAACGTGGCCGTCATTGCCACTTGACGCTGATCAGCACAGAGCTCTGGCAGCCATCATCGTGCTTGATCAATTTTCTCGCAATATATTTCGAGGCACCAAAGACGCCTTTGGCTTTGACACTTTGGCAGTATTGCTCTCAAAACAGGCGTTAGCTCGAGAACTTGACCAATCGCTTAACGATGATGAAAAACAATTTATGTATATGCCTTTTATGCATTCTGAAAACCTTGAAGATCAACAGACGGCAATAACGTTATTCACTGAGTTGGGGCGCGAAGAGCACGCCTTGGAACACGCGGCCATTATTGAGAAATTCAATCGTTTCCCACACAGAAACGAGGTGTTGGAGCGAGAGTCATCCGATCAAGAGATTGAGTATTTAAAGGATGGTAAACGATTTGGTCAATAGCGTGAGATTATGCTGTATCAATTTCGGTTCAATCCCTTAGCCTTTTGCAGGGAAGCCTTTTTCCGGGAAGTCTTTTGGCGAGAAGTCTACTGCCAAGCCCTACAATCGAATTTGCAATAACCAGAATATCCATCCCACGACTAATAGCCAATAACAAATTATTTTTGCTATACCGCAGCTATTTACATGGCCTTAAACAAATGCCGATACAAGCGACTAACCACCGGAGTATGATCGGTGTCTCGCAGCTTTAGCGTCATTTTCGAACCTCCTGCTTTTAATGCCGCCAAAACATAATCAAGATTCACAATAGTGCTTCTGTGAATTTGCCTGAATTGGGCAGGATTTAGTCTTGGCAGAAGATTGCGTAGCGACTCTCTGATTAACGCTTCATGTTGTGCGGTGTGCACTACAACATATTTATCAGAGGCCTCGAACATGATGACTTCCTTCACTGGAATCATGTGAACCGTATCACCGATACCTGCACGCACAGCTTCAAGCCAGTCAGCATTTGGGGTTGATTTTTTTTCCTGTTTTTGTTCTTCTTTTCGGCTCTCCAATACGAATTCGTTAACTTGGTTCACCAGCGTATTTAGCGCAGGCTCAACCTGTCGTACCTGCCAGCTCTGGCTGAGTCGTTCGACTGTTTTCTTAAGCCGATTGTCTGATACGGGTTTTACCACATAATCGATAGCTGCAAGCTCGAATGCATCAATAGCAAATTCATCGTGCGCTGTAACAAACACGAACAACGGTGTTGGTTTAGCATCTTCTGTTTCAGGCCACTCTTCAATAACAGCCTGTACTACCTCAATACCGCTATGCCCTGGCATTTGAATATCCAGAAAAGCGATATCGTAAGACCCCGATAGCAACTGGCTAATTGCGCTCTCACCGTTGCCAACTTTACTGGTTACGAGTAATTCCGGCCAGACAGACGCAAGTGCTTTTTCCAATGCCTGAACCAACAAAGGTTCATCATCAGCAATCAACGCAGTTGGTCGAACCTCATTGATCATGTTTGTGTCTCGAACGCAGGCTGTTTTATTAACGCAAATCGAATAGTGACTTGCGTGCCGACTGTGCTGTTTTCAGCTGGTGACGAGATGGACAATACTTCACAATCGGTTTGTACTGTTTGTAATCGCTCACGCACGCTTTGCAACCCAAACCCGCTGGTTGGCTCTTGAACGACCGGATGATAACCAACTCCAGTGTCGATAATTTCTACCTCTACGAATGCATCTGCTGCTCGCGCAACCACACTTATATGACCGCCATCAATAGACGGCTCTAAGCCATGTACTATCGCGTTCTCGACAATTGGCTGTAAAATCAGTACGGGCACCTGCAGCCCATTCAGCGCTTTGGGCAAGTCCAGATTGAAACTGAGTCGCTCACCCATCCGTATCTCCATTAACGACAGATAATTCTCAAGCAGCTCAAACTCCTCTTTTAATGAAGCCGTATCGTGTTGCGAGCCAGCCAGTGTCGCCCTTAGATAGTCAACAAAATGATCCATCATTCGCTGTGCTTTTATTGGATCAGAATCGATTAATGACCGTAAGTTCGACAGCGTATTGAACAACATATGAGGCTCAACCTGCGCCTGCAGCATAGACAACCTGGCTCTGGACGCACGCGCCGATTCCTCTGCGGCCGCTAGCTTGAGAGTGGTGACATGGCTCCACGTGCCATAGAAAAGTACTGAAAACAGTGATACAAAAATCGAGACCAATAAACTATTCCAAAAAATATGTCCATCGTTGGGCGTGACTACCGGATTCGAAAGAATTGTGGCCGCCAGCACTTCCCCAAGATAAAAACCGAGCGGCACAATTAAACAATAACCAAATACACGAGCAAACTTCGACTGAACACTGTGTTGTTTCAAAAAGTGTGAATAAACCAGACTAGCAATACAGATCGTTTGGCCTATACACTGCGAATAAACCCAGCTAAATAAAAAACTTTGCTCACTGTCGCCTTGAAAAAATCGCCATATAAACACCGCCACCAGAGTGCAAATTAGCGTATTAAAAAACAATACGACCAGGACTTCACGCGTATTCCGGTGGCAGCGCTCCGATTCATTGGTACGCACAGGCTTAGCTTGCAACAAATTTCCCATGTAAACCAATCGGCAGATGATACGGTAGTTTGGTTGTAGCAATAGGACCATCAGTAACGGCTGATGCATTGAACACTGACAAACTCGTCATTTGTTCTTTCCAATTATAACTACTGCCAAGCAACCAACCTTCGCCCTCTGACCCTCCTTTTTGTGGTACAAACAAATGCTCTTCTGCCAACACGTCTGCTCCGTAGTCGTATGATTGCGTTTTTCCAGACTGACGATCATAACGAACAATCTGATTAAACCCGAACACATCTGCTGACAGTGTACTGGATCGATTTGTCATAAACAGATGACTGGTTCTGTTTCCAATATAGCGACTGTCATAAACCGGAAAATCACCACCAATTATTGGCAAAAGCTCAATTGATACCATCTTTTTATGCATATCGATAACCAGCTCAACAGCTCCAGGTGCATTTTCATCTTCGGCGGTGTAATGGTTAAGCGTATGTCCTTGAGTGGCACGCAGAAATTGCTCGTTAAGTGAATCCCATGGGTCTGATGTTGCTAACTCGACTCTGACCTGTTTGCCATCTTGCCAGGCGTTACCAAAGTGAAACGCAAAGAACGATGGTGTTTCAAATTGCTGCTCCACTTCCAGTGTTGATTTGTTAACCACTAAGACGTTAACCGGCTCATTAGCATCCCAGCCAATCATATCGGCGAACGCAACAGGCTTGTCGCTCTGTGGCCATTCAAAGGTAATTGGCAGTAGAACAAAAATTAAATACTGTTCAGTTATAGCAAAATCGTGAACCATGTTGGTATTTGGGGTATTGATAGTTTGTACGCGATTAAGCTGCCCGTTTGCAGCCAAATCGTAAACTATCAGTGTATCTGCACCACTGACGTAACCAAAATTCCAGATTCTGCCATCTGCATCGACCTTGGGATGAGCTGAGAATGACAGACCATCAGTTTCTTCGGAAAATACTTTTCGCCCGCGAGTTTCAAGCGATTCAGAATCAACTACCCAGGCCGAACCACCTTCCCACAAAGCCCATAGCTCATCCTTCACCGGTAAAACAGAGGTATTTGCTGCATTAACATCGTCGGCCTTGGTTGCCGAGCGCCCATTTTCGAATGCAGTACCAAATGCCGGCCATAGGAATCGACCAGCTTCCTGCTCTGCAACGAAGCGGTCGGTGTGCACCATGCTGGCTTTGTGTGTTAGCGAAGACCCACTCATAAAAAACGAGTGAATCATGCCATCGCCATCAAACCAATGCTTGTATTCGGTGTCACCACGTTTGAATAGTGCTGGGCCGTTGCGATAAAGTGTACCAACCAACCCATCAGGTAGTGGTTTATCGAAGTTTACTTGTGTAGGGCCGTATATTTCGGGCACATTAATAAAACTACTTCTAAATGCGTTTAGTTCATTGGCAGCTAATTCTGAACTGGTCATTGTATTTGTTGTCTCACTTGCAGCAGTCAATCCAGGCGCGACAATCGATGCTCCAACTCCGCCCAGGCCTTTAATAAATTCTCGCCTTAACATAGCCGCCTCCGCTTATTGCAATTCAATGGTTAATGACGTACCAGTATCGGTGTGCTCGAACATCACATCTTTCCACTTAGGCGGACCGAAAATTGTTGTTCCCTCAAGTGATGCACCCCATGGCTCGCGTGGCATACCCACTAAATTGGTTTTCATTTTTTCGTTTGAATCAATATCGTGAAATAACATAACCGCAAATTCACCAACCGCAAGCTCCTCCACTGAAAACTCTATGGTGTCTGAATCAACAGGAATAGCCAGTGTTATATGAGGTTCTTTTTGAAAAGTCTCTTTACTATTAAAGATTGCTATTCTCAAAGACCCGGTTTGTTCTTTGACACCTGTAATGGTGATGTCGAGAGATGGGTTCGATGCCGCGTAAGATGCAACACTTACAAGCATGAAAAGGGCGAATACTGAATTCCTCATTGTCTTTATCCCAGTTAAGCCGGAAAATTCCGCATTCACAGAATAGACAAGAACATGATTCGAATCAGACTATTTGCGACGAAATGACTTATTCAGGGCGTGAAATGCATTTCGATTGGATTTGACGAGGTTTTAGCAAGAATCGATATAAATGTGATGTCGATCAAGCCGTTGAATAATATTAGGCCCGACTAACAACCGCCTCGCTGGCAACGCACAACAATTCAAACAGCATGTTTGCGCCAACCATGGCCGTCGAACCAGACGGGTCAAAAGACGGTGCAACCTCCACCATGTCGGCACCAATGATATCGAGCCCACTACAGCCGCGAATAAGTAATTGGGCTTCCAATGTTGTTATGCCACCAATTTCAGGTGTACCAGTACCTGGCGCAAATGCCGGATCCAGACTGTCAATATCGAAACTTATATAAACAGGCCCATCACCAACCACACGCCGTGCTTCCTTTATGGCTTTTTCCACACCTATTTTATGTAGCTCTTCCATATACATGACGCGCATGCCACTGTCGTGGCTGAACTTCCAAAGGTCGAGATCGTTAACGGTTCCACGAATGCCAATTTGTATTGTTCGTTTAGGGTCTAGCAAGCCCTCTTCCACGGCGCGACTAAAAGGTGCACCATGGTGAAACTTGGATCCCATGTAGTCGTCACCGGTATCGCAATGCGCATCGATGTGAATCATGCCAACAGGACGATTTTTAGCAAGCGCGCGAAAGATTGGCAGGGTAACCGAATGGTCGCCACCAACTGACAGAGGCACGATGCCATTTTCAACCACTCGTTCGAAGGTTTCTTGTATGGCATTGTGGCTTTGAATGAGTTCAAATGGAGCCGGCACCCAGGCATCACCTATATCAGCAACACGACAGTTATCAAATGGGCAAATACCCGTTGCTTGATTTTTC
Organism: uncultured Granulosicoccaceae bacterium; assembly: GCA_938045275.1. Taxonomy (GTDB): domain Bacteria; phylum Pseudomonadota; class Gammaproteobacteria; order Granulosicoccales; family Granulosicoccaceae; genus Granulosicoccus. The sequence continues at coordinate 6,149 of CALIMV010000074.1, forward strand.
ATGCGCACAAGTGTTGACTGGTTACGCACTTCACGGGGCCCGTGCCGCGAACCTGGACGGTTGGTTACACCACCATCGAAAGGTACACCGATAATACCTATATCGACATCCTGCATGTCCTCTTTCCATGGCGCCCGAAAAAACGTGGGGATACCAACGTACTTTGGTCGGGCCATTGGATTGGCAAATTCAGGGTATTGTTTGTCAGTCATTTTGTACCAGTTCGTTTATAGAAATATAAATGCAGTTTTTTCAACCAACTTAAGACTGCTGTACAAATTTATCAATTTACGGGATTTGGTTAGCGTGCACCATTGATGCTACGTAAATCGCTGGCTGACCGCAATGGAAAATGAATTAAAGAAAACAATTTGAGCAATATGTAGCCAAAGAATGTTGAACACTTCATGGTCTGACTTTAGTAGCTCATCATGACCGGTCAGTGAGTTCACTCAGCTTTGCTGCCCAGATAAAATCAATCTCTGAAAGCGCATCCAATGTATGGGTTGTTAAAGTCACTTGGCAGTAACCCCACCCAAAAGCAATGTCTGGGTGGTGCCCCTGTTCTTCAGCAAGCCAAGCACATAGATTACTCAAATACACGGCCCTGGCAAAACCTTTGAATGTGTAACGACGTGTGATGCTTTTACCGTCGGCATTCAGTTGCCAATGCGCACCAATCTGAGCAAGTAGCGATTCAATCGTCGCTGAGTCTAAAGGAATTGTATTGCTATCACAGGCAGGGCACGACCTATCTGATAATTTCTTTGTAGTCATATAACTCTCACGACTCGTAAAATTTTCTATAGCAACCTAAATTGCACTAGAGGAACCTAAAATTCATACAAACT
>CALIMV010000075.1 GCA_938045275.1 uncultured Granulosicoccaceae bacterium
TGTACATAATAATTAGGATAGCGACGCGCCGAATAGGACATACTTGTTGCCTCCGAGCCGACTAACCTTGATACAATTCAGAGGTTTACGACAACACCAGAATCTAAAACGCCTATGAAATCATTGCTCGCTCTATTGCTCCTTAGTTTAGCGCTCGCATTTGGCTATTGGAAAACTCAATACCCAGATTCAACTGTGGGTAATCTGACAGCCAGCGCCAGCACAAGTGTCAGTCGCATCACCAGCGGAATCTCCTCTGCATTTTCTAGCGGAATGTCTGGCGGAATGTCTAGCGGAATGTCTGGCGGATTGTCTGGCGGAATGTCTGGCGGGGTATCCAGTGCATCGCTCAACGAGCGCCTCGACGCCATCGAATCCAATCTTGCCGAAACACGAAGCCTGGCCGATCCGGCTGCAACCAATACCCGCCTGGAATCACTTGAGGCAGCCATTGTCGCAACTCAACAATCAGCGGACCCGTCAGTGATCAATGGGCGTCTGACCGATGCAGAGCGACGAATGGCGGCATTGGAGGCAAAAGTAGTCCAGCTTAAAGCTGACACAAGTTCATCACTTGAATCAATCAGTACCGATACAACCGACAAAGATGCTTTGACAGTTGCCCTGGAAGACAGATTGGAGCTCCTTAATCGTCGGGTCGAAGAACAAGCCGAAAAATTCAGTAGCGATAGTACCGGTGCCGATAGGTTCAACAATGCCATGACAGCATTGGAAGCCAGCATCGAAAGCCTAAAAGATAGCCAGGACCGTCTCGCCAATGAGCAGAATGCAGAGCTCTCAGGCATGAATGAAAAACTGGAGAGCTTCGTAGCCCGGTTTAATACATTGTCTGCCGATGCGAGCAATGGTGACTCGGAAGCGGTCGCCAGCATCAATGCACAAATCGATCAACGCATTGTTGCATTGGAAGACAAGCTGGACACCACCAATGCCGATTCGCTGCGGATTGAGTCAATGTCTAATGAATTGTCCGGAGCGCGCGTTAAGTTGCGAGCCATGGAACAGGGTGTAGCCGACGCCAATGCGCTGATAGCTGATCTAACACGCCAAATAGCCGGGTTGAGCACACAAACTGAATCATCCTCAATAGACGGTCAGCAAGCTCAGCTTCGATCACAACTCGAGCAACTACAAGATCAGATGAATCAACCAGGTGACAGCGCCGACATCACCGAACTCACTAGTGTGCTACAAGCCACACGCGATCGGGTTGAAATGCTTGAACAAAGAGTTGTCGAACTACCCGCAACATCCAGTGGGGCTGATGAGGCAACGCAAGCTCAAAGCGCGTTGCAAGCACAAATTAAAGCATTGGAAAGCAAATTGGCCGAAGTCCAAGCTGCTCCCGATCCAAATCTGGTCAGCACCTTAAACCAGGTTGAGGAAAAGGTAAGCGCGTTAGCGGCCAAAAGTTACGTGACACAGGAAGAATTGCGTGAACAACAGCAAGGCAAGAGCATTGAATATAAAATTTACTTCGAACCTGACAGTACAGAAATTACCGAGGATGCGGGCCTTGTTCTTAACTCTTTTATAGCGCAGGAAAAAAATCGCGCCACTGGTGTGTCTATTTACGGGTTTACCGACAGAATCGGTTCAGCGACTTATAATCAGGCACTTGCTCTGCAACGCGCCACCAACGTGCGCTCTTACTTGATACAAAATGGTTTCAGCTACACAAAGATCAAGTCCTTGAGCGGACTAGGTGAAGATGCTGCAGCCAATTCACCAGATGATGAAGAGGATGCGCAGCAACGTTCAGTGGTACTGTATGCGCAACAGCCCTGATTCAACTGAAACATTACGCCGGGAATAATTCCGTGAACGTGGAAACTACAGATACTGACTGCCTGCTCATTATTGATGTTCAGAATGATTTCTGCCAGGCAGGCGCGCTAGCCGTTCCCGATGGTGATGCGGTTGTTGCCAGTATCAACGCACTGAGCACGCAATTTGCCAATGTCGTCGCTACACAGGACTGGCATCCGGCTGGTCATTCATCATTTGCCAGTGTGCACAAAGGGCGCTCACCGCTGGAACAAATAGATATGCCATACGGCCCTCAAACACTGTGGCCTGACCACTGTATCCAAGGCTCACACGGTGCCGAATTTCACCCGCAGTTAGACACCAACGTCATTCAGAACACGATAAGAAAAGGTTTCCGACAACCGATAGATTCGTATTCTGCTTTCTTTGAAAATGATCATACAACCACCACGGGGTTGAGCGGTTATTTGCGAGAGCGAGGTATAAAACGTGTGTTCTGCGTTGGACTGGCACTGGATTTTTGCGTCAGGTTCTCCGCTGAAGATGCCCGACGAGAAGGATTTGAAACTATTGTCATTGAGGCAGCTTGTCGTGGCATAGATATGGACGGCTCAGTTGAGGCGGCACGGCAAGCCATGATAGATACCGGAGTATCACTACTAAACTAGAAGCGATCTTTATATCGATGCGGGCCCCATTATATCGATGCGGGCCCCATTCTCTGCTCGACCAACACACGCTGTGTCTGAACGCTCATTCTGTGTTTTTGAGATGGCTGCTGGTTAAAGAATAAATCGAAAGTTGAGTTAGTCAATAACGCTGTATTTTAGTGAGTGAGAAGCGTCCTCATCCGGTAAACAGCCTAGTCCAATTTTGCCGCGGCCGTTGAGTACAACGGTCTCTCGACGTACAAACAATGGCACCTGACCTTCTCGCTGTATGTAAGTGCCGTTTGTACTGGTGTCTGAAATTTGTATCTGCCCTGCACTCCAATCAAATTGCGCATGCTTGCGGCTGACTCTATCCCCATCAATACTGACACTACAACGCTCATCACGGCCCACATTTAAAATTGCACTTTCCTTGTTCAAGCGAAAAGTCGCGTTTTCTGTAGACAGTACCAGTGTGGTGTGCTCATTAAAGTCCACAAAGTTAACTGCCGGCTGCGCAACCCGTGTGTGCATGGCTGCATCGGCTTCCCAGGTAATTCTGTAGATGCCAACCGGCTTGGATATGCCCCTTACTAATATATTGTCTAGTAATGTTGCGAGAGCACGATTTTCACCACTAAGTTGCGCAATGCAGAACTCTGTGGCGGTGATTTCTTCGGTTTTGGCAAAAGACGCAACACGCGCAGCGATATTTACGGCATTGCCGTACACATCCCCTTTATCCGGGATAACCGGGCCAAAGTGAAACCCGGCACGTACCGCCAGTGGTGTCTGTTTATGTAATTCTTGCATGGCGCAAGCAGCCTGCAAGGCATCGTCGCAGGAACTGAAGCTAGCCAGTGTTGAATCGCCTACTGTACGCAGCACTTTACCGCGGTGCCCCTCTACTGCACGTGCCATAAAGCTCAGACTTTCCGCTACCCGACGGTGGGCCTCGACATCGCCAACTGTCTCATACAGCTCGGTACTTCCGGCAATATCGGCAAACAAAATTGCCAGGGTTTGCTGAGCTTGGTCCATTAAATGTTGCTAGGCATATATCGAATAGGTCATGGTATCGCAGCCGCTGCGCCACGAAAAGCACTACAGCGCTTCTGTTACCATATGATACGGAATTTTAACAGGCTCTGTGCAGGTGGGGTATCAGATGGGTGAGTTAGTAGCAGTAGATTACGAGGCAGCTGATAGCGATGCTCGGTTCGTTGCCTCTTTGCGAGAAACTGGATTCGGTGTGTTAAAAAATCACCCAATTACAGAAGCCACAGTTAACGCTATTTATGAAAACTGGTACGGTTTTTTCGCCAATGAAGATAAACACCGCTATTTATTCGACGCGGAGAAATTTGACGGCTTTTTCCCCACAACAATGGCTGAAACAGCGAAAGGGCACTCCATACCCGATCTGAAAGAATATTATCACTACTACCCGTGGGGACGGTGCCCTGAGGGTCTGAAAGAACAACTTGATCATTACTATTCGAACGCTGTCTCCCTGGCGTCTACCCTGCTGAGCTGGGTAGAGAAACATACCCCGGCAGATGTGGCCAGCGGATACACCGAACCGCTGTCAAATATGATTAAAGGTAGCGATCAGACCTTACTGCGAGTATTGCACTATCCACCTATGCCAAACGATATAGACCCTGGAGCCATTCGAGCCAGCGCTCACGAAGATATCAATTTGCTAACATTGCTGCCGGCAGCAAACGAACCGGGATTGCAGGTAAAAAAGCGCGATGGAACATGGTTAGATGTACCATGCGATTTTGGCAACCTGATTATCAATGTTGGAGACATGTTACAAGAAGCGTCTGGCGGGTATTTTCCGTCGACAACTCATCGTGTCATCAATCCTGAAGGCACAAACGCACGCAACTCGAGAATCTCGCTGCCGCTGTTTTTGCATCCACGACCAGATGTTCGCTTATCAGCGCGTTACAGCGCAGGCGAGTACTTAACTGAACGGCTGACTGAGTTACGCGGCAAATAGGCAATGACTGAGACATTAACGATTAAAAATTGCTATTTGTAGCCAACAATATTCACACGACTCTTGCAAATCCATTCCAACTAAATCCAATTCAGGGAAAACAAGCACATGAGCAAAATAGCCTTAGTGACAGGGGCCGGCTCCGGCATTGGTCGTGAATCTGCCGGTGCGTTGGCAGACGCCGGGTTCCATGTTGTGCTGACCGGTAGGCGTCAGTCTGCGCTGGATGAAACTGTCGAGCTATTCAACGCATCAGATGCCACAACAGTCATAACCTGCGATGTAAGTGATGAGGCATCTGTAGACGCTTTGTTCAAAGCCATCCAGGATAAACACGGCAGGCTTGATATCCTGTTTAATAATGCTGGTAACAATGTTCCGCCAATGCCAATAGATGAGCTTAGCGTTGCCCAATGGCGCACGGTTATCGATGTTAACCTGACAGGCGCCTTTCTCGCCGCACGAGGCGCATTTGCTCTGATGCGTAAGCAGAACCCACAAGGCGGACGCATAATCAACAATGGTTCAATCTCAGCTGCAGCTCCGCGCCCAGGATCGGTACCTTACACCGTTAGCAAACATGCGATAAGTGGTCTGACAAAAACGCTGGCGCTCGATGGCCGCCCGTTTGATATTGCCTGCGGTCAAATCGATATTGGCAACACCGCATCGGCAATGACCGACGCAATGGCAACAGGGGTACCTCAAGCAGATGGTTCCATTAAACCAGAGCCAACCATGGATACAAAACACGTGGCCGAAGCGGTAGTCAATATGGCAAGCCTGCCTTTGAGTGCGAATGTATTGAATATGACTATTATGGCAACAAAAATGCCATTGGTCGGACGCGGTTAACTCCAGAAATGCAACCTTCAGGTTGCATTTGCGGCTTCATATCTGCTCAGCGTATGGGTGGCAAAGTCGTTGCCGACTTCTTCATATAAATTAAACGATATACACCCCAACGCCTCTAGTTCGTCTTTTTGATCAGCAAATCTTGACGCAACGGCCAATTGCCCTGTGTAGCCAAGCTCTTGCGCCAATCTTACGATCTGAAGGTTTTCACGATGATTGCTCAAACCAACAAGAATCAGATCGCATTGAGCAAGGCCGGTTCGTTCCCAGAAATCTCTATCAGAGGCATCCCCATGAACACAGTGAAAACCTTTTGCAATTAGCTCGCTGGTGCGACTAAAACTCTCCTCAACTCCAACAATAGCGTCTCGACCGGATAGTTTTAATGTTTTGTACGCATTTCGACCCACTCGCCCCATACCCAATACTGCTGTATTAACGTTACCAAGCGATCCAATTTCTTCTTCTGGTAGCCGTTCACTGCGTTCATACCGGGCCAGGCGTGCTCGATTTTCCAGGTACAAGCGATGCACATGGTTGTTGATTGGCGTGGCCAGAAAAAAAGACATCGCCATAGCAAGCGCTAAGGTTGTGACCCAATCAGCAGTAAGAATACCTGCCTGCACTGATGCTGCAGCTACGATCAAACCAAACTCGCTGTAATTAAACAACAACATCCCAGAAAACCAGGCCGTACGTGCACGCAGGCCAAACAGCACGAAAAGCGAAAAGTAGATCACAGGTCGCAACACCAACAGCATGCCCAGCACACAAGCAACAAAGATCATTATTAATGAAGGAAATCCATAGTAACCAATTTGCAGAAAAAAGCCGATCAGCAGCAGGTTTTTTAAACCAACCAGCTTATCGTACAACTCTTTCGCTTTTAATTTATCAGCCCTGGCCACCAATACACCGATGAGCAATGCACCCAGACCACCTTTTATGTTTACAAACTCGAACAATTCGGCTGTGGTCAACGCAAACACTACCCCACTAAAGAGTAGTAGCTCACCATGTCCAATTGCCCGCATTACACGTTGTAACAACGGTCGAACAAACAGAAGAGCCAACAAACCCAAAGCCCAGGGTGTAGGGTATTTACCCGATGCAACTCCAAGGTAGACGACTGCCATAACGTCTTGCACGACCAATACACCTATCGCAATTGACGCATAAAACGATGCAGATTCACCACGCTCCTCGCAGAGTTTTATGGCAAAAACCGTACTGGAAAAAGACAAAGCAAATGCCAACGCCCATGCAGATACACTTGAACTTAAAGCCAACGGTGCGAAAAAAGTACCAACCAACATAATGACAGCGGCGGTCAAAGGCACGGCAATAACCATGTGCAAAAAGGCCGACGCCCATACGTACATAGGTTTTAGTGCCTGGGGGTTCAGCTTTAAACCAATGGTGAATAGGAGCAAAGTGACACCGGCATCCGCTAGTGGTGCGAGCCCATCACCTGAACCTACATGCATAGCGTTAGCGACAAAGCCTGCCACCAGATACCCAAGCATAGGCGGGTAGCCGATGCGGCGCATGAACAACCCGGCCGCGAAGGCCAGTACAATAACAATAGGATCCATATTAGCTGTGCATTTGTAACAACCTGACAACGACTTTTAAGGTAGTTGAAAAGCCTTGCTGTGACCAGGTACAAGAAACCCTTTTACAGTGTGTTGGTAAGCAAAACAGACTACTCAATCGGCACGGCGCTCTCGATAAGACCAAGCCGGTAGCTGCAACCGAATTCGATGACATTAACATTGAAGTTATATTGAGGATGATGCAAAGCTGCCGACCTAACATTTCCGACAAACACATACGCACCAGAATGTGCATTAAGCATAAATGAAAAACCTTCGGCCGCCAGCAACGGAACCACATTGTCATCTACATGTTCAATACCGACGACCTGACTGGCCACAGCCACCGCAAAACTCGCCTCAGTAGCCATATTTGCAGCCATATCTAATGTGGCTGGATAATCGCGTTTTTATTGAACCGCCGCTGGCTGTGATTTCGGCGATATGTGGTTTTATGCGGGCATCAATTTCTCCAGGTTCCAGTGCCATTTAAAGGTCTATTCGGGCGGTATGCCAAACTGAGCGGCTTGATTGTCGATAATCAGGCCGGTCCATGGTCACACGCGTTGGCTGATGGGTCAACGAATTCAGCCCGCTTGGCGTTGCCTTGCAACCCCCGACAAGGCGCCGGCTATGAACCCGGTATGGTACAAAAGTACGCAATGAACTGCTATTTATATGCCCAGGCACCTTCAAATGGGACGATCAAGCACAGCCATGGCCCAATGCGAGGTCAATTTAACAGGGCGTTAAAATTCTGACAACAACTGCACCCCCGCATTAAGCTATCCTTCGCACAGCCGTTAAAAACACAAAAACAGACCCCTTGCATTCAAATTCAGGACAACATCACTTGTGAATCAAACATCTAAGCCTTGGTCAGCTCGACTGGCACCGTATCGCCGTCCCGACAACAAGCGAGCGGTTATTGAAATAGCCATCACCGTTGTACCTTTTATAATGCTGTGGTTAGTGGTGTTGTGGCTGCTCCACATAGGCATGGTAACAACCCATATTGCTGCCCTACTGGCGCTGATTCCTGCTGGGGGCCTTATGGTGCGGTTGTTCATCATCCAGCACGATTGCGGCCATGGCTCCATGTTCTCGTCGCGACGTGCGAATGACTGGACTGGACGCGTATTGGGCGTTGTCACTTTAACCCCATACGAATACTGGAAAAATCTGCATGCCGCGCACCATGCACATTCGGGCAATCTGGATCGACGAGGCATGGGCGATATCGATACATTGACGGTTGAAGAATACCTTAGCAAAGGGTTTTTCGGTCGACTTCTGTATCGACTTTACAGGCACCCGGCGGTGATGTTTGGTTTGGGCCCTGCTTACCTGTTCCTGCTTCGTCACCGCTTACCTATAGGCGCAATGACAGCGGGCCACAAGCCCTGGATAAGCTCGATAGCTAACAATTTAGGCATAATCGTCATTTCAGCCATCGTTATTTACCTAACGAGCTGGTCTACATTTTTGCTTATTCAAATACCCATCGTAGTACTGGGCGCATCGATTGGTGTTTGGATGTTTTATGTGCAACACCAGTTCGAAGAAACTCACTGGGACAGAAGCCAGAACTGGAAACATGAAAGTGCAGCCCTTCACGGCAGCTCATACTATGACCTGCCAAAACCGCTTATGTGGATTACCGGAAATATTGGCATCCACCACGTTCATCATTTGTCCAGCCGCATTCCGTTTCATAAATTACCGCAGGTAATTAAAGACCACCCAGAACTGGCTAACATAGGGCGACTGACATTGATGGAAAGCCTGCGCTGTGTAAAGCTTGCGTTATGGGATGAGCATAAACAGGAGCTGATTTCTTTCCGCGATTTGAAAGTCGGGTACGCAAAAGCAGCTTAATCGGCCGTTTCGGCGACGGTTGAATGTCCCATTTGTTGAGCACCCAGAACAGACAAATGCGTCTCTGTGGCGCGGCCTTGATAGTGTTGCTCAACATCGCAGGCCGGAAAATCTGGTGGGCTCAAGCCTTGTTTGAAGTTAGCTAACTGGGAGCGCATGTATTGTCTGTTGCGCTCACAATCTGGCGCTATTCCCAGGTAAACCACACTACTGGGAATACTTGCGTTATTATTTTGTTCCACTGCATGCACCGTATCTGGGTGCCACCAAACTGTATCGCCGGCCCGTAGCCGAGGAATTGAGCATAAGCCTCTAATCAGCATGTCATGCTTATCCGCATGCAGCAGATAAGCTTCAATCGGCTTAGGAAATACTTGATCATTGTTGTTCAAACTACTTTGCAGCATGTTTAAAAACATCCACGCCACACACCGCGATGATGGCACCAATTGCAGCGTACCGCAGTCGGCCCCTTGCGGAGTTAACGCCATCCAGCCCTGATAACTTCTAAATACACCACAAGATTCAGGATGTGGTTTTCGATCTGTGTACACCCGATCAACGGCATTAAACGCATCAAATTGTCGCCAACAACCGTTTAGCAGCGTGCCATACATGCGCGCAATACCATCTCTGGAAAACCAAGATTCCATGGAACTGTTATCCACATGAGGTTGTAATCCATTAAATTTATCGCCAGGCTCTCGGATTCGAATCCGGTCGGCATAAGAGTACGAAGAGTTTGGGTTGAAGGCTCCCAAACCGTGACTTTTCACACGCCACAATCCGTTGAGTTGTTGCTGCAGCGTACGAAGTCGGCTGGATTGTCTGATCTCAATCTGACTTTTAGACCAATATATATCCAGCATATGTGGGTGGCTGGCCCTGTCAGCATCACCGGCATCAATGGCTTCACGTAATTCGGTGTAATAGTTGTTGGTATGAAGGTAGTCGCCGAGCTCACGATTCCATCGATTTGCCTCAGACTCGGCAAACGAGCCTCTTACTACAACACAACCACGGCGTTTTACCAATTCTGCCTGTTGAGCCGTGAAACCGCGTGAACATAATTGCGAGAACATGACCTCAGGAATAATGTTCTGGCCTGCATCTCGTAAGGCAACTATTTCATCAATTTCAGCGCGTACCGACGCATTGAACTCGTCGCAAATAACATCAATATCAATGTTATCCGGTACAAGCCCATGAACCCGCTCTGAGAGTGAAGAGAAATTTTCCTTGCGCAATTTCAAGAATCTAGCATCATGCTTTGAATTGACTTGGCCGTAATGTACCTGATCTATCCGACTAGTCAACCTGTATAACCTGTTGCATTGATTTCGATGGTGCAATCAGGTTACATCCGGCAATAAAATGCTAGTTTACCGACTCAACAGACCAATAAAGAGGCTCACCTGGATCAAAAACGACCACATGTTCAGCGCCTACCTGAATCTGTTCGGCGTGCTGAACCGGCGTATTCTGTTTGACGAGTGACATCGTGCGGTTATTAAGTGGTAACTGGTAAAAATTCGCTCCATGCTCAGAGGCAAAGCCTTCCAGCTTATCGAGCGCCTGTACGGCTTCAAATACGTGAGCCAGCACGGACATTGTGTTGGGTGCGTTGAACACCCCAGCGCAACCACACGCACTCTCCTTTGTACTAGCGGTATGCGGTGCACTATCGGTTCCGAGGAAGAAACGAGGGTCACCCCCAGTGGCAGCAGCCACAAGTTTTTTCTGATGAGCTGCCCTTTTCAAGATCGGCAAACAGTAGTAATGAGGGCGGATGCCACCGACCAACATGTGATTACGGTTAAGCATTAAATGATGTGGTGTGATTGTCGCAGCTGTGTTTTTGGACTGAGCCTGTATAAAGTCAACACCGTGTTCGGTTGTAACATGTTCGAGCACAATGCGTAATTCCGGCAATCGCTGTCTTAGTGGCCCAAGCACCTCATCGATAAACACTTTTTCGCGGTCGAATATGTCTACGCTTGTTCGCGTAATTTCTCCATGTATACACAACACAATGTTGTTTTCCGCCATAGCTTCGAGCACAGGCATAACATTATCAATAGAAGTTACACCCGAGGCTGAGTTCGTTGTAGCGCCAGCAGGATAGAGTTTTACCGCTTTAATAACACCGTTGCCGTATGCACTAACAACCTCGGCAGGGTCCGTTTGATCGGTCAGGTACAATGTCATTAACGGCGTGAAGGTAGCCGTGTTGGCAGTGCCCACAGAAGAGCTTGCTTTTCGATATGCCTGCTCTATCCGCGCTGCATAAGCACGTGCATCAGCTTCGGAAACCACCGGCGGTACCAGGTTCGGCATAATGATCGCCCGACAAAAATGCTGTGCAGTCACGCCTACTACACTCTCCATCATAACACCATCACGTAAATGCAAATGCCAGTCGTCAGGTTGTCGTATTGTGAGCCGGTTTGTCATGGTGTCTAATTGTGTTTATCGATTATGCGCTGGAAAATGTGTAATGTTTCGTCAGAAACATGATGCTCTACACCTTCAGAGTCGTGCTTTGCCGTTTCCTCACTAACACCAATTGCCAATAAAAACCGAAAAACAATGTCATGGCGAGCGCGACTTTTGTCAGCAAGTGCTTTGCCTTTATCGGTCAAAAAAATGGAACGATACGGCGCACTTGTGATAAATCCATCGCGTTGCAGACGAGCCAGCGTTTTACTGGCACTGGGCTGCGAAATTCCCAAACGTTCGGCTACTTCAACTAAACGCGCCTCGCCCTGATTAGCGATCAAATCATCAATTAGCTCTACATAGTCCTCTGTCGCTTCCATTTGATGTGCCTCACGCACACGCTCAAAAGCCTGTGCTTGCTGGTCAGCTGGCTGCAGGGTTCGATCAAGGTTATTGCGCTTAGAGGGCAATTGGGGGAAAGCTCCGCGGCTGGTCGGTGGCCATAGTATAGCAAGTGCTTTGATTATTTAGCTAAAAAGTATAAACTAAGCCATGGCTAAATTTCAATTACTAACAATACGGTCTATGGCAACCTGGCTTGCGTTGCTGTCGCTAGCCGCATTATTTGGTTGTGCCGACGATAAATCACCGGCTAAAGATAAATTGCGAGTGGTTACCACCTTTACTGTTATCGCTGATATGGCAAGCAACGTCGCAGGCGACGCCGCTCTCGTGTTGTCGGTGACCAAAGCAGGAGCCGAAATACACAACTACCAGCCAACACCGAAAGACATTGTGCGTACAGACAAAGCAGACCTGGTTCTATGGAATGGGCTGGGACTCGAATTGTGGTTCGAAAAATTTCTGGAACAGCTCGGCGATGTACCAAATGTTGTTGTCAGCGATGGCGTAGAGCCAATCGATATTCATCTAGGCCCATACACTGGCAAGCCTAACCCGCACGCCTGGATGAGCCCATCGGACGCATTAATTTATGTGGACAACATTGCCGCCGCTATGGCTAATGCCGATGCGGCCAATGCCGATATTTACAACGCTAACGCAAAGGCCTACAAAGAAAGTATTGAACAACTGATTGCACCACTACGAGAACAAATCGATGACATCCCAGAGCAACATCGATGGCTTGTGAGCAGTGAAGGCGCATTCAGTTATCTGGCCAGAGACCTTGGTTTAAAAGAATTATATCTGTGGCCAATCAACGCAGATCAACAAGGAACACCCTCGCAAGTTCGAAAGGTGATCGATACAGTGAACAAAGAATCAATTCGTGCCGTATTCAGCGAGAGCACCATTTCGCCAAAGCCTGCAGAGCAAGTAGCACGAGAAACAGGTGCTCACTATGGTGGCGTTTTGTACGTGGACTCTCTAAGTGAATCTGACGGACCAGTTCCAACCTATTTGGATTTAATCAGAAAGACCACTGAAACCATTGTGGCCGGTTTACTGATTGAGCGAAGTGAGTGATTGACACTACAACACAATCCGGTGCAGGTGTTGGCGACACCGCAGCAGATAGAGCACGCGTACGCGCTTATCAATCCTGTGGTGATGGCGTGTGTGGCATAGAGGCCAACAACCTGACAGTCATATACCGCAATGGAAACGTCGCCCTTGAGAATGCAAACTTCGCAATCCCTACATCCACTATTTGTGCATTAGTGGGTATTAACGGTTCCGGCAAATCAACCCTGTTTAAAGCCATTATGGGCTTTGTGCCATTGAGTTTTGGTGATGTTTCCATCCTCGGCCGCCCTGCCGGCAAAGCGCTAGCAAGAAACACTGTGGCTTATGTACCGCAAAACGAAGAAGTCGATTGGAATTTTCCGGTTCTGGTAGAAGACGTAGTGATGATGGGACGATATGGACACATGGGATTGCTTCGTATCGCATCCAAAATCGATCACACGAAAGTGGATATTGCGTTGGAGCGCGTCGGCATGACCGCTTATCGAAAACGTCAGATAGGCGAGCTATCAGGCGGACAAAAAAAACGTGTATTTCTTGCCAGAGCCCTGGCTCAGGAAGGCGAAGTTATACTGCTTGATGAACCGTTCACGGGCGTAGATGTAAATAGTGAGGACGCTATTATAGAATTGCTGCGCAGCCTGAGAGACGACGGCCATGTCATTCTAGTATCGACTCACAATCTTGGTAGTGTGCCGCAATTTTGTGATCAGGTCATTCTGATTAACCGCACAGTGCTCGACTTTGGTGAAACTGAAACAGTGTTTACTCAAAAGAATTTACATCGAGCGTTCGGTGGCACCTTACGCTTTCATGTACTTACCGGTCACGATCTTCATGACGACGATGACCCAAGACAAGTCACCGTAATTTCCGATGATGAAAGACCAGTGGTACTTTACGGTGATGACGCAAACAATGGCGAAGAAAACACCAAAGGCGACGACGCCAGTCAACAACCATGAGTACACTACTAGAACCATTTAACTATGATTACATGTTTACTGCGATCTGGGTCAGTGCTTTGGTGGGTACTGTTTGCGCGTTCCTTTCAGCTTACCTGATGCTCAAAGGCTGGTCACTGATCGGTGACGCATTGTCTCACTCGGTAGTACCTGGTGTAGCCGGAGCGTACATGCTTGGTCTGCCCTATTCTCTAGGTGCTTTTATCTCAGGCGGATTGGCCGCAGCGGCAATGTTATTCATCTCTCAACGCTCCTCGTTACGAAACGATGCCGTTATTGGTCTGGTTTTCACCGGTTTTTTTGGGCTCGGATTATTTCTTGTGTCGTTATCGCCAACATCTGTCAATGTCAACACCATAATATTTGGCAACATACTTGCGGTTACCCCGACGGATGCATTGCAATTGGTTATCATCTCGGGTCTAACGCTTCTACTACTCATACTCTATTGGAAAGACATCATGGTGGTGTTCTTTGATGAGTCGCATGCACGCTCAATTGGTATGCGCACCAATGCTATCAAGGTCATGTTCTTCACCCTGCTTAGTGCCTCAACTGTTGCAGCGTTACAAACGGTCGGGGCATTTTTGGTGATCGCCATGGTAGTCACTCCAGGTGCGACCGCCTATCTGTTAACCGATCGCTTCTCACGACTGATTATGCTCAGCATATTCATCGGCGCCACAAGTAGCGCAGGCGGTGCCTACATTAGTTATTTTTTAGACGGTGCCACCGGCGGCATTATCGTTCTACTACAAACTCTGCTGTTTCTGTTGGCGTTTCTGTTTGCTCCCAAACACGGGTTACTTGCCAACAGACGACGCGCTCGCGAACACCGAACAGCACTGCAAGAACGATCGATGGCATTGAAAAATCAACACCAAGGGTCGTCCCACGTATGAACTGGTTTACAGAGCCATTTCAATATGAGTTTATGCAGCAAGCGCTGGCCATTGGCGTGACAGTGGCTGTACCCGCTGCCGTTATGTCGTGCCTGCTTGTACTGCGAGGCTGGTCGTTAATGGGAGACGCTGTATCCCATGCGGTACTGCCCGGTATTGTGGTTGCTCATATCCTAGGCCTGCCAATGCTATTGGGCGCATTTATATCCGGCATGTTATGCGCCGTTGCCACAGGGTACTTAACCGAGCACAGCCGACTTAAAGAGGATACCGTCATGGGGGTGGTGTTTAGCGGCATGTTCGCTCTGGGTATTGTGTTATTTAGTTACGTACGCACTAACTTGCATATGGACCATGTGCTGTTTGGTAATTTACTCGGCTTGTCTTGGAACGACATACTGCAAACTGGTGTAATCACTATATTTGTTTTGGTGGTATTTTTGGTTCGACGTCGCGATATTCTGGTGTTTGCGTTTGACCCCCAACATGCTGGTGTCATTGGTATCAATACACGTCATATGCAGTACGGTTTATTGACGTTGTTGTCGCTAGTTATCGTCGCATCAATCAAAGCTGTTGGAATCATTCTGGTAATAGCAGTATTAATCGCACCAGGTGCCATCAGTTTCCTGCTAACTGACAGGTTCGAGCGAATGCTGTTTGTTGCAATTATTGTCTCTGTTCTAAGCGCAGTATTGGGCATATTAGGCAGTTATCACATCGACAGTGCTCCTGCGCCAACAATCGTTGTATTGTTAACCGTGTTGTTCATTGCAGCCTTTCTATTCGCGCCTAAGCGTGGAATCCTCAGACAGCTAAAACCCGATCAACAAAACATAGCTACGGTTGAGTCTGCTTCTACAGATTAACGATCAATTGCACCGCGATAGTACGGTGAAAAAACCCGCCAAAATTACTTTTAAGTAAGCGTTTAACGTTTAGACACGTTGCATTAATTTCACCGGTGCTACCCTTCTTGTATCCAATTCTACTTGTTTTAAGTTTGTCAGCACGGATGACGCTTGTTAGTTCTTTACGCCACCTTGAGGTTGTAATGGGTTTTAAAAAAACCCTGTTCTGGACACTACGAGTAAATTCTTATGAGACGATCAAAACGCTCGACTGAATTTGTGAAGATGAAATCGTATGCAAGTAACAATTTGGACTTGCTAATTGCGCTCTGTGCAATGGCGCTGGTTTCGGGTTGTAGCAACTACAGCTCAGATTCAACTGACAGGAATAATTCAATCATTGTTGTGGGTCCGGACAACCCTCTCATCGAATCAACTTCAAGTAACCAGAACACCGGCGCCACAATCTTAAATGACACCACATCCGTCAATACTAGCGATTCCTTGCAAGATGACGACGGTAACGATCAACAGTCGCCTAACACAGACAACAACACGATACAGCCACTTGCCGATGATATAGATTCTAGCGAGAACTTATCGCCAAACGTAGTGGGTGGTTTGCCGTCAGAATGCCTATTTGATGTTTCCGACAATAACGTGACGTTCTGTTATCAGGCTAAAACCAGATTATTGCGGGCATGGCAAAACGATGGTCGTCAATGGTGGGCTTTTGTTTTACCAGGTGATAACGCAACAAACTATGTTCATGCACTGCAAGTGGTGAATTCAAAACTGTACATTGTCACCGAGCTAAAAACAAATGACATTCAAAGCGGGTTCGAAATTTCCGTTTTTGCATTAGACGGTGCTTTTGAGAAAACAGTGGCGTTAGATAAATTTCAGGACTATAGCTTTGTCGCTGGCCACCGCATTCAACTTGCCCATATTGAAGATAATTTGATCATCGCAGGAGATTATGGCCTTTCTACAAACAATATTATGCCTAATCAATTCAACGGTTCGTTCATCGCTGTATTCGACATAACAAAAGACCAGATAGTGAATTCAAATTTATACCCGCAGTTACGTCAAACTAACCCCATGCAAGTCAGTAGCGGTGCTATAAAACTCGAACTTGAGTACCTGGTCTATGAAGTATCGCCGGAAAGCCTTGAATTAACGGTGCCTGTTAGTCGGTTTCAATCGATTCCATTTAGTCGAATCAACCATCATCAAAAAAAGCGCGCTGTTATTGGTTTCATTGAAAAACCACCATTTGAAGAACTGCATACACAAATGGACATAGCCTTCTCAAACACATTGCGAGACCAATTCCAAGTCGATCCCGCTACAGCAGCAGATCAGCCAATTGACTGTGCCGGTGGCGGTACTGTCCAGCAGAGTATCGTCTTGGATGAGCATGGCTCTGAAGTACGAACTACCACATTTGACAATTGCTCGATGGCTGACTTCATCGCGCATGGCACGTTATTACAACGCCACGCTCAAACCTGTGGTCAAGGTTGCGAAGGTCTGAACAAAACACTCAGGGCTCTAGCATTTGAAGTAAACTATAACAACGGTGAACACTGGTCTGTTGATGGGTATATCGCCATCAAAGAAACGCGAAGTTCGTTAAACCAAGTTACCGGGCCTATCGACGATCCTGAAACGGTCTATACAAATCTGACCGAAATCAATGTGTTTTCGATGAGCGATGATCAGATCAGTATCGATCTGGCAAACATACGGTATCAATACGATGGCACGCTCAAACACGGTCTTGGCACGTGGATTGGTTCCGGAGCAGTTAGCTACGCCACTGGCATAACTGAAACATTTTCGGTTGACGTTGCGCGCCAGGTACTAAACGGAACTCAATCTAGTTTCAGTGGGCAAATGGATTCAAGCCGCTCGGATGGTACCGCCCTGTTTGTGGGCGTGGACACCGCCGATCAATCGCGCGTACGATACACGACGACATCTGCTGGCGAGACTGTGCAAACCTCAGGCACGTGGTAGTTGAATATTCATGCCTGCCGCTTACCCAGTAGAGTCACATGTACTAAAGGCACTGTCCCCGCAAAAGGTGATGACGATACCGACAGCTGCAGTTTATTAGACAACACACCTGCCAACCGCACTCTATCTCTATCTTATTAAAGACTGCGCCTGTCGCAACCGAGTCATGTGACTACTTATACAGTGTGAGCTCGTGTGCTGACCTAGTTCTTCTCATTGTACTCGGTCGATTTTTACGGGCTGGGTATAAGGCACGCATTCACCATTCGCATCCAATCCAACCAGAGGTGCTGACCTAATCCACCGTTAGCTTCAACCAATAACCACGAAATACTTATGGTTGTTAATGAGAATTATTCGTATTATTATCTTCACCTGATATGCATCTACGAGACACGCTATGAATATCCGAAGTACTGCCGCTGCACTCATTCTCTGTTTAGGAGCTGTTAGCACAGTCAGTGCGGCCGAATCGGTCAACGTCTATTCGTATCGTCAGCCCTTCCTGATAGAGCCCATTATTGAGAGTTTCACAAAACAGACCGGTATCGAAGTCAATACTGTATTTGCGAAAAAAGGCCTGGTCGAGCGTCTAAAAAGTGAGGGCAAGAATAGCCCGGCCGATCTGCTGTTAACGTCCAACTTCAGTAACCTGCAAGCCGCTGTTGCGGCCGATGTTACCCAACCGGTCAGTAGTGAGATACTCGAAGCTAATATCCCTTCCGAATTCCGCGCTCCCGATGGCATGTGGTTTGGATTAACTAATCGTGCGCGGCTCATCGTTGTTTCCAAAGATCGTATGACGCAGGCAAGACCCACAAGGTACGAAGATCTTGCCAACCCTGTATACAAAGGAAAGATTTGTACACGCAGTGCAAAGCACAGCTACATGGTAGCTTTGACAGCATCGGTAATTGCACATTCTGGCAGCGACACCGCTCGGGACTGGTTGTCAGGAATGAAAGAAAATCTGGCACGTAAACCACAAGGCAACGATCGAGCGCAAGTTAAAGCTATCTCTGAAGGTGAATGCGATATTGCGATTATCAATTCTTACTACATGGGTGCGATGCTAGCCGATAAAGAACAAACAGCATGGGCAAACTCAGTTGATTTGATTTTCCCGAATCAGGCCGATCGTGGCACGCACATGAATATCAGCGGTGTTGCTCTGACAAAATCCGCCCCTAATAAGGACAACGCTATCAAACTCATGGAATTTTTGACCTCAGCCGAGGCACAACAACACTATGCTGATGTGAACCATGAATATCCAGTTAATCAAAGTGTTAAGCCTTCGGCTTTAGTGCAGTCTTGGGGAGAGTTCACTTACGACACACTATCATTGGAACAAATCGCAAAATTCAGGAACGATGCATCGCGCATGGCCGACGAAGTAAACTACGATAACTGATTATCCGGTTATTCTTTAACAGCATGTGTGCCATTCACTGTTTTTCATCGTATCGGTATTTTTGTTATTGAATCGACCTGTCGTTAAATCGCCTTAATGAGTAAGCCAGACAACACCGAAAAACGCCTGCTTACTACCGCAACGTATGGCGGTAGATTAAAGTTTGATACTGATGAATTTGTCACATCAGCGCAGATTGCAACGCCTGTACAACGAACACGCAGCGGCTGGTCTTACGCGGCGTTGATCGTTGCTGCGGTTGTTTGCTTACCACTTTTATCCGTTGTGTGGCTAGCGTTTTTTCCCGAAGAAAATATCTGGCCACATTTGTTCAGAACCGTACTCTCTTCGTATGTGATCAACACGCTTTTGTTGATGATTGGCGTGGCCATTGGCACTTTGGCTATCGGTACCACTTGTGCCTGGCTAGTAACCCATCACAATTTTCCCGGTCGAGCCTTGTTTAATTGGGCTTTGCTATTACCGTTTGCCGTACCAGCTTACGTCATTGCCTACGTTTATACCGACTTGTTGGAATTTGCAGGACCTGTGCAGAGTCTGCTACGTGCAACTTTCGATTGGAAGCTTGCCAACGAATATTACTTCCCATCAATTCGCACCCTACCCGGCGCCATAATCATGATGGTGCTGGTGCTATACCCTTACGTTTACTTACTCGCACGCGCAGCGTTTCTGGAACAGTCCGCATCCATTGCAGAAGCCGCCCGATCGCTGGGCGTAAGTCGATCTGCGCGAGTCCTGCATGTAGCCATTCCAATGGCACGGCCTGCAATCGTAGTTGGCTTGTCTTTAGTGATGATGGAAACACTGAACGACTACGGAACGGTGGATTACTTTGCGGTTCGCACTTTAAGTGCGGGGCTTTACGATGTCTGGCTTGGTATGAATAATCTTGGCGGCGGTGCACAAATCGCAACGCTGCTGTTGATTTTCGTTATGGTGCTGATCGGCTTGGAGAAAAGCAGTAGGCGCAACCAACAAAATTTTCAACCGATGTCAAGCCGGTTCAGACCTAACGCTCGAACAGAACTATCGAAACCGCTCTCCATTGCCGCTATGTTGTTTTGTGCCCTACCTGTGTTGTTAGGTTTTGTTGTTCCAGCCTGGGTGTTGGGTGGTTACACCATCACGTATTTCGAACAATCCTGGAATCGAGATTTTCATCAAGCGGCTCTTCACAGTATTGGACTGTCGTCTATTGCTGCAATAGCAGCGGTGTGTGTTGGTGTGTTGCTTAGCTACAGTAAACGACTACATCCAACTCGTAACATGAAAATAAGCGTTGGGTTGGCAAGCATGGGCTACGCCGTGCCAGGTGCTGTGCTAGCCATCGGTGTCATTATTCCATTTGCAGCCTTCGACAACGCACTTGACGCCTTCGCCGAACGTTTGTTTGGCATTTCTACAGGACTGTTGCTCAGTGGCACTGTGTTCGCGCTGGTGTTTGCCTATACCGTCCGATTTCTGGCAATGGCGTATGGTTCTATCAACGCCAGCATGAAAAAAATCAGTCCGCACATGGACGATGCGGCCCGCTCGTTAGGTCATTCACCTGGAACGATCTTACACAAGGTTCACTTACCGTTAATTCGAGGCGGTATCCTTACGGCCGCACTGGTTGTGTTTGTCGACTGTATGAAAGAATTACCAGCCACATTGGTATTGCGTCCATTTAATTTCGACACATTGGCAACTCAAATCTATCAATATGCATCAGATGAACTGATCGGCCAAAGCGCCATTTATGCGCTATTGATTGTTGTCGTTGGTTTGGTACCGGTTATATTGTTAAGTGTTCGCATAGATCGTTCGCGCGAGCTTGGTGCACCATCAACCGTTGATGATTAATGCTCAGGGTTTTAATTTATATCCCGTTTTGAACATTATCCAAACAATCGCGATACAAACCAACAGGAATACAAGAATCATTGACAAACTTATTCCCACGCCAACATCTGATACTTCAAAAAAACTCCATCGAAAGCCGCTAATCAGATACAGCACGGGGTTTAACAATGAAATTTTCTGCCAAAACGCAGGCAACATATCAACAGAATAAAAACTACCGCCAAGAAACACCAATGGTGTGATAACCAATGAAGGGATAAGCTGGAGCTTTTCGAAATTGTCGGCCCATAGTCCGATAATAAATCCAAACAAACTGAACGATACGCAAGTAAGTAGAAAAAACCCGAGCATCCAGAACGGATGGGCAATGCGCAGATCTACGAAAAAAGTGGCGGTTATCAGGATAAGAACACCCAATATCATTGATTTGGTAGCAGCCGCGCCTACATAGCCAATCAGTATTTCGAAAAACGATATTGGCGCAGACATTACCTCGTAGATAGTGCCAGTGAACTTGGGGAAAAAGATGCCGAAAGATGCATTTGATATGCTTTGTGTCAGTAAGCTAAGCATCATTAACCCTGGCACTATGAAAGCACCATAGGCCACGCCATCGACCGACTCAATTCGAGAACCAATGGCCGAACCGAATACCACGAAATACAGTGCAGTGGATATAACCGGTGCAGCAACACTTTGTAATAGGGTGTTTCTCGTGCGACGCATCTCGGCTGTGTAGATGGCTCTTACGGCTTGTGTATTCATGCGTCTGCTTTTACGATGTCTACGAAAATATCTTCTAACGAGCTCTGACGAGTATTCAAATCGGTAACCACCAAACCAGCCTGCGACAAACTGGTTAGCAGGGTCGTCATACCGGTACGCTCTTGCCTGGCATCGAAGGTATAGGTCAGTTTAAGTCCGTCGTTCGCCAGCTCAAGCCCGTATTCGCCAAGTTCCGAAGGTATAGTATTGATGCCATTTTTCAGCTCAACAACCAATTGTTTCTTACCCAGTTTTTCCATCAGGGTTTTTTTATCTTCCAGTTCTAACAATTCACCACCCGCGATCACACCCACACGATCGGCTATCTCCTCAGCCTCTTCTATGTAATGTGTAGTGAGAATAATAGTAACCCCACTTTGACGTAAGCGCTCAACAATAGACCACATGTCTTTTCGCAACTCCACGTCAACACCGGCAGTGGGCTCATCCAGAAACAATATTTGCGGTTCATGTGACAGGGCTTTGGCAATAAGCACACGGCGTTTCATACCACCAGAGAGTTGCTGAACCATATTATCTTTTTTGTCTCCCAGTGTCAGTTCATCCAGGAGGTCATCAATAAACTTGGCATTGGGTGCTTTGCCGAAGAGGCCACGACTAAACGCCACTGTGTTGCCAACCCGCTCAAACGCACCAAGGGTAAGTTCTTGAGGTACGAGACCAATCATCTCTCGCGTTTTTCGAAAATCTTTTATGATGTCGTAACCAGCAACCGTGACAGTACCGGACGATGGTGAAACCAAACCACAAATAGCCGAAATTAACGTGGTTTTGCCGGCACCATTAGGACCAAGCAGCGCGAGTATCTCACCCTCGCGAATATCCAGGTCAATGCCTTTTAAGGCTTGGTGCTCATTGTCGTAGGTTTTGGTCAGCCCTTTAATGCTGATAATTGGAGCAGATTCAGTCATGCCCTATTGTCGCATAGGAAACCTTAGAGCGGTATGATCAAACCCACTTGAACACCGTTACTGGTATTGCGAATATCAACGCGGCCCTGATGAGATTCGGCAATCATTCGAACAATGTACAGACCAAGCCCCATATGAAGTTCACCATCGTCGCTGACACGATCTGAGAACATAGGGTCGAATAACTGTGCCTGGAGTTCAGTTGGAATATGAGGACCGTTATTGGCAACGCCCAGCAACACCATCTCTCGACCATTTTCGACAAACGATTCGAGTAACAACGTGATCGATTCGTCATTGCTGAACCCTACAGCATTATGCACTAGCTTATCGAACGCTTGTATTAGCAATTCGGCAGCAGCGTAAACCACCATTTTTTCCTGCCGTCCGGAAGCGCGAGTGACTTGTGATTCTATTCGCGTGTTTGGGTAAACCTGCTTATATCGAGCGATTGATCCGTGAAACCATGCCATTAAGTCAACAAATTGCATTTGCGATTGTTGTACGGTTTGTTCCAGTCGGGTGGATTCGACCAGAGCACGAATAATCGCCCCGAGTTGATCTGCACCACCACTGGCTCGATCCATCAGACGCACTGTTTCGGCATCGAGTCTATCGCGGTCCATATTTTCAATTGATGTTTTCACAACACTTAAAGGTGTGCGCAGCTCGTGCGACAGGCGACTGGATAAGGCTTCAAGGTACTTGGTATAGTTTGCAGAGCGTTCCAGCAACGCGCTAAGCTTACGAGACAAATCGCCAATCTCATCTTTTGCGTCGCTTTGTGGCAATCCACGTACCCGCCCGTCTTCAGCTACCGCTCTGGTAGCCAAACGTGAAAGTGAGCGTATGCGCATAGAGAGCAGACTGGCGTAAACCAGCAAAACCAATCCTGCCAGCAAACTGACCAGAGTTAACAGGCTAAACAGACGTGCAACGCTGCTGGCAGAATAAGCTGATGCTAAATCTTCATTAGACTCGAATAACAAAAAGCCCGTGGGCTCATCTCCACCCACAGGTACCAAAGTGCCTAAAACGATATCGCGCTCGTGAGTAACATAGTGCTTGGTTTCGGCTTGTTTTTCTGCCAGCTCGTCAACATCTTCAGGTGGCAAGTGCAAGCCATTCATTAGTTTGAAAGGTTGTCCGTTAATTTGCGTGTCCGTAACAAAGTAAGCAAATATGCGAAATAAAATCGCATTGAAAAAGCCACGCAAAGCCGGATCGTACTGATATTCTTCCGCGGTTTTTTCGTACAAAGAATTAATGTCTGATAACAGACGACCTTGTCGATCAAACAAACGCGCTCGCGTTCCACGTGTCACCCACGGAGCCAAGCGTTCATCAGCCGTTCGCGATGCAAAGAAAATATTACCGCTGATGTTAGCTGCCTCACCCTTATGAAGTGCTGCCATCGATATCGGGTTCGATGTACCTAACCAGCGCATGCGTGATTCATCAGTCGAGTCAACATCAACAAACGCTAAACCAAAAACAGACGAAGGTGGCGGCAGTGGCATGCTCAGTTCCAGATGAAATCCTTGCGGTGTGGCTGCCCAAAATCCTTTGTAGCGCGCAAGTCGCCGACCAGAGAGTCGTCCGTTACTGTTCCCGGATGCGCTCATACCCACAACGGGTCCCGGCGCCACTGTTCGAAAAAGAGCATGTTCAACCTGATTACGGGAATCAGTAATTAATAACTCGAGTGCATCACCATTGACCAGCATGGCTTGCCTGTCGAGCGACTCACCCTCGGCAAGATCAAAACGTGGCGCAGGTGGTTTGTGATATACGACGTCATCATCACGTACATCAGCAAATACATAAAGTCGATTACCACGAGTGGCAAGCCGTAAGCGCAACTGATCTTCATTGTTTTTGTACACTAACGAAGGCGAGGATAAAATTTGCCATTCGTCATCATAACCGTCAACAAACATCGGAAAGTCCGCAGCTTCTGCGTACAAATCAGTTGACTTTGCTTTTGTACGACTCAATTGCAAAACGTCACGCAATGCGTCAGCTTCAGCCAAAGCAAGTCGCGCGTTGGCCACCTTTAGTGATTGCGCATCCACTCGCGTTTGCCGTAAAGATTCATCGAGTTGCTTTACACTTTGCCATCCAATAACAGGCACTGCCAACGTAAGTGCACCTGCTAGCAGCATTTGCGTTCGCAAGTTCATTTAACTAGTAATCCAGACCTTCCACCCAACGATAACCGAGTCCGTAAACAGTTTGAATGCAATTGAAGTCTTTATCGATACTCAAAAACTTTTTTCGAATGCGCTTAATGTGTGCCGTTATGGTTTGATCATCAAGTACCACGTTAGCTGCATCCATTAACTGTTGTCGGCTTTTAACTTGACCATGCTGACTGGCCAGACAGGAAATCAGCCAAAATTCAGTGACAGTTAAATCCACGGATTTTTCACGCCACAACACAACGAGTCTGTCCTGATCGATAGACAATGGCCCAATACTTTGTACAGCCGGAGTTTCCGATTTACTTAATACCTCTACGCGTCGCAATAATGTATTTACACGGGTGATTATTTGAGCAAGGCTAATGTCTTTCGTTAGGTAATCATCGGCGCCCAAGCGCAAACCAGAAATAACATCGAGTTCGCTATCTCGTGCGGTCAAAAACAAAATAGGCAAACGATCAGATAAATTTCGAAATGCCTGGCATAACGCAAAACCGGCCTCACTGTCATTGCCCAGTCCGATATCAATGATGGCTAAGTCAGGCATGCTGGTTTTCACTGCATGCAATGCAGCATCTGCTGTAGCAAAATCTTTAACAGCATAGCCAGCTTTTTCCAAAGCCAGACGATAGTTGTCACGCAAAGCCGGTTCGTCCTCAACCAGCACAATGGTACGGCTTGATTTGTCAGTTGTCATAATTGGTCAGAATTGCTCCCAATTGAAGCGAATTAGCGCTAATGTGTCGTCGCTTTGCGCTGGTTTAATTGTACTCATCACAACACAGCAAAACGAGCTATGCATCATACCGACTACAGCCACATACTTCGCCGAGTAAAGCACAGAGCAGCTAAAAATTTGGCAACTAATGCAAAATTTGGTAATTCTACCCGGAAAAACCTCGCAAATCCGTTGCCGGCGATTGTGTCCGCCATATTAATACTGATTGCCATTTTTCAAATGGACCCTGCCAACGCCGAGCCGACAATGGGTATTACGGTGGCCCTGTCTCAGCCACAAAATTTATTGAGCACAACATGTAAATGAAGTATATGTATTGAGCCCACTTAGCTGCCACAGCCAAGCTGTGTCAGCTATAATTTTGCAATGAAATACGCATCTTTGACAGAACGAGTAAAGCCTTCCGATGACGCCGAAGGCGATCCGTGGGAAGTTCATGAAATGGCTTGCAAACGCGCAGCGGCAGGCGAAGATATTGTACTGCTTAGCATTGGGCAGGAAGCCGATGAACAAACGCCATCGACCATTGTGAATGCAGCAATTGAAAGCCTCCAAAACGGCGATCATCACTACACCGACGTTAACGGTACCCCAGAACTACGCGCAAGCATTGCTCGCTATCACACAAGTTTAACGGGGCAACACACAACTCCTGAGAATTGCACCAGCTTCGCAGGTGCTCAGAATGCGCTGTTTGCAACCGCGCAAGTGTTATTGGAATCAGGAGATGAAGTTATTATTTCGGAACCTTATTACACTACGTATGCGGCCACTTTTAGCTCCTCTGGGGCAACGCTTGTTAGCATTCCGGTAACCAGAGAAAACAACTACCAGCTCGACACTGGCGATATTGCCAACGCCATTACCGATAAGACGCAAGCCATTGTTTTGAACTCTCCGAACAACCCAATGGGTACATGTTACAGCGAGAAAGATTTCGCCACTGTAGTTTCGTTGTGTGTTAAACACAGCATATGGCTTATTGTTGATACGGTCTATCTCGACATCGTAGCAGTCAGCCCCAACGACCTTCCCCATCATTCACCTGGTGCCGACGATGTTCTAATAACTATCGGTTCATTGTCCAAGTCACACCGCATGACAGGTTGGCGCATTGGTTGGACAGTTGCACCACCAGAAGTTGCAACACACTTAGCCCATCTATCCATGTGCATGCACTACGGCTTACCACCGTTCATAATGAAAGCAGCCGTAGTTGCTATTGAGCAATCCACTCAAACACCAGAATTGGTACGTGACACCTTATCCCGTCGCCGACAATTGGCTACAACCATATTTCAGGATATTCGTGTGGCCACGCTGCACGATTCAGGGCATGGGATGTTCATGTTAATTGATGTCTCAGAGCTTGGGGTCTCAGCTTATGTATTTAGTATGCGATTACTGAACGAATACAATGTGGCTGCACTACCCTGCGATGGCTTTGGACAAGCTGGTGCTAGTTTGGTAAGAGTCGGCTTATGCGTCGATGATGACAAACTTGAGGGGGCTTGCCAAAAAATTGTAGATTGTATTGCCGCTTTTGCCAACGCAGCGTAAATTATGCACGTTACTACTATACGGGTTGCGGAACTCTTTGCTCCAGCCAACGGAAAAACACCACAATAATACCCGTCAAAACAATATAAATACCTGCTACAAACAACAAGGGTTCGTATATTCGATAAGTTTCCTGTCGCACTATTGAACCAATGCCATATACCTCGAAAACAGTTATGGTTGCTGCCAATGGCGTGGCTTTGAGTGTCAGAACAAACTCACCGGCAAGTGTTGGCAAAACATTCTGAAATGCCCGAGGCAACCAAATTCTTCTCAATACAGTGAACCGACTCATACCAAATGCTCGGGCAGCTTCGAGCTCACCCTTGGGTACACTTTTAAATGCACCACGCATAATCTCACCTTCATAACCTGCCACACTTATTGTGAATGCTAACAATGCAAAGGGAAAAGCCTCTCGCAGAATCGGCCACATAAAACTCTCGCGAATACCTGGTATTGACGGAAACAGCGAACCCAAACCGTAGTACAACAACCACAGCTGAATCAGCAAAGGTGTTCCGCGAACCACGGTACAAAAGCCGCGCGCTATGATAGCGAGCCATCGAGGCCCGGTAACCTGCACTAAACCAATGGGGATTGCGAACAACATACCAAAAATAATCGACAGACTCAGCAATTGAAGCGTGACCAATAGCCCGTCCATGAATTTGGGTAAATATTCTGGTATCCAGGACCAAACCATAGTGTTAGCTTAGCTCCGGTTGGCCACGACGGGCGTGTTTTTCCAAACGTTTGAATAACAGGTTGGAAAATAACGTAAGCGACAAGTAAAGCGCTCCTGCGGCCAGAAAAAAGACCCAGTACGCATGGGTAACACCTGCAGCCTGACGTGTAACCAAAGCAAGCTCAGAAAAACCAACTACGGCCAGCAAGGCTGTGTCTTTCGCGACAATTAACCACAGGTTGGCCAATCCCGGTATAGCGTGAGGAATCATGGCGGGAATAGTGACTCGTCGCAGGGTAGTGATAGACGACATGCCGAAGGCTTGCGCCGCTTCTATCTGTCCACGAGGTACAGCGCGTATTGCACCCCGAATAACCTCTGTCGCGTAGGCACCCTGTACAATGCCGAGCACTGCGATACCCGCAACCAGACCACTGATATCGATTGGAGGATGCCCCATAGCATCCAACAAGGAGTTAATTGCGCCGGTTCCCGCATAGTACAACAGTAATATCAGCACCAATTCAGGCACAGCGCGTATTAACGTTGTGTAGATTTCCAGTAACCAACGGGTGATCGTACTACCATGCAGTTTACCCAGTGCACCAAATAGCCCGATAGTCAAGCCAAGCACATAAGCACCTACTGCAATTTGAATTGTGCTCCAGAAGCCACCGAGCATACGCCAACCCCAGCCACCGTCAGAGAAGGACAGTAATTGCCAGTTAGCAAATAAATCACTCATATTATGATAGGTATTCGGTGGCACGAACTGCCACCGAATTGATCTTCTAAGAGTTAGTCAGCATGAATACATCCGGCTTTTATTTATTCACCATAGATATCAAAGTCGAAGTATTTTTTGGAAATTTCGTCGTAACTGCCATCTTCGCGAATTTTCTTGATCGCTGCATTGAATTTTTCAACCAGTTCAGTGTCTTCCTGGCGTATGCCAGCACCAACACCTGCGCCAAAAACGGCAGCGTCAGTTAAATACGATTTAATTTCAAAGTCGGCTCCTGCATCACTTGCCAGAAAATCAGCAAAAGCCAGAGAATCACCGACAACAGCATCTACACGTCCGGCAACCAAATCCTGATTATGTTCATCAAAGTTCTGATACGTTTTTACGCTTCCAGCAATGCCTTCGTAATGTACTTCGGTGTAGTTCTGATGAGTGGTGGAAACCTGTACTCCAATCACCAAGTCTTTAATGCTCTCAGGCGAACCATCAATCTCACTTGATTTTGCTGCAACAATCGCGGCTGGAGTATTGTAGTACTTGTCTGAAAAAGCAATGGTTTTCATGCGTTCTTCAGTGATCGACATTGAACCTACAATGGCGTCAATTTTCTTGGCCAATAATGCTGGGATTATGCCGTCCCAAGCCACTGGCACAACTTCGCATGTTTCACCCATGGCTTCGCACAACGCAGCACCGATTTCAACTTCCCAACCAACCAGCTCTCCTGATTCGTTAGTCTCTGAAAACGGCGGGTATGGTGCGGAGTCCAAGCCAAGACGGATATCTGCTACAGCACCATTAGTGCCCATGCCTAAAACCGTCGTTAATGCGATTGATTGAATTAGTTTCTTCATATTGTCACTTTCTCCTGATATTGATACCGAAACTGCTTAACCGGTCTATTTTCGCCATAAAACTCAATTTACGGAATCGATAACATGAAAACTAATGTATCGAAGACACAAACGCTTTGCAGCGTTCACTCTGAGTTTCATAAAACACTTGCTGCGATGTACCCGACTCTTCGACTAAACCGTTGTGCAGAAATATCACTTGATTGGATACATCTCTGGCAAATTTCATTTCGTGTGTTACCAGAATCATGGTACGTCCTTCGTTGGCCAGGTCTTTGATGACCTTCAGCACTTCTCCGACCAATTCTGGGTCAAGTGCCGACGTAGGTTCATCGAAAAGCATAACACGCGGCCCTATTGCCAGCGCACGCGCTATTGCAGCCCGCTGTTGCTGTCCACCCGACAGGAAGGCTGGAAACTGATCGCGTTTTTCCCACAATCCAACGCGATTCAAGAAATGCTCTGCTTGCTCACGTGCCTCAGCTTTGGGCAGCTTGAGAACATGAATCGGGACTTCCATCACATTCTGCAAGACAGTCATATGTGACCATAAGTTGAAGCTTTGAAACACCATGCCTAACTTGGTGCGCAACCGCTCTACCTGCTTGATGTCGGTCGGTACAAGCCCTTTCTTGGTTTTATTGAACAGGATGGCTTCTCCTGCGACTTTAATTTCACCACTGGTTGGGAGCTCCAGCAAATTTATGCAACGTAAGAGCGTGCTTTTACCCGAGCCGCTGGAGCCAATAATGGACAACACGTCACCCTCATGCGCTCGCAGCGACACACCGCGTAGCACTTCCAGGTCGCCAAATTGTTTGTGTAGGTTTTCGACAACAACGGCTTCGTTGCTGGAGCGGTGCAGGCCGTTATCCATTATTTCGTCGTGCTGATTTCATGGCCTACAGTTTAGGACATAGACACCAGCGATGTAAATGCTTTGCACCGCTACAGCGTACAAGCAAGACGCTTCAGCTTATCAATTCTTGTAGTTCAGGCGTAGAAAAGTCAGCAAATCGGTTGTTATCAATGTCGAACCAATCGCTCAATACACGCTCATACAAACACCGATAATCCAGAGTGAACGCCGGATCACCATCGACTAGCTCTGACAAATCAGGTGTTGTACCGTACAGCCCCCCTCTTATACGACCACCAGTAAGTAAGTGTGGCGCAGCTGTGCCGTGATCGGTTCCACCCGATAAATTCTCAGCTGCACGACGACCGAACTCTGAGTAGGTCATGACCAGCGTATTGTTCCATTCACCATCGGATTGTAACGCGCGAGAAAAACCGTTAATTGCAGCAGACAAGCGCTTTAACAACTGTGCATGCCGACCTAGTTGATTATCGTGAGTATCAAAGCCTCCAAGCTGGACACGGTATACGGGGGTATCGACACCCGCCTGGATCATTTGCAGGACTTGCGCGAGTTGATCCCCGAGTGCACCACCTGGCAATTCGATTACTGTTGGCGCATTTCGAATTTTTTCAGAAAGGCTACCCATTATGTGATGCAACTCCTGCATTTTTCCTGTAACCAGATCGAGCGTCTTGTTGTACTGTTTCCCAGCGCCTGGTAAAACCACATTGCCAGATTCAATTTGGCTGGTTGATTGTAGCGACATCCAACGTCCACTTTGGCTGTTAAACAAACTCAAATCACCTTTGAGACTGATACCATGCGCGTCGCTTACAATGCGACCAAGCTGGTGTTCAATGTCATGAGTCATCCATCCGCTTCTACCAGCTTTATCGCCATCACCACCCGACTCCCACAATGCGATGGAGGCAAAGTGCGATCGGTTGGGCTGTGGGTATCCCAAACCCTGTACCCAGGCCAGCTCACCTTGATCCCATAAACGCATCAACGGCTTTAATGCTGCGTGGAATGCCAACTGCTCGCCAATTGCGATGACGTCATTTTTGTTTAAGCCAATTGATGGGCGCAAGCGATGATAGTCGTCGTTGTCTACAGACACCAATGTATTAAGCCCATCATTGGCGCCGCTAAGTTCGACCAGTACAAGCCGACGACCGTTTGCAACTCCGTTAGCGGCCATCAATGTCTGCATAGCAGAAAGTCCTGCTGGCAGTGTCAATGTAGCTGCAATCGATTTTAATAAGGTTCGCCTGTTCATATCAAACTCCACTGCTGCGCGATAACGCAAAGATATCTACCCGAAGCTGGCGTCTTCGTTCAGATACTGGTTAATAAACCTGATAAACCGGGTGAATCAACAATTTTTCAAGTTGACGCTCTATTGGCATTGCCGCGTCACTTTGTAAATCTGGAAATTGCTGCACTGGCGCACCACCGATAAGCAGCTGCGACAAAGACAAGCCCGCATCGCTGGCCAATCTGGCAATTGTATGAACATCGTTTGTAGTAACAGGTGGACTGACCAACACTGACGGCTGCCTGACAGATTGAGAATATTGTTCATTGATTTGAAACGGGGTTGCATCAATACTGTACACACTGGTTTCAATGCGTGAGTCAAGACCCGCAATTCGTTCCTGCCAACGCCGTACGACGACCTCTTGCTTGGCGTTCTTGGCTTGATCGCTCAGTTCATGCAACAGGTTCGGCAGACTGGCATAAATAGCATTGATCAGCGATCGTTCAGATATTGAAATACTTTCGTAGTGACAATCCACGCGCTTGTTCTGTGATCGACGCAATGGAAACGTGATACTTTTCTGTTGTGAACGGTCGTCTTCCCATGCGCATTCAGGCCACTGTTCGATACAGTCCGGCCAGCAACTGAACGTGTTCAGGTTTATTTCAAGCTCGTGGCTGTTCTTACTGACCAAATTAAAACTGACCGTGTGAAAATCGCCTTGCGGTGTTTGTACATTTTCAAGCGCTATAGTTGTAGATAGCTTTTTCTTTTTTTGCTGGACCCAGAGTAAACTTGCCGAACTTGCGGTGTATGGCGCATTGCGATCTACGCTGTAGTCGAGTTTGTTTTCAAGCTCAATATCGACAGTTCCAGCGCAATATAAATGCCCGGCATTGTGCAGATTGTTTGGCGGGCACATTGATTCCTGTTGTGCTCCTTCTGCTGAAAACGTCTTGCCATTCACAGTTACCGATTCGATAAATAAATTTCTGTCACCCGCCCTGTTAGCCGCATCGTTTAGAAACGCAATTTTTACACTCGTGCTATTTGAAAGT